>NZ_FJND01000005.1:0-134468 GCF_900067165.1 Trichococcus sp. ES5
GTGTTTTCAATAAAGTAGCGCGTAATAGCCACAAATTCAAGCGGCTGTACAAGAAGCGGACTGCGATTGAACGGGTGAATGGGCGTCTTGATCGTGATTTCTTGTTTGAGCAACATACTATACGGGGTGAAAAGAAAATGAACCTTTTCGTAACCATGGCTTTTCTGGTCATGTTGGCATTCGCTAAACGGAATATCCAAAAAAATGAGTTGGGTCATTTGAATGCTTGGGTAGCGTAACCTCTAAAAAATAGAATATCCGTACGTTTCTTTGTCATGCCTTCGTATGAAAAAAACAGAATCCTGCTTATGCCCACACATACTGATCGGTATTAAGAGGCCCATATTCTGCATATTTGCGACTGAAAAAGCCATCGGCTTTGTTTTTTCTCTTTCAATTCTACAAAAAAAGCGAACAGCGTAATTGATTCAATGTTGATATCCTTTGTAATATCTTAATTGGCGTGTTTGGGTTCTTCTCAAATTTCTTTACGACCGCATCTTTGGTTGGCGAAAGAGCACACTCCAAACGGCGGATAATAATCATCGGAATAATTACATCTTTATATTTGTCAGATTTGTAGGGCCCCCTAAGAGTGTTGGCAATCGAGAAGACTAGCTCAACCTCTTTGCTTACATTTATACTTTCGTCATCAAACATGACTCGTGTCATTTTTCTGGATGTCATAATACCTTCCTCCTCATCAATATTCATTAATATCAATTCCTGCTTTTAGCAGTCGCTCATAGCGTTCGTTAGACATGACAACCGCTATAGGTTTTCCATTTTTCAATATAAACGCTGTTTTATCTTCTTTTGACAAAGAGGAGAGTATCTTTGAAGATTGCCCTCTGAGAAAGTCGGCCATGTTGTGATGCTCCATAGGCACTTTTGCTTTTTGCATTTTTTCCGGCATAGGTCGTGCCTCCTTTCGCAATAATGCACTTAAATCGTAACATAAAGTAATTACAGTTACAATATAAATCTATTATTTATTAGCAACTGTAATAGTAATTACTTATAAAAAATATGATGTTAATATTCTTACTCAAATCCCACATCTATCCTATCTCCTCAACCCCTATAAAAATAAGCGTTATCTAAGCTGTCAACTCAACCCTATTCCTTTCAGGGCCGTTGATATGTTACCACGAACAATAAAAATAAGGGTTTCCTTGCATTGTAACCTCCGGCAGCACAGCCGCGAGAATAGTTCAATGCTCGGAAACCCTTTATTTTCAGGCACTTTCTGCCCTTCTATTTCTCAACCCTTGACATCAACACCACCGTCTCAACATGCAGTGTTTGCGGGAACAGATCCACCGGTTGGATGCTGCCTACGCTGTAGCCGCCTTCGTGGAATAACTGTAGGTCGCGTGCCATAGTAGCTGGGTTGCAGCTGACGTAGACGATACGCTCAGGAGCGATTTCCAAAGCAGCTTCGATGAAAGCCGGTTCCAAGCCTTTGCGTGGAGGATCGACAACCAGGACATCGGCTTTGACGCCTTCAGCAGCCCATTTCGGCATCACTTCTTCGGCAGCGCCGACTTCGAAGGTAATGTTGTCGATGTTATTTGCTTCAGCATTCATTTCGGCCATTTTCACGGCATCCGGAACAACTTCCATCGCATAAACGTGTTTCGCTTTTTCAGCCAATGACAGGGAGATCGTTCCGATTCCGCAATAGGCATCGATGACGGTTTCTTCGCCTGTCAATTGCGCAGCTTCGATCGCCAATTTATAAAGTTTTTCCGTTTGGATCGGGTTCACTTGATAGAATGAGCGGGAAGAGATGGCAAATGTATGGCCCATCAGTTTGTCGTGATAAACGTCTTCACCGTGCAATACGATCGTTTCGTCACCTAGGATGACATTGTTTTGCTTCGGGTTCACGTTTTGGACGATGCTGACCACTTCCGGTAAAGCTTCCAAAATAGCCGGAATGATTTTGCTTTGCGGGAACAATTTCGCCGTACGCGTCACCAAGACAACCATCATTTCACCTGTGTAATAACCGCGGCGAATCATGATGTGACGGATATTTCCGGTATGTTTTTTCTCGTCGTATGCTTTCACGTTGAATTCTTGCAGAATGTCACGGACTTTTACGATGGCTTCATCGATTTTTGGATCCTGGATCTGGAAGTTTTCCATCGGGATCAATTCATGTGTGTTGGTGCGGAAGAATCCGGTAACCAATTTGCCGTCTTTTTGACGTACCGGGATCTGTGCTTTGTTGCGGTAACCCCAAGGATTTTCCATGCCGATTGTCGGTTTGACTTCGACTTCAGGCAATTTGGCAATGCGTTTCATCACTTGTTCGACGTTGTTCTTTTTGAATGCCAATTGGGCAGAGTAACGCAAGTTCTGCAATGGCATCGTACCAACGCGTGTTCCTTTAACATCGCGTGTCGGGATACGGTCAGGAGAACTGCTCAATCTTTCCTCAATGCGGGCGAATCCAAACGATTTGCCGACTTTTGTCACTTTGATGGTGGCACGTTCACCCGGTAGTCCATCCGCTACAAATAATGGATAACCCTCAACTTTTGCGACACCCATACCTTCTGACGTTAAGTCCTCAAATGTTACAGTCATCTTCTCATTTTTTATTACCGGTGCTACCGTATATTGTTTTTTCATATGTGCTCCTCAGTTCATAATTTTTCATTCTGATTCATTATACCAAAAAAGAAGTGGTCTCGATACAGCAAGCCCATTTGTTTGGAAAAAATAAGTACATTCTCATAATATCGCCTGATGCGGCGCATCTTATCGATAGGAAGTTCCAACCTTATTTAGTATAATGGAAGTATACAGACCAGTTGCTGATGGGTACAGGAAGAAAGCGAGGATGACAAAATGAGCGGACAACGGATTGTTCCCTTTTTGACGTTGCCGGGAACTGCAGAAGCAGCGATGCACTTTTATGTTTCCATTTTTCCAAATTCCAGCGTGACCTCCCTCACCAAGATCGATGAGGACGAACATGGGGAAGGCGGCCGCGTAATCAATGAGCAGTTTGTGCTGAACGGACAGGATTTCATGGCGATGGATATGGAGGAGGATTTTTTGCCGGATATGACTTGGGCCGTTTCCCTCTACGTGGACTGCGAAGATGAAGCCAGCTTCGATAACTACTTTGATTCCTTATCCGCAGATGGCGTTGTGATGATGGGACCTGAAGCAGTCGGCGAATTGCGCGCGGTAGCTTGGGTTACCGACCAATTCGGTGTTACTTGGCAATTAGTGTGGAAATAATGCGAATGGGCTGCTCCAGTTTTTTGGGGGCAGCCCATTCTTTATGGTTATCGGACATTCTCGGGTAGTCCTGCTTGCCGGTTGTCCGATTCTTTACGGTTATCAGACATTCTCAGGCATTCTTGCTGGTTAGTTGTCCGATTCTTTGCAGTTATCGGACATTCTCGGGCATTCTTGCTGGTTGGTTGTCCGATTCTTTAAGGTTATCGGACAAGCTCAGCCAGAAATCCTCGTCTGCTATTCTTCCGCCAATAACATTGGCAAGTCGGCTACGGTGTCCAGATTGACAGAACCGACCGCTTTTCCGTCCTCCAGCTTGATCAGGATGGGGACGAACGCGATGCCGTATGTATCCAGCACCTCGTCATAGTTGACGTCCTTGGCGCGTTTTTTCGTATTGTAGTAATAGGCGGTCTGCTCTGTTTCCGCCAATTCCTCTTCCAGGATCGGACGGAATTCCTTACAGTAAGGGCAGTCATCGAATCCGAAGTAGACGTAGGCCACATCCTGCGCGACCACTTCTTCGTATTCCGTTTCATTGTTGATCGCTACAATCTGGGAATCCCCCTCTTTCCCGCAGGCTACAAGCAGCAGTCCACTCAAGAATAATAGGAACGATAATTTCTTCTGTTTTTTCGGCATACGGCAAGTCCCCTTTAGCATAAACGTTTCTTTTTTCCAGTATAACAAAAAATGCCCCTGACCTCTCATCATAAGACCGAGAGGCCGGGCATTCTTTCTGTTTTCAATTTTTAGTTTTTACCGTCGTAAGGCAAGCGTTTGTCGTTCACTTCATCCGGGTGCAAGGTTTCAACTTCCTTCATGAAGCCGGTCCCGGCACCTTCAAGAATATCTCCATCAGCTTCTTCAATCGGATCAGCGTAATCGGAAGTGTTTCCGATGATTTTGATGTGTTGCTGGTGGTTTGTGAACAGAGTCGGTGCATCCCCGCCATACTCACCATCCAAGTTGATCATCAAGCGTGAACCATCCATGGATTCCGCTCTCACAAAGCTAGTATGTGTGTAGAGGACATTCGAATTTTCGAGATGTCTGCCATTGTTCAGTACCTGGGCCAACAGTTGCAGGATTTCAAAAATATTAGCAGTCTTTACGATAAACAGAGTGAACTTGCCGTCACCCAAAACGATGTTCGGATCGATCGTCTCAAAGCCGCCCACGGAGTTTGTCAAAGCTACAAAGAACATCGAAGCCATACCGTCATATACCCCGCCCTCGTATTCTATGCGCATATGCATCGGTTTGAGTTGCGGGATTTTTTCGGCACCCTTCACCAAATAGGCAAGGTAGCCGAAAATGGTTTTCAGTTTGGCCGGGACGTCGTAGGTCAAATCTGTCAGATAGCCGCCTGCTGCGATGTTAATGAAATAAGTATCATTCGATTGACCAATATCCATCGGTATGGCATTACCCGCCGCGATGATGCGGGCTGCATCCAACATATTTGAGCGCGGAATCTTCAAAGCACGGGCATAGTCATTTGTGGTCCCCGCAGGTATGATGCCGACTGTTGGTCTGTTGCCCAATCCGGCGATGCCATTGATAACTTCGTTCACGGTACCGTCACCACCTGCCGCAACAATCAGATCGAAACCGGCCAAAGCGGCACGCTCTGCTTCTTTTGTAGCAGAAAGGGGTTCTGGTGTCGTGGCATAAGCACTGGCCTCATAGCCTGCTTCTTCCAATATTTGAAGGATATCAATCATGCTTTTTTTCAGCATTTCTCTTCCGGAAGTAGGATTGTAAATTACTCTTGCTCTCATTCGTTTCCTCATCTTTCTGGGCTCATCTGTTATATAGGTCACAACTCATCTTTCCTTTGTCAAACCATTCAATTACTGATTATATCACCAAAATCATAAGAATACTAATTGCTGAACTAGAAAAAGATAGATTTGTTGTGATTTTTTTGAGAATTTATTTATTCAGAAAAAAGCTTATATTGTGTTTTTCGCAGAATCGGTAACTTTTCGTAGAAGATTAAGCAGATACAAAGGATCGTATTCCCGGTGACGCTGGTCTCATCGGGAATTGCGGGCATTTTGTATCCTGATTTCCCGGTGAACGCTGCCTCGCCGGGAATTCGAAGCATATTTCTTGCCTATTTCCCGGCGAGCTTCATTTTGATTGTGAGTGAAAAAAAGCCAACCTCCGGAAGGAAGTTGGCTGGAATGTGTGTAACGCAAACGCTTTGCATCTCGCTCTATCTTAGTTGAGTTCTGATTCGCAGAGTTCTCCGCCTAAGTTGACAACCACACGCGGACAAAAAACGTCCGCTTTGTGTTTGTCCTCTTAGTGCTCGAACTCTACCCGCGAATTGTCATGGCTCTTGCGATTTCAATCGCTTAGAGACATGATACACTTGACCGGTACGGTCACAGTGCATCCACATCCTATTAGTCGAACTCTGAATTGCAGGGGGTTCCGTCTAACGAGATTTAGGCCCATCCAGCCAAACCCGGGCTGGTTGTTCCTAAATCTCGTTAGTACTCGCCCCCTACCCGCAATTCATCGTATCCTATCTTTTTTCTAATTCCTGCGCTAGTAGTTGGTTGACCATGCCTGGGTTGGCTTGGCCTTTGGTTTGTTTCATGATTTGGCCTACGAGGAAGCCTTTGGCGCGGTCTTTTCCGGCTTTGAAGTCGTCAACGGATTGTTGGCTGTTGTCCAAAACGGCGTTGATGATCGGCAACAATTGGGCTGGATCGCTCATTTGGATCAGGCCTTCTGCTTCAACGACGGATTTGGCGTCGCCGCCTTTTGTTGCCAACAGGCGGAAGACTTTCTTGGCGATCTTCGTGCTGATGGTGCCGTCTTCGATCAATGTGATCATGCCGGCAAGGTTAGCTGGCGTCAGTTTTGTGTCAGCCAGTTCCACTTTTTCGCTGTTCAGATAAGCGGAAACTTCGCCCATCAACCAGTTGGAAGCCAATTTGGCATCGGCACCGGCAGCGATAGCGCCTTCGAAGAAGTCAGACATTTCTTTCGAAAGGGTCAATACCATTGCATCGTACTCAGGCAGCTCGTATTCCGAAATGTATCTTGCGCGGCGTTTTGCTGGCATTTCCGGAATACTTGCTTTTACGCGGTCTATCCATTCTTGGGAAATGGTTAAGCCTGGCAGGTCCGGTTCCGGGAAGTAACGGTAATCACTTTCGCCTTCTTTGACGCGCATCAGGATCGTTTCGCCATTTGTTTCATCGAAACGGCGTGTTTCTTGTTGAATGACCCCGCCAGCATTCAATACTTGCGCTTGGCGTTTTTCTTCATGAGCCAAGCCTCTGCGGACGAAGTTGAAGGAATTCAAGTTCTTCAATTCTGTCTTCGTTCCGAATTTTTCTTGGCCGAATGGGCGGATGGAGATGTTGGCATCGCAACGCATGGAGCCTTCTTCCATCTTCACGTCGGATACGTCTGTGTACATGATGATTTGGCGTACGGCATCCAGATAAGCATACGCTTCTTCAGGAGAGCGCATATCCGCTTCCGATACGATTTCGATCAATGGCGTTCCTTGGCGGTTCAAGTCGACATAAGAATAGCCGTCCGATCCGTGCATATTTTTGCCGGCATCTTCTTCAAGATGGACGCGCTCGATGCGGATCTTTTTCTTAACACCTTCCACTTCGATTTCAACCCAGCCGTCATGGCCGATCGGATTATCCAATTGCGAAATTTGATACGCTTTCGGATTGTCCGGATAGAAGTAGTTTTTGCGGTCGAAGTGCGTTTCAGTAGAGATTTCACAGTTCAAAGCCAAAGCGGCCTTCATGCAGAATTCGACTGCGCCCTTGTTGATGACAGGCAAGACGCCCGGGTAACCCCAGTCGATGACGTTTGTGTTTGTGTTCGGTTCTGCCCCAAAGTGTGCTGGAGATGGGGAGAACATTTTTGATTCAGTTTTCAATTCCACATGGACTTCCAGTCCGATGACTGTTTCATAATTCATGATGTTTTCCTCCTACAGGTTTGGGTGTTGGTCAAGATAATCGTTCGCTTGTTCCAATGCAAACGCGGCTTGATAGATTTTTGCTTCTTCAAAGTAGTTACCGATCAATTGGATACCGATCGGCATGCCGTCAGCCGAGAAGCCGCCAGGAACGGAAATGGCCGGAACGCCCGCCAAGTTGATCGTTACGGTCAACAAGTCGTCCATGTACATAGCCAATGGATCGTCATTCTTTTCGCCGATTCCGAAAGCAGTCGTTGTAGTGGTAGGTCCCAGAATCAGATCGTAGCCTGCGAAGATGTTCGCAAAATCGCGTTTGATCAGCGTGCGGACCTGACCAGCCTTTTTGAAGTAAGCATCATAGAAACCGGCACTCAATGAGAAGGATCCCAACATGATGCGGCGTTTCACTTCCATCCCGAAGCCTTCGGAACGGCTCTTGATGTACAATTCTTCCAACGAATTCACATTTTCTGCACGGTAGCCGTAACGCACTCCGTCAAAACGTTGCAGGTTGGATGAAGCTTCTGATGAAGCGATGATGTAGTAAGCCGGGATTCCATAAGCCAAAGTTGGCATGCTGACTTCTTCTACGGTAGCGCCCATTTCTTCGAATTGAGCAGCTGCTTTTCTGACAGTCTCTTGGATTTCAGCGGATACGCCATCTTGGAAATATTCTTTCGGCAAAGCGATTTTCATGCCCGCAACTTTTCCGTTCAGGTTCGCGCTGAATTTCGGCACTTCCATATTTAAGCTCGTGGAGTCTCTCTTATCATAGCCGCTGATTGCTTCCAACAACAAGGCGTTGTCGGTTACGTTGCGCGTCATCGGACCGATTTGGTCAAGGCTGGACGCAAAAGCGATCAAGCCGTAACGGGATACGCGGCCATATGTCGGTTTCATGCCGACGATACCATTGAAAGCAGCAGGTTGGCGAATACTTCCACCTGTATCAGAACCTAAGGAAGCGACAACTTCACCGCTGGCAACCGCAGCAGCAGAACCACCGGATGAACCGCCGGGCACTTTCGTCAGATTCCAAGCATTTTTGGTTTTTTTGTAGTAGGAGTTTTCCGTACTTCCGCCCATGGCAAATTCGTCCATGTTCAGTTTTCCGACGTTGACTGCGCCGGCTTCCTTCAATTTTGTGACGACGGTTGCGTCGTAGATCGGCATGAAGTCGCCCAACATGCGGCTCGCCGCTGTCGTTGTCACGCCTTCTGTGACGATGTTGTCTTTGATCCCTAAAGGAATACCGTTCAGGACATTGCCGTCTGCGTAGCCTTTTTCGTCAGCCGCTTGCGCTTGTTTCAAGGCGCCTTCTTCGTTCAAAGCCAAGAATGCTTCCACTTTTCCGTCTGTTTCAGCGATGCGTTTAAAGGCTGCTTGTGTCAGTTCCACGGAAGAAAATTCTTTGTTGACTAAACCTTCATGCAGGCTCGTTAGCGTTTCATTGAAAATACTCATGCGCCTTCCACCTCGTTATCTAAAATTGCGGGCACTTGGATCATGCCGTCTTCGGCTGTCTTGACGTTTTTGAATAAGAGGTCGCGATCCATTCCTGGTTCCGCTACATCTTCACGCATGACATTCTTCAATGCATAGCCATGGGAAGTAACGGGTACATCGGTTGTATCGACTGCTTCCAATTGTTCCACCATGTCGATGATGTCGCCCAATTGTTCTGTAAAATGTTTAATTTCGTGAGGAGCGAATTCCAGCTTGGCCAGTTTTGCTACGTGACGCACTTGCTCTTCAGTGATTGCCATGTAATACCCTTCTTTCTGTCGTTTTGTGTAGGTTTCGTTTTTTTACATACCTGTTCATTTTAGCATAAAAATCATCGGTTTGTGGGAGTTTTCTCACGTTTCCAGCCCTTTATTAAGGAAACCGTTACCTAATCGAAGATATGGTAACTGAAGCCCTGGCTGTCGTTTTCTCTTGTCAGGAACGATTCGATGCCGTTGATCGATTCAATCGTGATCTCAACGGGAATGTTTTGGGGCAGGAACCGTCCTGCTGCATCGGTTACGTGTTGGGTGAAGGCGATGATTTCCGTTTCCCCATAGAACTGAGTCGTGATGTCGATTTCGAGCGACATCAGTTGTCCATCGACGTACTTGCCTTCACCGACGATCCCGTTCAGGTTCGGGAAGAAATCCTGTACTTCATTCTTGAAGTTGTCAAAGTTGGAAGACTCTTCCGTCTGCGTTCCGCTTTGCAACGGGAAAACCACTTTGCTTTCATTGCGGGTGATCCATTCACCGATCGCAGACCCTTCAGTGGAGACGCCTTCGAACAGATAAGAGCCGCCGACCGGGCTGTCCTGTGCTGATTGCTCATATATGCCGATGACGATCGGAATGCTTTCCAATCCCTCTGTCTGGCGCAAACGGGTAATGATTGTATTTGCATAAGCTTTTGCCTGTTCTTCCAGTTTATCGCGGGAAATAGCTTGTTCCATCGGCACATCATTCACTTTGTAATAGTCGACCGAATTCATCGCCAATCCGATGGCCATTCCGGCCAACTCAAAGCCATTTTCATTCTGGATCATATAATCCTGTTCCAAAATCTGCTCCAGATAGATCGGCTCTCTGGTTGCCGCATCGGTGCTGCCGTTATCGGTCGGATTCAACCCGTCCGGATTGGAGTCGCTGTAGCGCCCTAGCCATAACCTCGTCGTATCATAATCGATGACTTGGCCTTCTTGAAAAAAGTATTGGTCAGTCGGGAAAACATTTTTCGCTACATCCAACAGATCCGCCTCAAAGTCTTTGATGTTGGCTGTCGAGTTCAGCGAGAGGCTGACACCGCGATTCTGGCTGAATTGGTATTTGCCGTCCACGATCAAGGCCGGATAATAATCGGTCGATAACTGATTTTGAGTCGTTTGGACAGTCACTTTTTCGGGTCCGGTATTGGTTGTGTTCTCCGTCGTTTGCGTCTCTGATAGCTGTCCGCAACTGGCCAACAGGAACATCGCTGCTCCGGAGACAGTCATAAGGATGACGCTTTTCGCTTTATTCACTGCTGTCACTTCTTTCCAAGTTTTTCACCATGTCTTCTTCTGTCCAGACGGGGATGCCCAGACTTTGGGCTTTTGCCAATTTGCTTCCTGCTTCTTCTCCGGCCACGATCCAGTCGGTCTTTTTGGAGACACTGCCGGTCACTTTTCCACCGAGAGCCTCGATCATTTCCGTCGCTTCGGTTCGGTTATAGTGCTTCAGTTTGCCCGTCAATACAACCGTTTTGCCGTTCCAGATGGAATCGATAGCAGCCACCTCAGCCTTTTTCTTGCCGAGATAGGTCAGATTCACGCCGTTCGCTCGGAATTCTTCAATCAGGTCCTTCACTTCAGGCAGTTGGAAATAGGCCACAACACTATCCGCGATGATATCACCCATGCCTTCGACGGCCATGATTTCTTCTTTTGTCGCCTGCATCAGCCGATCGATGGTTTCGAATTCCGCTGCCAGGCTGGCTGCCGCTTTGGCTCCGACATGACGGATACCCAAGCCGAACAGCAGGCGTTCAAAAGAGTTCCCGCGGCTCTGATCGATGGCCGTCACAATATTGTTGGCGGACTTTTCTTTGATTTTATCCAATTGGTAAAGGTCTTCTTCCGTCAGTTTATACAGGTCGGCTACATCCTTGACGAGCCCTTTTTCGAACATCTGGCTGACGACGCGAACGCCCAGACCGCTGATGTTCATGGCATTGCGCGAAACGAAGTGAGACAGGCCCTCTTTGATCTGGGCAGGGCACTTCGGATTGATGCAGCGCAGAGCTACTTCGTCCTCCAAATGCACCAACTGGCTTGCGCAGGCCGGGCACGTTTCGGGAATGACATAAGCTTCACTTTCCGGACCTCTGCGGTCGATAAGGACATGCTGGATTTCCGGAATGATGTCGCCGGCCTTGTGGATCACGACCGTGTCGCCGATGCGCACATCCTTCTCGCGGACGAGATCGACGTTATGCAGGCTGGCGCGTTGCACGGTGGAACCGGCCAAGAATACCGGATCCATTACGGCAGTCGGTGTCACGACACCGGTACGGCCGACTGTCCACTCGATGTCGCGCACGATCGTTTCGGCTTCTTCTGCTTTGAATTTGTAGGCGATCGCCCACCGCGGCGCTTTAACCGTATAACCGATTTCCTCTTGGGCAGAAAAAGCATTGACTTTGATGACGATGCCGTCGATTTCGTAAGGCAAATCTTTCCTTTTTGCTGCGATTTCTTCCGTGAATGCCCAGACTTCTTCGATCGAATCAAAGAGTCGGCGTTCCGGATTGGTCCGCAAACCGACCTGCGCCAATCGGTTCAACAATGCGTCCTGTGTCTCCACAGCCAATTGTTCGAAATTGGTTGCGTTGTACAGATAGATATTCAGGTTGCGGCTGGCCGCAATACTCGCGTCCAGTTGGCGCAGACTGCCGGCAGCGGCATTGCGCGGATTCGCAAAAATCTCCAGGCCTTTCTCATCACGATCCGCATTCAATTGGACGAAGGACGCTTTCGGCATGTAGCATTCGCCGCGGACTTCGAAAGTCAGCGGTTCATTCAGACGCAACGGAATGGCTTTGACCGTCCGCAAGTTCTGCGTGATGTCTTCGCCGATATTTCCGTCACCTCGCGTCGCGCCTTGGACAAACAGGCCGTTTTCGTATTTCAAAGATACGGCTAAGCCGTCGATTTTCAGCTCGCACATGTACTGCAAAGGCTGATCGGTCAATTTGCTGATGCGTTGATGGAATTGCAGCAAGTCCTCCTGATTGAAAGCATTCCCTAAGCTCAGCATCGGTGAATCATGCTGGACTTTGGTGAAGCCGGGCAGGATGGTCCCGCCGATGCGTTGCGTTGGTGAGTCCGTGGTGATCAGCTCAGGATGGGCTTTTTCCAATTTTTCCAGTTCTTGATACTGCTGGTCGTATTCTTTATCTGAAATACTGGGTTTGTCCAGTACATAATACTCGTAACTATAGCGGTTGAGGAGCGTCTTCAACGTCTCGATGCGCTCTTGGGCTTCGGTCAGACTTTCTTTCGCCATGAATGATCCCCTCCTAAATTATTCTTTTTCGATCGGTGCAAAAGATGCCAACAAGCGCTTGATGCCGATGTTCTTGAAGGCAATATCCAACGTCAATCCATCGCCTTCCCCGCTTGTCTGAACGACAATGCCTGTGCCCCATTTTTTGTGGCTGGCTTTGTCGCCCACAGCCCAACCTAGGCTGGCCGCACCACTTGTTCCGGTCTGCTTGACGGACTGCGTCGTTTTTTCACGCGATCCGGCCGAAAACGGCTGACTGAAGGCTTTCTCCTGACGGGTATCGCTTGCTGTTTTCCAGCGGCCGCCCGAACTTGCCGGTTTTGAAGCAAACGTGTTTGTCGTGGATCCGGAACTGTCCTCGCGGTCCAGAACGGAACCGTCCAATTCATCAAGGAAGCGCGATGCCGGATTGGACATCGTACGTCCATAAAGCATGCGGGAATAGGCATTCGTCAGGAACAGTCTTTGCTCCGCCCGTGTGATGCCGACATAGGCCAGGCGCCGTTCTTCCTCCATCTGGTCCTCATCCATGAAGGAGCGGGACGATGGGAAAATGCCGTCTTCCATCCCGATGATGAAGACGATCGGGAATTCCAATCCTTTGGCTGCGTGCATCGTCATCAGCGTCACTTCGCTCTGCGGTTCTTCCTCGATCTGATCCAAATCGGAAACCAGCGCCAAATCGGTCAGGAAGGAGGTCAGATCAAAGTCTTCTGGATTCATTTTATCGAACTCCTGGGTTACCGACAGGAATTCGTTGATGTTTTCGATCCGGGCTTCCGACTCCAGCGTCTTCTCCATTTCGAGGGCTTCCAGATAAGTCGTCTGGGAAAGCAACTCCTGGACCAATTCTGTGATCGGCAGGAATTCCTGCATTTTATGCAGATTATCCATAATAGTCGCGAATTTCTTCAATTCCTTCGCAGCTTTTCCGGATACGCTGGACATTGCCACATCATGGGCAGCCTGCAATAAGGTCAGGTCATGCATATTGGCGAATTCACGCAGCTTTTCGACACTCGCGTCACCGATGCCGCGTTTCGGCACATTCACAATCCGGCCGAAGCTCAAATCATCGGACGGATTCACGATCAAGCGCAGATAAGCCAAGATGTCTTTGATCTCTTTGCGGTCGTAGAACTTGCGTCCGCCAACCATCTTGTAAGGGATATTCGACTTCAGGAGATTCTCCTCGATGACACGCGACTGGGCGTTCGTCCGGTAGAGCACTGCGAAATCGCCGTACTGGCGTTTGTTTTCGCGGACTTCCTGTTGCATCTTCGAGATGACGTAGCGCGCTTCGTCATGTTCGGATTGGCCCCGGTAGTAAACGATATTCTCGCCGTCCGGATTATCAGTCCACAACTCTTTTTCTTTCCGATTGACGTTGTTTTGGATCACATCATTGGCTGCACGCAAGATTTTTTTGGTGGAGCGATAGTTCTGCTCCAGCAAGACCACATTTGCATCCGGATAATCCTTTTCGAAGTTGAGGATGTTCTCCATGTCAGCACCGCGCCAACCGTAGATGCTTTGGTCCGCATCGCCGACGACGCAGATGTTTTTGAATTTGTTGGCCAACAGCTGCACCAATTGGTATTGGGCGTAGTTGGTATCCTGGTATTCGTCCACATGGATGTAATGGAATTTATTTTGGTAGTAGGACAACGTTTCTGGATATTCCTGGAACAGTTTGACCGTCAGCATGATCAGGTCGTCAAAATCCATTGATTGGCTGTTTTCGAGCGCTTTTTGGTAATCTTTGTAGCATTCGTAGACGATATTATCGATGTATCCGCCGGCCAGATCGCCGAATTCCTTCGGTGTCTGCAGTTCGTTTTTCGCTTGGCTGATCCGTCCCAAAATCATACGATGATCGAATTTTTTGGCATCCAGATTCTTTTCGCGGATGATGCGTTTCATCAATGTTTCGGTTTCGCTCTGGTCGCAGATCGTGAAGGAGCGCGCATAGCCGAGCTGTTCGCTCTCTCTTCTGAGGATCCGTACGCACATGGAGTGGAAAGTGGATACCCACATGTCGTTCCCGACCGTTCCGACCAAGCGGATAACCCGCTCTTTCATTTCTTTTGCCGCTTTGTTCGTAAAGGTGATGGCTAAGATGTTCCAAGGGTTTACCGATTTTTCTTCCAGTAAATAAGCCATGCGGTGGGTCAGCACACGTGTTTTGCCGCTGCCTGCCCCCGCCATGATCAATAATGGGCCTTCTGTCGCCAAAACGGCTTCTGCTTGCCTTGGATTCATTCCTTTGATGAGGTCGTGTTTTTGTTGCACATTTGCCATCCTTTCTTTTGTTGCCTTTGTTTCGGAGAGTATATGGGTACGTTCATTTTTGTTAGGTTCAAGGCCATGGTGCAGCCTCATCGCTTCTGATTTGCATCATGGTTTAGTCTATCATTTTAGAGCGTGGCTATCAATGAATCCCCGGATATTTTAAATAGTTTTTACCCCTTGTTCCCCTTGATGCGGTTCAGGTTCATTTTCCCTATTATGCCGTCCAACAAAAAGGTCCTGCCGCTGAATCGTTTAGTTGATTCAGCGGCAGGACTTTCTTTTTAGTCAGTCTACTGCGCCAAGCTATCATTGGAGTCCTTCAAGGTTTCGAAGAAGAAGAGGAGGTATTCCCCCATCTTCTCGTAATCCTTGTCGCGCATACAAACAGCTATTTCCTTGTATAACTCGAGTAACTGCGCTTCGCTTTGGTAACGTTCTTCATCCATCAGATCAGTGTTGTCGGAATAAGTGCTATGGATGTCACGGGCCGTCGTCATGATCACTTTCTTCAGGAACTGATTTTCGCTAGGAGCGATGAACGTTTCAAAAATCCTGTACTCATTCTTGAAGTAGCCGGTCGCATCCCGATAGTCGAGGTACTCCGTTTGTTTTTCGAGGATTGTTTCAAAAAGCTGATAATCCAAAGCGATGTCGTTTTCTTTCAGATACTGCAGGTAGTTCATGATCAGGCCAGCAATCAGTTCCAGGCGTTCCAGCAAACCCTCGTTTGAAATTTTCTTCTCAGCCACGATATAGCCTTTGTAGGGAATCGATTTCACCAGGCCTTCTTCCTCCAACAACAGCAGTGCGGTACGGATCGGAGTCCGGCTCATGAACAAGGCTTCAGATATGAGTTGTTCAGTTATTTTGGTTCCCGGCGGCCAGCTGTTGCTGTCGATTTTGTCTTTAATATAGTCATATGCTTTATTGAATAGTCTATCCTCCATCGCTATACCCTTCCTTCATATCAAAGCGCGGACACCGTTCCCGTTACTCTGCAGATTCTAACAAGCCGTTTTCTTCCAGTTCGTTGATGAGGGTATCCGGGCTGTCACCCAATAAGGTGACGTGTCCCATTTTCCGTTTCGCGCGGTGTTCTTTTTTTCCATAAAAATGGAAATGCCAATCCGGTTTGGTCAGCAAGAGAATCAGCGCTTCATCAAGTTTTTCTTCCATGATATTGAACGTCACGCTAGTATCGTACAGCTGGATTTCCGGAATGGGCAGGCCGCAGATGCAGCGGACCAGGACTTCATATTGAGAGATGCTGCAGCCATCCAGCGAATAATTGCACGAATGGTGCGGGCGGACGACCAAACGGTTCACATACAGCGTTCCTGATGAAGTCATGAATGTCTCGATCGTCAAAATTCCGGTCAGATTCATGGCCTTCGCAGCCAGCTTGCCGATATGCTCCAGCTCTTTCTGAATATTTCCGCCTACGCGTGCAGGCGTGATGGTCTTCACCAGTTTTTGCTCCCGGTAGATTGTTTCCGTGACAGGGAATGACGTGAACACATTGTTCGCGTCCTGTGCGACCGTGATGGCCAGTTCCATCTCGAATGGGATCCATGCCTCCAAAATGCACGTCCCTTTTTTCAGCAAGGCTGCCGCCCTTTCAAAGTCCTCCTCACTGTACAAAAGATGCTGTACCGGTGTGGCCATTTCAATTCGGAGCGGCTTCAGCACACACGGAAAGCCGATGCTCTTGACCGCTTCTTCCATATCTTCGATGGCGGTTATCGTCGCGTAAGGCGTCACGTTGATGTTCAAGGATTCCAGAAACGCTTTTTCGATCAACCGGTCTTGGGTGATCGAAAGGCTGTCCGGATCCTGCGGTATGGCGATGTACGGATTGATTTGCGTCAACAACATCGTATCCACGGCTTCAGATTCAAAGGTAAGGACGTCCGATTTTGCCGCAAAATCCGTCAGCGCATCGAAGTCCGTATATTTCTTGGTTATCTGCCAATCCGCTATTTGCCCAGCCGGACAGGCAGGATCGGCGTCCAAGATGCCTATTTGGTAGCCCAATTTTTTGGCTTCCAAAGCAATCATACGGGCGACGTGTCCTCCGCCAATAATACCGATTGTTTTCCCGGGTAAAATTTGATTCGGCATGTGATCACACTACTCTCTTGGATTTTTCATTAAAATTCGCTAAAAAAGTCTTTACCAAACCATTTTATCACTATATTCGACGAATGTCGCCATCCAAAAACTGTCTGCTTGTCGAATTTTCTGAGGACTTCAGTATGCAGGAGCCCGAAAAACGCACAGACATAGGCTTCCCTTCTCAGAAGAGTCCAGCCTGTCCGCGCGTTTCTGTTTTCATCTTCAAATATCATATTCATAAAGCGCATGCTGTTCGATGACCGCTATCAATTTTTCGGCATAATCCGGATCAGTCGCATAACCGCAATCCTGGAGAGCCTGGGCCGCTTCCTGGTAAGTGGCTGCCTGCAGAACAGGAGCGTATTGATCTGGATCCCAAGTGGTACCGTTGACGAAAAGCAGCGCATGGTCCTGTATCGATTCTGCCCAACTGTCGTAGACCCTGAATTTCGCTTGGATGGTGATCCATTCGCCGTTGTAGTACTCACTGGTAGACAGGAGCACCGTATTTCCCGGGTTATCGCCCTTCATACCGTAAAGATTATTGTAGACTGCAGACAATTCGCTTTCCCCCCAGTCCGATTCGAGGATTGCTTGAGCGATGCTGATGCTGGCGTGGACACCGTAATTCGCTTGCATCTGCTGTGCGGCAGGGGCGATAGTACTGATGAAGTCTGTTCCCCGATTATTGCCATACTCCGTGATTTCCGGCACACTCGGGGCAAAATCGCCAATCAGTGACAGACTGGCCATAAAACTGATCAACAAGAAAAATAAAATTTTGACGGTCTTAACGGACGCTGATTGCGGTAGTTTTCGAGCCCGCTTTCTCTTTCTTGCCATATATTCCTCCGTCTGTTTGGTTATGTGCTTTACCTGTTATTGTTCGCTGTTCCCGAGCGCTTCATTATTCTTCAGGATGGCGATATACTCTTCCAATGTCAGATTGTTTTCGGTCATGTACATGGCGTTTTCGATACCTACATACCGAAAATGCCAAGGTTCAAAATGGATGCCGGTTATGGCTTCTTTTTCCTTTGGATAACGCAACACAAAACCAAATTTGGGTGCATTTTCTTTCAGCCACAGTCCCTCAGGATAATTCTCCAGATCCGGAAATAATCCTGAATTGCCTTCTTGATTGGCTAAGGCGGTCGACGTGATGTCTACTGCAAGCCCGGTTATATGTTCACTGGCATTCGGCAAGGCGATATATTCCTCTGTTTTCGTGCGTGCTTCTTCTTCCGACAAGCCCGAAGCTAGATAATTCTGATAATTGACGTCATAGTTTATTTGCTGTTGCTCGATGGAGCGATAACCTGAAATCATCGTGAAATCCATACCCGCAGCTTTCCCGGCTTCCATCAGTTGCAGATAAGGCTCTTGTATCCTGCTGTCGATCTGATAACCGCTCTCGGTCAGATACAGCTCCATCACAATTTCTTCAGCAAGCTGATTTTCTCGGTTCACCAATACCAGATTCCAATCGGCTGAGGAAGCTGCTGGTGTCACGATCACTTTGGACTCCGATTCAGCAACTATGGCTGAGGAAGAGTCTTGTGATTCTTCGGAATCGGCGCTTATTTTCGAGTACTGCTGACTGTTTGACGGTTCATCGTCATCAGTTGTGCATCCTGTGAAAAAGAGCATCGCCAGCAAGAGTCCCGCTAGGAAACGCCGTCTTTGTGCGTACCGCTCAGGCGTATGGGAGTATTTTTTTTTCGGTTCCATCTTTTTACCTCTTCTGGTCTATATTTTTTGCTATGCCTATTTTAGCACAACTCGCCGCCAATCCACACCCAAAAGTAAGCCCGGGTTAGAATCCATACGAAAAGCCAAGATAGTTTCATCTCGGCTCTCTGGTTTATATTTAACTTATTCTGTAATTTTTGGGATGGTATCCGGTGTATTTTCATTGAACCATTCAAGCAGATTGATCTTTTTCGAATCGATCTGATGACGGATGATGCTGGGCAAGCGTAGATCGATGATATCTTTGTAGCTCCAGAAATCATAGTTGCACTCGAGTCGGAGTGTCGTGATTGCCGGTTTATGGATTTCTGAATCATGGACGGTTTCATCGGTGGTGTACCATTTGAAGTCGGCCAAATCCGTCGCTATCCACTTTTTGGCGACTTGATACTTCAGGAATTGATATTCTCTTACAGGGTTCTCTGCCACCTCAGGAAGAATTTCGGCATTGCGGCAAACTTTCTGGACAAGCATCCATTCGTAATCGGTAAACAATTTGGAAATGATCTGCATGTTCTCGGGTTTTAAACCATGCTCTCCTTTTTTCCAGCGATCCCAGCTTTGCGGCGAGATCCCTAGTTGATTGGCATAAAAAGCTTTTTCACTGACATATTGCTCTTTTATCGTATACAAGACAATTGTTATTAGTGCATTATTCATTTATGTAACCTCCAATCTTTCATACTTTGATTATACACTTATTACGTGATAAAAGAAATGATTTGCTTGAAAAAAAGACACCGCTGTCTCAAAGTGTGTCCCCTCTTCGTTAGTGCGGGTCTGCTTACCGGAGGAGCGCGGGGGCATACGGGTTCAGTTCCGCTGAAGACTCCGCTCAACGGAGCAGAAGATTGTTGCACTCACCGCTCGTGATTAGCCGCAAAGAGAGTTACCTGATAAAGACAAAAAACGGGCCTATCTCGCAATGAGATAGGCCCTTGGTGCTATGATTGTGAAATTTTGATTTCCAGAGCGGGATTCATCACATCCCGTTAGTCGAGTTCTGATTCGCAGATACCACTAACGTTTCGCAAACGACTATCGTCCACAAAAGAGGTGAACGGTAGTCGTTTGCTCCAACGTACGGGTATCTAAACGCGAATCATCACATCCTATTAGTCGAGTTCTGATTCGCAGATACCACTAACGTTTCGCAAACGACTATCGTCCACAAAAGAGGTGAACGGTAGTCGTTTGCTCCAACGTACGGGTATCTAAACGCGAATCATCACATCCTATTAGTTGAGTTCTGAATCCCAGAAATCTCCGCCTAAGCTGAAATCCACCTCTCAACCAAGACCGGGTCACGAGGTGGATTTCTTCTTAGTGCTCGATTTCTAGAGCGGGATTCATCACATCCTACACTCTTTCTGGTTTGTAGATGATGGATCCGATTTCGTAGCCGTGTTCTTCGAGTCTGGCGCGGACGCCTTCGACGTCTTTGCTTTCCAATTGGAGAACGACTTGGACAAAGCCCATTTTGCGGTACGTCGCGATCTGTTGGATGTTGATGTTCTCGTCTGAGAAGATATCCGTCAGGTCTTCGAGCACCCCTTTTTTGTCTTCATGGATATTGACGACAACGCGGACACCGGGAGTATAATAGCCCAGCACATCGATGAAGGCAGAGAAGATATCCTTTTCGGTGATGATGCCGATCAGACGGTTGCCTGGCTCAACTACCGGCAGAACACTGATGCCATTTTCACGCATCGTTACGGCCGCTTCTTCCAAAAGGGCTTCTTTGTTGATGGTCACGACGCGTTTTTCCATGATGTCGGACACTGTCGTTTTGTTCAGCAGGTAGTTGACTTCATGCATATCCAGGCTGGTCATGCTGGAAGGGGTGTTGCGTTCGATGATGCCTTCCGTGATCAATCCTACGATAGTCTCGCCTTGAACGACCGGCAGACGGTGGATCTTGTGCTCTTTCATCAAATCCAAAGCTTCGATGATTTTTGTTGAAGGTTGAATCGTTACTAAATCCGTTGACATATAGCTTTGTACATCCATTTTTTAGCCTCCTAAGTAAGCTTTCTGAACTTCGTCACTTGCTAATAATTCTTCCCCGGTTCCGGTCAATACGATATTTCCCGTTTCCAATACATACCCGCGATTTGCAATCTTCAAAGCAACGTTGGCATTTTGCTCGATCAAAAGGATCGTTGTGCCTTGTTTCTGGATGTCCTGGATGATGTGGAAGATTTCCTTGATGAAAATAGGCGCCAATCCCATTGAAGGCTCATCCAAAAGCAAAAGCTTCGGCTTCGTCATCAAAGCGCGGCCCATTGCCAACATCTGTTGTTCCCCGCCGGACAAAGTGGCTGCATCCTGATTTTTTCTTTCGCGCAGAATCGGGAAACGTTCGAATACCGCTTCCAGATCACCAGCAAGGTTCTGTTTGTCTTTGCGGGTGAAACTTCCCAGATCAAGGTTTTCCTGAACCGTCAAGCCTTTGAAAACATGGCGGCCTTCCGGAACTTGGGCAATCCCTTGCTCGACGATTTTTCGGGTAGCCACAGTATGGATCGGTTTGCCCAAATACTCGATTTCGCCTGAAGATGGCTTTACCAGCCCGGAAATCGTCCGCAAAATGGTTGACTTCCCTGCTCCGTTGGCTCCGATCAACGTAACGATTTCGCCTTCATTCACTTCAAAGCTGATATCTTTGATGGCTTGGATCATGCCATAATGTACAGATAGATTTTTTACTTTCAGCACGTTAGTCGCCTCCTAGATAAGCCTTGATTACGGCTGGATTTTTTTGAATTTCTTCCGGCGTTCCTTTGGCAAGCAGACGGCCGTATTCCAACACATAGATTCTTTCGCACACATTCATGACCAAGGACATATCATGCTCGATCAGAACGACAGTGATTTTGAAATCTTTCTGTATTTTGCGGATCAGCGCGGTCAATTCGGCAGTCTCTTGTGGATTCATACCGGCTGCCGGCTCATCCAAAAAGAGGATTTTTGGATCCGTCGCCAAGGCGCGGACGATTTCCAATCGACGTTGCTCGCCGTAAGGAAGATTTTTCGCCAGAACATCATATTTCTTTTCCAGTTCGAAAATGGCCAACAATTCCAAAGCTTTTTCACGCATTTCGGCTTCCTTGCGGTAGTAGGTCGGCGTGCGCAGCAAGCTGTGGAACGTACTCTCGCCCATCGTGCTGTGCATCGCGATCAATACATTATCGATAACCGTCAGTTCCTTGAAGAGACGGATATTCTGGAATGTACGCGCTAAGCCAAGGTCCGTAATTTTGTAAGGCGCTTTTCCGTTCAACAACACTTTTTTGTTGTCGATCTCCAATTCGATCGTTCCTTCTGTCGGAACGTATACGCCTGTCAGCAGATTGAAGAAGGTCGTTTTACCAGCGCCATTGGGGCCAATCAGACCGACCAATTCATTTTCTTCGATCGCAAAATCGACATTGGATACAGCGGCCAAACCGCCGAAGTTTTTGGTCAATTCTTTTACTTCTAATAGGCTCATTATTGGACCTCCTTCTTAGCAGTATCTTTTTTCGCGAAATGCTTCATCAAACTTGACATCGTAAATTCGCGGTTGCCCAACAATCCGCCTGGACGGAATACCATGATGGCGATGATGGCAAGCGAGTAGAAGATCATCCGCAGCTCTCCGAACGATTGCAGATACGTATTCAGGACACCCAACACAACCGCCGCAACGATCGTGCCTGTTACGCTGCCGATACCGCCGAACACGACAATGATCAGCACATCGATAGATTTCTGGAAAGTGAAATCGCCAGGCGTGATTACGCTGAAGTATGTGCCGTACAAAGAACCTGCGATACTGGCAGTTGCCGCACCGATCATAAAGGCGATGACTTTGTAAGTCGTTGCGTTGACACCCATCGATTCAGCCGCAATCTCATCTTCACGGATGGCAATGGTCGCACGCCCCGGACTGCTGTGGATGTAGTTGATGGTGATGATGCTCGTTACGATCACAATAAGGAACAGGACCATAATAAAACTCATATTTGATTCAAACGGGAAAGAGATGCCACTGATTCCGCGTGCGCCGTTCGTAAGATCGCCCATGTTCAGAATCAGGATGCGGATGATTTCCGCAACTCCTAAAGTCGCAATCGCTAAGTAGTCGCCTTTCAGACGGAGGGTTGGGATTCCGACGATCAAGGCCACGATGATGGAGATGATCATGCCCACCAGCAAACCGACAAAGAAACCGGCCAAGCCTTCCATCATGTCTCCAATAATAGCTCCACTGTAGGCGCCGATTGCCATAAACCCGGCATGTCCCAGAGAGAACTGACCGGAAAAGCCGATGACCAGATTCAGCCCGATCGCCAGGATGATGTTGATCATGATGGTCACTAAAGTAATTTGGTAGAAGGGAGAAATGATGTTTGTGCTGACGCCGATGAACAGGACGGCAGCCATCAAAGCGATAAGAATGAGCCAACCTAGATTTGTTTTGTTCAATTGTTTCATCATTATCACCTACACTTTCTCTTTTGTATTTTTTCCGAAGATTCCGGAAGGTTTTACGATCAGGATGATGATCAGGATCAAGTACACGACCGCATCTTTGAACATCGATCCGCCATAAGCACTGACCAGCGTCTCGATGATGCCGATAACGTAGCCGCCGACCATGGCGCCGGGGATGATGCCGATACCGCCGAATACTGCGGCAACGAAGGCTTTCAGCCCCGGCGTCACTCCCATCAATGGCGAAATCGAATTATAGTAGATACCGACCAATACCCCTGCCGCTCCGGCTAAGGAGGAACCCAGAACGAACGTAAAGGAAATCACGTTATCCACGTTGATCCCCATCAATTGTGCCGCTTCAGGATCGGTACTGACCGCCCGCATGGCTTTCCCCATCTTTGTGTACTTTACGATGACCTGCAAAGCGATCATCAAGATGACTGTCGTCAGGAAAATCAGGATCTGTTGCGAGTTGATGGTCACCCCGCCGAATGTCCAATTGCGGACTATCAAGGCTGTCGGGAAGGCCTTCACTTCAGGCCCCATTATATAGATCATGACATTTTGCAATAAATAAGAAACCCCGATGGCTGTAATCAGCGTCGCTACCCTTGTTGCGCCCCGCAATGGTTTGTAGGCGATTTTCTCGATGACCACCCCTAAAATGGCACAAAAAAGCATTGAAATCAGAATGGATGGGAAAAGGCCGAGGCCGACGTTTTGAATCAAAGCATATCCAAGGTACGCACCCACCATGTAAATGTCCCCGTGGGCAAAGTTAATCAATTTGATGACACCGTATACCATGGTGTACCCTAGCGCAATCAGGGCGTAGATACTTCCCAACGATATACCGTTTATCAGCTGTTGAACTAAATTTTCCATTTTACACCTCTCTTTTCTTCTGCTGGACAGAAGTCTTTTATTTATTATACTGCATTGTTCGGATATAGTTTACTATTATTCACGCACGATGAGGGATTACTTTACGATGAGGTAAAACATAAAGAAAGGTGCTAAGCAAATTCTGCCAGCACCTCATTGTGTTACTTTGGAATCAAACGGTCTATTCAGGTTTCAATGCCACAATCTCGCGCACCAGTGTTTTTATTTAGCTGGTTCCACAATAGAATTGCCGACTTCTACACCATCTTGCAATTCGATTACGAAAGCGGATTTGATGGGGTTGTGGTTCTCATCAAATGAGAAGGTACCCGTTACGCCTTCGAAATCTTCAGTTGCCGCTAAAGCATCTGTGATTGCTTGAGGATCTGTGCTGTCAGCATTCGCAATTGCATCGAATACCAATTGCGCAGCATCGTAAGCCAAAGCTGCGAATGAATCTGCAGGCTTGCCGTACTCTGCTTCAAAAGCAGCCAAGAATTCCTGTACTTTAGGCTCTTCACTGTTTGGAGTGAAGTGACTAGCATAGAATACATTATCCATGTTATCGGCACCTGCCAATTCAACCAAAGTTGAGTTAGCGAAACCATCCGGTCCTAAAATAGGTTGTACAATTCCCATTTCGCGGGCTTGTTTGATGATCAATCCGCCCTCTTCATAGTATCCAGGCAGGAAGATGACATCATAGTCCAGATTTGCGATATTCGTCAGTATTGCTTTGAAGTCTGTATCGCCGGCTGTGAAGTTTTCTTCCGCTACGATGTCTCCAGTGAATGTTTCTTTGAACGCATCAGCCAAGCCGATCGCGTAGTCAGTCGAATTATCCACTAAGATGACAGCTTTTGTAGCTTGCAGGTCTGTTTGAGCGAATTCTGCCAAAGCTTTACCTTGGAAAGAATCCTGGAAACATACGCGGAATACGTATTCCAGAACGGAATCGCCATCCATCGTTACGCCATCGCCTGTAGCAGCCGGAAGGATTGCTGGCACTTTTGCTCTTGTGACTGCTGGAGATTGTGCATTCGCTGCACCCGTTGTAGCAGGTCCTAAGATTGCGACAACATTATCTTCGGTAGCTAAACGAGTCGCAACCGATGTGGATTCTGAAGGCTCAGATTTATTATCGTAAGATACGTACTCAATCTCTTTACCCAATAAGCCATCTGCAGCGTTCTGTTCTGCAACCGCCATTTTGATTCCTTCGTCCATCAGCGTGCCGTATGCACTCGCACCGCCTGATAATTCGAAGTTACCACCCAATTTGATTGTATCGCTCTCTTCTGTCGTTGCGCCATTGCCGCATGCTGCAAGTACGAATACAGATGCTAGACCCATCAAAAATTTCTTTTTCATCTAAATAATCCTCCCCATCTCACTATATATTCATAATTCGTTGCAATTTCAAAGAAAAGGCCCTCATCCTTCTCCTTAAAATTTAATGTCATTAGTATAGAATATTCTGACAATTTAAGCAACCCAAATTTGGACTTTTTTGGCAAAAAGCGAATGTTCTTTTTTCACCCTACCTGAAAAAGCCGCCGTTGCAACAATTCCAATAAAATGACTTGTCCAAAAAAGGACATTTCTCATCCAAAAATAGCCTTTTTTTCTCATTTTTCGAAAAGCTACTCTGAACAATGAAGTAAATGCAAGTGTATTATTTGCACAATAATGTGAAAATGCCTTGATAAAAATCAAAAAATGCTTATGATTGAGATATTATTTCATTTCGAGAGGAAGTATCGTACTTACTATGATTCATTTGGATAAGGAGAAATTCCGCGTAGGCATGCGTACGACCAAATCCGGCGTTGCTGTCGGCTTTTGTGTGCTGCTGTTCAAATTATTGGACCGAGGTTCGCCTATGTTGGCCGGCTTGGCGGCAGTCTTTGCTTTGCGTGAAGATTGCTCCCAATCACTGCATCATGGCATCCGCCGTGTCGGAGGTAATACTGTCGCCGGTGTCTTGGGGGTAACCTTGATCGCAGTCAAAGATTTCCTCGGACTGGATTTTTCTGTGGATTTCTTCGGTACGATCATCGCCATCATCATCCTGATCACAGTCTGCAACGTCCTGGACATGTCCACAGCTATCGTCGGAGCCACCGCGACTTTTCTTGTCGTTTTCTACAACATAGACGATGCAGAGAAAATCACCTATGCCATCCAAAGGGTACTGGATACCGTCATCGGCACTTCCATCGCCATCGGAGTCAACTACCTATTGCCTGGTTCACCTCAAACACCAGCCGATAATCGATAATTGTTGATGTCTCTAAAGAAGAAAAACGCGCAAGCGGCCTATTTGATGGCTCTTGCGCGTTTTTCTATTCTTACTTTTATTCAACTGACTTGAGTGCTTCGATCATGTCCACTTGTTTCAGTTTGCGGTGCATAATCAACATGACAACACTTGAGAACAACAACGAAAGTAAACCTGCATACAGGTAGCTGATCGGCATAATGGTCGGTGGGAACATCATGAAGTCAATTTCCACCATTTTAAGAACGACTGTACTCAAAATTTTTCCGAGGACAAAACCGAACAAAATACCCAACAAAGTTAAGACCAATGACTCTCTGTAGATGTACATGCTCACTTCCACATCATAGAACCCCAAAACTTTAATTGTCGACAGTTCTCTGATCCGCTCCGAAACATTGATGTTCGTCAGGCTGTACAGCACAACGAAAGCCAATGAGGCTGCCGACACAATCAATACCAATGTGACGACATCCAGGCTCCCTAAGGTTTCAGCGAAGCTACGATCGACGGAATTAATGAATGTCACCAGCGCCACCGCCTGTTCTCCCATCACTTCAGATCCGAAGCTCCGTTCCCAACTTTCCGGTTCGTCAAACAGCAAAAGATCGGTTGTCGGTTCCGCAGCTTGGATAAAAATCTCTTCATAAAGGGATGGCGTCAAGTAAATGTAATGGTTGACGTAGTTCTCGGTGACAGCCTGGATCGAAATCTGATAGGTCTGCATTTCATCATTGCGGATTTCGATGCTGTCGCCCGGTCCGACGTCTGCCAGGTTCGCTAATTTTTCCGAAATGACGGCTCCCTCATCCGTCAACGCGATCGGTTCTTGGGTTATACGATCGCGTAAGCTGACAAAATCCGGGAGATTTTCGCTTTCCAGCGGCGCAAAGACCGTGACGTTCTGCAGGTTTACCCCTTTTTTATCCAGTTTGTAGCTTTCTTGCACTACCTTGAGATGATCCGTTATTTCAGGAGTTGCAGCGACCAGTTCATCATAGGAGGCGATTTCTTCTGCGCTCGCTTCCGGACGCATCGCCGTGATTGCGTTATAGCGCATCACATCGTTGAACTGGGTATCCGCCAATCCGGAGATGGAATTTTTGATACCGTATCCGGTCAATATCAAGGCGGTACAGCCGGCAACGCCCAAGATCGTCATCATGTTGCGCGCTTTGTAGCGCATCAAATTACGTACCGTAATCTTCGAGTTGAAGCTGAGACGGTCCCAAATGAACGTCACGCGTTCCAAAAGCACACGTTTGCCATTCTTCGGCGCTTTCGGACGCATCATCATAGCCGGGTTTTCCCGCAACGAGGCATGTGCCGCCCACGCAGCCGGTCCGATGGTGCACAGCAGCGCGATAGCAATGGAAATCAGTGCATAGGACAAGTAGTAGGTAATCTTTACGGAAGGCAGACTGTACATGGATCCATAGGCATCAAAGATGACCGCAGGGAAAATATTGTATCCGGCCACCAAACCGAGTGAGGTCCCTACGATGCAGGCGATCGCTGCATAGATCAGATATTTTTTGGCGATATCGAAATCACTGTAACCGAGGCCTTTCAGCGTCCCCATCTGCTGGCGCTGCTCATCCACCATCCGGGCCATCGTTGTGAAACTCACCAAAGCCGCAATCAGGAAGAAAAACACCGGGAAAATCTCTGCGATGGCCGAGATGCGGTCCGCATTGTCGCGGTATTCCTGGTAACCAGGGTTCCCGGACCGATCCGTCACGTAGTAGACCGGCTCAATCAGATCGGCCAAGGCTTGCTTCGCTTCTGCGACCTGACGTTCCCCGTCGGCTATTTCGATTTCTGCATCGACGCGTTCGGCTGTAAAAGTGACCAAACCTTCCTGATAAGCCGCTTCGCCCTGCTGGATTTCCTGCCAAGCTTCCCCGAGGGCCTGTTCACCGCTCACGCGTTGACTTTCCAACTCTGACCAACCATTATTGATCTGTATCTGGCCATCCTCCAGTTGCGAGAAGGCCGATGCCAATTCCAATCGACCATTCTCCAACGCAATCCCTTGTTCAGCAAATTGAGCGTCAGCAGCTGCGATTTGGGCTTCGGCATCTGCCATGAATGCCGCAATCTTTTCTTCCAGCAGTTGCTGTTGATCCAGCAACGCTTCCCCTCTGGCGGCTAATTCGTTGCCGGCCGACTCAAGAAGGCGCTGTTCCTCCAGGAGGGCGGCCTCTTCACTGGCTCGTTCTGCCTGGAAAGCAGCGGCTGCGGCGGTCAAGGCTTCTTGGCGGCTGGACAAGGAGGCACCCTCTTGCTCCAGCTCACTTTGGCGGACAGTCAATTCCGTTTCGGCTTGCGCCAGCGCGGCCCGTTCCGCATCCAAAGCTGCCTGCTCTTCATCCAGAGCAGCTAAGCGTTCTGCCACACTCAGATCTGTCTCCGGATCCAAACCCGCCAAAGCTGCCCTTTCAGTATCGATAGCGGCTTGTCGTGCGGAGAATTCCGCTTGCTTGATTGCTTTTTCCGTTTGGAAAGCTGTCATGTCAGCAGTGAAAATGGTCAGCTCTTTTTGGTAGGCTGCTGCATCCGCCTCCAGACTCGTCTGCTCCGCCAAGAGCTGCTCACCTTTTGACGCTAAGGCGGCTGCCCGTTCCTGCAACTCTTCCGCTTTCACTTCCAGCGCAGTTTGGGTCGCTTCAACTTCAGCCTGCCCGTCGAGCAGCATTTGCGCCAGTTCAGCGATTTCGCGGCCTTCAGGCATATCAGGAAGACTCGCCAATAATTCGTCCAATGAAGCCTCCGAACCGGTTTGCTCTTGTAGGGAGTCTTTCTGCTCTTCCCAAGCAGCCTTTGCTTCATCGTAGAGCGCTTTATTTTCCAGATAGGTCGCCAGGCCTGCTCGGTACTCCGCCATGCCCGCATCGATTTCAGCTTGGCTTGCAGTCAAAGTGCTCTCGGCTTGGGCGATTTCGTCCAGAAACAACTGGCGATTCTCCTCATAGAGTGCTGTGCCGTCATCCAATTGTTGGCGGGCATCCTGCAGTTCCTGCTCGGCTTCCGCAAGTTTGTCTTTGCCCTCCTGCAGTTCATCTTCCGCATCTCTGATCTTCCGTTGACCCTCCGCACGGATTTCATTGATGCGCTCCAACGGTCTCCCGTTCAAAGCAAGCTCCACTTCATCGGCCAAACTGTCCACCTGTTCATCATAGGCGTCCGTGTATCCTGTTTCCGCCACAGTCGGAGCCATCGTCAGATAAGCTTCCGTATAGATGCTGCCGAGAATATCCGATTCGGGTACGACAACGAAAGCATCCAGGCTGCCCTTCCCGACATTGGTGGAACCACGCATTATCGTTTCGATGTACATCGGCGAATCAACGAAGCCGACGACCGTGTATTCTTGTTCCTTCAAGGAGATGCGGTTTTCTTTTTCTTCATCACTAAGGTCTTCGTCGGACTCATGGCGGAAAGTGATGGTATCGCCGATCTGATAAGTACTGCTCAGATTCTGTTTCGCATCCAAGGCGACTTCACCGCTTGTTTCCGGCAGTCTGCCGTCTACTAGCGCATATGCGTTGACCGGATCCGCACCGCTTTGCAGCGGGAATACTTTTACGAGAAAGTCACTGCCTTCCATTTCGATGTCCACTGTCCGCATCGGATGGACAGACAGATCGGCCGTTTCATCCAAAATGGCGATGTCCGCTTCTTCCAATCCGTAGGTAGACAAAACTTTCAGGTCATACAGGTTATTGTCTTCATAATATTGGTTGGCGGTGTCCAGCATATCCGGCCCTGCCGCTTTGATGCCGGCAAAGAAAGCCACTCCCAACGTGATGATGGCCAACAAAGCGAGGAAACGTGCCTTACTTTTGCCAATCTCTATCCAGATGTCTTTCCATAGCGCCTTCTTCTTCATCGTCTTCTCCCCCTCCTACCATTCGATTTCTGATACTGGTTTAGGGTTTGGATTTTCATGGATGGCCCTTACTTTAGCATTGTTGATTTCGATGATGCGGTTCGCCATGGCTGCGATAGCTTGGTTGTGGGTGATGACGATGACGGTTGTTCCCGTATCCAGGCAGGTATCTTGCAGTAGCTTCAGTACTTGTTTGCCCGTTTCGTAATCCAGTGCTCCTGTCGGCTCATCACAAAGCAGCAGCTTGGGCTGTTTCGCCAAGGCACGGGCGATGGCGACACGCTGCTGTTCGCCTCCTGAGAGCTGCGCCGGAAAATTGTCCATACGCTCACCCAAACCTACTTCCCGCATGACTTCAGCAGCATCGCGCGCATGCGGGGATATTTGTGAGGCAAGCTCCACATTCTCCTTGGCGGTCAGGTTCGGCACCAGATTATAGAATTGGAAAACAAAACCGACATCCCTCCGTCTGTAGGTCGTCAAGGCTTTTGACGTGAATTGGGAGATATCCACCCCGTCGATGCTGATGTGGCCTTCATCGGCATCATCCATTCCACCCAGAATGTTCAGAACGGTGGATTTACCGGCTCCACTGGGCCCCAATATCACCACAAACTCCCCCTCGTTGATGTCGAAGCTGATCTTGTCGTTGGCTGTGATCCGTGTTTCGCCCATTTGATAGAATTTGCTGACATTTTTTAAGGAAATGTACGCCATTATGTATCCCTTCATTTCTTGATTGATTTTTATTTTGGAACGTCCCGAAAAAAGTATTCCCGAAGACCCTTACTATCGTAATACTACTATGGTATACAAAAGAGCGCGGATATGCAATCAGCAACTTCGCACCCGAATAAGACTCATCAAACGGGTATGCAAAAAAAACGACCCGGGAAACTTGAACGTTTCTCCTGAAGTCGTTTTTCATTGCCCAAACTGTGCTATTCGACGATGTTGACGGCGATCTTTTCCAATGTGCGTGGCCGATCATGCAGATAGCCGTGCGGATAGCCCGCCACCATTCCGGCGACAGGCGTAAAACCTTCGGGAATCTGCATTTTTTCACGGATCCCTTCAGCGTCCAACGTGCCGTTCGCCACGATTCCCATCAGGAAGCAGCTACCTAAAAGTTCCGCGGTTGCTTGTAGATGCATATTTTCGACGATTGCTGCCGCGCTTGCGATACTACCAGGTTTGGCCGGTTCCTTAGCGGAAACAACGAAAAAGGCCGGTGCTCCGTACAAGGGATCCTTGTCCGTACTGCCCGGCACTTCCTTTGCTGCAGATGTAATCGCTGTCAATATTTCCGGATTCTTAATGACCGTGATATGGTAATCTTCAAAGCGACCGCGGCTGATCGGTGCATTTTGCCCGGCTTGCAACATCAGTTCCACTTGCCCTTGGGAAAGTGCAAACTTCTGGAAGCTGCGCGTTGTTTGTCTCGTATGCATTACTTTCATAAAATCCATTTCAATACCCTCACTTCTTCAAAAATAAGTCTATGCCTATTATACTCTTTCGGGCACAAAAATAGAACGGAAATCCCGGACTGCAGGAAAATATCCTGCTGCTTGATCGATGCTTAGCTGTTCAGCGATCAAAGACCCGTTTCCGTCCATGAGGGAGGAGTCTTCTGCGGAAGCAGAAGAAGAAAAAAGGATTATCTTTGGGTATGGATACAGTATAGTCGCAATCTTTGAATATTTAATGAAGGAAAGCATCTTTTTTCGTGACCATCCTGGAAAAAAAGCCATTTTCAGTTGGACATATCTGTGATAAAGTAAGTGCAGCAAAAGAACGGAGAAAATACATAACATGAAAACACGCATCATTATTGTCGGTGGCGGCTCGAGCGGTCTGATGGCAGCTTGCACGGCTGCCGAAGCGGGAGCGGAAGTGACGCTCCTCGAACAAAACCCCAGTCTCGGAAAAAAATTACTCTTGACAGGCGGGGGCCGCTGCAACGTCACCAACAACCGTCCCGAAGAAGAAATCATCCGGCATATTCCCGGAAACGGAAAATTCCTGCACAGCAGCTTTACCCAATTCAGTCAGTATGACATCATGACCTTTTTCATCGAACGCGGCGTCGCCCTGAAGGAAGAGGATCACGGTCGGATGTTCCCTGTCACGGATAAAGCCAGAACTATTCTCGAAGCTTTCATCGAGGAACTGAAGCGGCTGCAGGTCCAGATCCGGACCAACATAAAAGTCGAGCGTATCCTGATCGAAAATGAACAGGTGACCGGTGTCCTTCTGGAAGATGGCGAGATTCTCCCGGCCGATCGGATTATCCTGGCAACTGGAGGAAAAGCCCTGCCGCGCACAGGATCCAAAGGCGATGGTTATAAGTTCGCCAAGGCGGCTGGACATACCATCACGGAATTGTACCCGACTGAAGCACCAATCACATCAGATGCGGACTTCATCCGTTCAAGCGAACTGAAGGGACTTTCCTTGCGCAACGTTGCCCTCAGCATCAAAAATAAAAAAGGCAAAACAGTCGTTTCCCACCAGATGGACATGATCTTCACCCACTTCGGCGTGTCTGGTCCCGCCGCTTTGCGTTGTTCGATGTTTGTCCACCAGACAATGAAGCGCGATAAAACCGAGACGGTCACGATGTCCTTGGATGTTCTTCCGGAACTCTCTTTGGGCGCCGTCGAACAACAATTGCAGAAGCTGATCAAGGCTCATGCTGAAAAAAGCGTCAAAAATGGCCTGAAAGACCTGATGCCAGAACGCTACCTGTTGTTCGGTTGCACGCAGGCGGCCATCGATCCGCAGAAGTCATTAAAGGAATTGACTCCGAAAGAAACCAAAGCTTTCGCCGACTTCTGCAAAAATTTCTCATTTGAAGTGAACGGCACGCATCCATTGGATAAAGCTTTCGTCACCGGCGGGGGCGTCTCAACGAAGGAAATCAATCCAAAGTCGATGGAAAGCAAACTGACAAAAGGTCTTTATTTCTGCGGCGAACTGATCGACTACAACGGCTACACAGGCGGGTATAACATAACCGGCGCCTTTGTTACAGGGCACACTGCCGGACAACATGCTGCTGCGGGTCTTCACACATAAAACTATCCCATACGCAAAGAGAACGGGCCAACCTCCTGATGAGGCAGCGCCGTTCTCTTTTTTCTATATTGTAGGAAAAATATAAATTTCTCTGTACTCAAAAGTGCGTCACCGTTGGTGCTTCAAAGAACTGCAAAATTTTCCATGCAATCCAAAGCGTTGGCTAGCTTCACGGGTTAGCCCCTCGGAAAGGGATAAAGGAACCCCTTGTCTCTAACGAGCCAAGGATACTATTCGACTAACCTGCTGACGCAGGAAGTCTCTCAGCAATTGCGCTCTTCGATGCTCATTTGCATGGGACTCTTAGGGATTCATCCCTTAGAGTCCCAGTATAAGGTGATCGTAGGGAACGTTGCGAGGTCAGATTTCCTAAATTTCTTTCGGGGCTGAGCGAACCCGTTCAGCTTTTCTTATCTCGCCAGTTTCTTAATGATGAAGACTTTCAGGTAATCGCTTGTTTTGCTGCCTGCCGGAACAGCAAAATCGTTCGGCAGATGGAAAGTTTCCAGGATGCGGTAATCGCAATGGCTGTTCTTGAAGGCTTGGGCGATATCCTGTTTGAAGTTCTTTTCCTTGTAGTTGGCGGCATTGGAAGACACAATCAGCGTACCATCCGGTGCGGTGATCTGGATCAACTCCTCCAACAATTGCGTATAATCTTTCGTTACCGAGAACGTGCGCTTTTTGGTGCGGGCAAAGCTTGGCGGATCGATGATGGTCACGTCATACTGCAATTCCTTTCGGATCGCGTAGCGGATGAAATCGAAGACATCCATGACATAGATTTTCTGTTGCTCGCTATCCAGGTTATTGACGGCGAATTGTTCCTTTGTCCGTTCCAACGAACGGTTCGCAACATCGACACTCGTCGTTTCGATCGCCCCGCCCATGGCTGCTGCCACGGAGAACGCGCCGGTGTAGCTGAACGTGTTCAAGACCCGTTTGCCTGCCGCATAACGCTCCGTCAGAGCGCCGCGTACCTCGCGCTGATCCAGAAAAATGCCCGTCATCAGCCCATCGTCCAGATACGTCGCATAGTTGATGCCGTTCTCCTTCACGATCAGGGGCGTCGGGGCTGCATCACCCCTGACGTAGCGGCTGATCAGGCCATCCTTCCGTTGGTAACGGAATTTTTCATAGATGCCCTTCGTTTCCGGGAAGACCGCTTGGAAGGCAGCGATAATGGCGGTCTGGTAGAGGAAGATACCTTCGCTGTACCAAGATACCACCGCAAACCCGTCGTAATGATCGATGGTAACACCAGGGATACCGTCCCCCTCCGCATTGAAAAGCCGATAGGTAGTCGTTTCCGGGTCCGATTGCAAGTCCGTGCGCTTACGTTTCGCTTTTTCAAACTGTTTTTTGAAGAATGCTTCATTGAAACTATCCGCGTTATCCAAGGAAAATACCCAACCGACGCCTTTGTTCTGTTTAGCCAAATAGGCTTTTGCGACGAATTTTTGGCGGGAATCGACCAGCTCGACCAGTTCCCCTTCATCGAAGCTGAGCTCGTTTGGGAAATCTTCCATTTGGAGCAAGGGATTGCCTGCCTTAATTTTTTTCTCGCTTATTTGTGTAATCGTAATTTTTTTCATAATTTACTTCCTTTATAGTCGATTATCCGTTCTGCACTGCTTTTTTTGATGATACCCATATGCTGTAGCCGATTGCGGCACCCAACGTATTAAAGAAGACATCATCGATATGCGTGACGCCCGTCTGAAAGATGAGCTGGAGGAACTCAATCATGCTGGAAAAAAGAAAACCCATCGCTGTCACTTTGGAGAAACTGCATTTTTTTCTGAACAGATAAGGCCCCATGTAGCCCAGCGGCATAAACCAGACAACGTTCCCCCATGAATTGTACCATGCCGAAAATCCGGAATCCCCATAAAAGAGTTTGACCGTATCCACCAACGGCAGCCAATGGATCGCTGACCAATCGATTTTGTGATACTCGACGGTCCAGAAGGTCACCTCATTGCGGAAAACCGTCAGTTGAAGCAACAATGCGATGTAGATAAACAAAGCATGCAGCAACCCTTCCTTATATAAGGGGATTTTCTTGCCCGTCTTGCGGTGTCTGCGCAGCAGGTAGGCGGCTCTTAGAACCAGAAAAATCAAATAGTACAGTATGGTCTTGTCCACGCTGTTGAAAACTAATTGTATGAGCGGAAAATGATTAACGGATGACTCCAGCGAAGCAGCCACCCACTCATACAGCCCTTGTAAAAATATCATAATCTACGCTCACCTTTGTCAGTTTTGTTCCTTTAAACAGATACTTTGAAAGTCCCATTTTCTCGAAAAATCCTTAAAAAAGCAACTATTCTTGAGAAAAACTTAGGAAAAACTTTACGGGGCTTCGATTGACTATCAAAAGCATTCAGAATATAATGACACTAGCTCATTTTACATAAAATTCACAAACAACACACATAAACCACAAAAATTCACAGGAAATTTACATGTGTTCCACACGATATCATAGGAGGTCTCTTTTTTGAAACAAAAATTAACTGAACAGTTGCAGACGCGATTCGGATTTTTCCTTTTCGCCGTCGTCCTTTTCTGGCTGAAGACCTATTTCGCTTATCACACAGCGTTCTCTTTAGGCGTAGACGGTTGGTTTCAGCAGCTGATTCTTTTTATCAACCCAATTGCCACGACTTTATTGATTCTCGGGATTTCGCTTTTTGTTAAGAACCCTAAAAAAGGCTACAGAAGCTTGATTGCTCTGTATGTACTGAATTCGATCCTGTTGTTCGCCAACATCATCTACTACCGCGAATTTACGGACTTCCTGACAATCAAAACCATCTTCGGTTCAGCCAACGCAACCAAAAACTTAGGTTCCGGAGTCATCGCCATGATGCAGCCGCTGGATCTGTTCTATTGGATCGATGCTTTTGTCCTCATCTATGTCTATAAGAAATTCGTTAGCAAAAATCGCGACGAACGTATCTTCAAGAAAAGATGGGCGTTTGCGACAGTTGCCGCCTCGATCGCTCTCTTCGCCGCTAACTTAGGCCTTGCTGAAATAAGCCGACCGCAATTGCTGACAAGAACTTTTGATCGCAACTACATCGTCAAATACTTGGGTATCAATGTCTTCACCCTCTATGATGGCATCAAGACAGCCCAAGCCAACCAAGTACGCGCAAGTGCGGACAGCTCAGATATGGCTGCCGTTCTTGATTACTTAGGTACGCATTATGCCGAACCCAACGAAGTAAACTTTGGGCAAGCGGAAGGCAAAAACGTCGTCTACATCCATCTGGAAAGTATGCAGCAGTTCCTGATCGATCTGTCATTGACTGATGAAACAGGCATGACGGCTGAAGTGACGCCATTCCTGAACAGCTTGTATCACAGCAGTGATTCTTACAGTTACAGCAACATTTTCCATCAGACGGGCCAAGGAAAAACAAGTGATGCCGAACTGATGCTGGACAATTCACTGTTCGGATTGCCGCAAGGTTCGGCCTTTACACAAATCGGTGCGGACAACACCTTCCAATCAGCACCGGCCATCTTGGGCGAAACCTTTGGCTACACATCAGCTGTTTTCCACGGGAATGTCGGTTCTTTCTGGGATCGCGATAATGTTTATAAATCTTTCGACTATGATTATTTCTTTGATGCCGGCAGCAGTTACACACTGACGGATGAGAACTCAGTCGAGTACGGTTTGAAAGATAAATTGTTCTTCCAAGAATCGGCGCAATACCTCGAGCAATTACCGCAGCCTTTCTATGCAAAGTTCATAACCGTTTCGAATCACTTCCCGTTCCCTGAAGACGAGATGAATAACACCTTCACTCTGGATACCGGTGACGAAACGATTGATGGTTATTTCAATACTGCTCATTATGCCGATGAAGCCTTGGCTGAATTTTTCCAATATATGAAGGACGCAGGCCTTTATGATAATACGCTTTTCGTATTGTACGGCGACCACTTCGGTATTTCCAGTTCCCGCAACGAAACGTTGGCGCCGCTCATCGGAGCCAATCCGGATTTGTGGGGTGCCTATGACGATGCCATGATGCAGCGTGTTCCTTTCATCATCCATAATCCTGGTTCCGGTACCGGACAAATCAGTGATGTTTATGGTGGCCAGATCGATATCTTGCCTACCGTGATGCATCTTCTGGGTGTCGACACTTCAGCCTATGTCCAACTTGGACAGGATCTGATGTCAGCGCAAAATGAGGGAATCGTTGTTTTCCGTAATGGCAGCATCGTGACGAACGAATATACCATCTTAGGAAATTCCGTTTATCATACCCAAACAGGTACGCTTGCTTATCAGACAGAAGAAGTAGTCGAAAAAGTTGCTCAGATCCGGGCGCAAGCTGAACTGCAGCTGGCCATCTCCGATCAGATCATCAACGGTGATTTGTTGCGCTTCTACACACCGGATGGATTCGTTCCGGTTGATAAAAGCCTGCACGGCTATGTGGATTCCCCTTCAAGATTGGAAGAGGACATCGCGGAATTGGGTGACCTGAACACTTCCTTGTACTATACGAACAACGGCGTTTCAACCGTGCCGCTTTATCAGACGGATGCTCCTGAGTTCCCAGCTAACCAAGCCGTTGCTGAAGAAAATGCAACGCAAGAACAACCCGCTGCTGAGGAAGTCCCAGCAGAAGGACAGACAGAAACAGTTGAATAACCAAAATAGCTGCCGGAATTTAAAAATTCCGGCAGCTATTTTTTTAACTATTTTTTTCGATTGCTGCTTTCGTCGGTAATGTAATCGTGAAAATTGTTCCCTCGCCCGGATTGCTCTCCACATCAATGGTTCCCTTATGGTTCATCACTAATGATTGGACCACCGCCAAACCGATTCCTGATTCGCCAAATTTCGTGTTCTTTCTGGAAACATCCACTTTGTAGAACCTTTCCCAGATGCTCGTGATATCCTTCTTCTCGATGCCGATGCCCGTGTCTTTGACCTGAATGATTTGCTGATCGCCATCCGGGAAAGACGACAGGGTGATGGTTCCGTTTTTCGTGAACTGGATAGCGTTCTGGGTGAGGTTCACCATGATCTGGATAAAGCGATCATAGTCCGCGTAAATCCGGTCCGCTGCATCCACCTGAACGATGATCAGATCGTCCTTCGCCTGCGCTTTTGTCCGCATCTGCTCCGCAACATTCTCCAATGCTTCTTTAGCCGAAAATTCCTGTTTCACTAAAATAATCTGGTTGGAGCGGATCTTTTCATAATCAAGATTCTCATTAACCAAACGAATCAGCCGTTTGGTTTCTTTCTGCATCAGTTGCATACTCCGGTCCCGACTGCCTTCGGGGATCATATGATGCTGAATTCCCTCGAGAATGCCGTTGATTGTCGTGAGCGGCGTACGCATTTCATGGGCAACATCCATCATAAACTGGCGCCGCAAATTCTCTTGGCGTTCGACTTCCTCATTGGAGGCTTTCAAAGACCTTGCCATTTGGTTGAAATCCTCCGACAGCTCATCAAACTCATCTTTGTGATGATTCTCCAGCGAGATATCGAAATTGCCTGAAGCGATCTCATGGGTGGCCCTGCGCATGCGTTTAATGCGCCTTGTCAGATAGTTGGCGATGCCGAGACTCAATACAATCGCGATGCCCCCGGAAGTCAGCACAGCCACAAGCAGGTTGTGTTCAATCTCATTGATTTCGTCCTCGATGCCTTTTACCGGCGAACCGACTGCTATGAAGCCTGTGAATTCATTCGTAGTTGCATTGAACAGAGGAAGATAGACCGTCAAGAAGCGCTTCTTTTCGTTCAGGAAGCCACGATCCCGTTCAGTCAAAGAAATCCGGTCGCCTTCCGATAGCCTCTCAAAATCCTCCGCGCTGATTCCGCTCGTATACAGATCCGTTGCTTGCGGATAAACCATGCGGTCTTCGGCATCGAAGATGGCGAACGAGACATCCTGGTTGGAAACCAAGGTAGATCCATTTTCCAATTGTTGGATCGTCATGTTCTGATCGATGATCGATTCGGCATAGCCGTAAAGCTGTGCCTCTTTTTCGTCGTAGATATTACTGGTGACGTATTGGATGATCAGGATGCCTGTCGTACTCACGGTTATCAGAATCAGAGCAAAAAAGGCCAGGATTTGTTGATAGACATACTTCATTTATCCTCTACTCCACTATCATCGAATTTGTAGCCGACTCCCCAAACCGTCTGGATCACTTGCGGTCCGACCGCTTCTATTTTTTGCCGTAATTTCTTGATATGGGCATCGATTGTGCGCTCATCCCCGTAGTAAGGGTCTTCCCAAATCCGGGTCAAAAGGTGCTCTCTCGAAAATACTTGTTTCGGGTGTTCGGCCAAAAGCGCGAACAGTTCAAATTCTTTCGGCGTCAAGCTTTCGATCTTTTTCCCGTCAAGGTAGGCTTCGCGCGTGATCGTGCTGATTTTGACATGATCGGTGAGCACGTCGAAATCATCAGTGGCCCGCACTTGCGCGTGATCGACCTTAGCGCGACGGTGCATCGCTTTGATGCGGGCTATCAACGTCAACGGACTGAACGGCTTCGTAACATATTCATCCGCCCCGATTTCCAGGCCGATAACCTGATCACTTTCAGAATCGCGCGCTGTCAGCATGATGATCGGTACGAACTGGGAAATTTTCCTTACTTCGCGACAGACCTGCATCCCATCCATGCTCGGCAGGTTCAGATCGAGGATAATCATGTCCCATTTTCTGTCTGCTGCCGCGAACGTCTCCAGACCTTCTTTTCCATCATGCTTGAATACAGCTTGCCAGCCCTCATTCTCAAAAAACATCGCCATCATTTCGCAGACGGCTTCATTGTCTTCTATCATCAAAATTTCCATAGCGATTCCCCTTTTCATTTCCTCCATTATATCTTTTTTTCCCATAAGCGGCATCATTTCCAGTCTACGATACTACATACGTTTGAAGTTTCTGTGAAATAATTGAGAAATCGCCGGTTCCAATTAAGAAAAGCTGAACGGGTTCGTTCAGCCCTGAAAGAAATTTAGGAAATCTGTCCACGCAACGTTCCCTACGGTCAACTTGTACTGGGGCTCTAAGGGATGAATCCCTAAGAGTCCCATGCAACTGAGCATCGAAGAGCGCAATTGCTGAGAGACTTTCTGCGTCAGCAGATTAGTCGAACAGTATGTCTTGGCTCGCAGAGACAAGAGGTTCCTTATTCTTTTTTCCGAAGGGCTAACCCGTGAAGCTGGACATCATTTTAGATGCATGAAACATGTTGCAATCTTGTGAAACACCTACGGTGATGCACTTCTGAGTTGAAAAAATTTATAAATTCCTATATGCCAAAAAAAGCCCCAGAATCCGGGGCTTTTGGGCGGGAGCATCAGACTGCTTCCTGTTCTCTTTTCGCTTCAACAAAATACAATTCTTCTACGACCAATTCGATGACGTAGACGTGCTGCTCTTGCTTGTTGACATAGGAACGCGAAACCAAATGGCCGTTGACACCGATCTGATTGCCCTTAGCACAATACTGTTCGACCAGATTGGCGGTTGCTCCCCAAAACACGACAGGTATAAAGTCCGCTTGCGGTTGACCCTCATCCGCTTTCCTGAGACGCTGCACCGCCAGTGTGTTGTTGCAGACTTGCCTTTCCCCATTCACTTGTTGCACTTGGATAGGCCGCACCAGCCGCCCGATCAATGATACTTGATTCATCCTTCCATTCCTCCTTCAGCTTGACTTACTGTTTGTAATATCCGCAAAAAAAGAGGCGTCCTTTTAATAAAAAAAAAATAAACCCAAAGACTTTTTTTGTCTCCAAGTTTATTTTTTGTATCACCGGATGGTTTTTCTCATTCGCAACGAATCTGCAAAATCATTGATTTTTCGTAAACGGTGATTGATGCCGGACTTTGATATGACTCCACTCGGGATCATTTCGCCCAGCTCTTTGAGGCTGATGTCGGGATTCTCCAAACGGATGACTGCGATTTCCTTCAGCTTATCCGGTAATTTCTCCAGACCTACTGTTGCTTCGATGAATTCGATGTTGGCTACTTGCTTTGCTGCCGCATCGATTGTTTTGTTCATATTGGCGTTCTCGCAATTCACCAAACGATTGACAGAATTACGCATATCGCGGATAATCCGGACGTCCTCGAATTTCATCATCGCGTTATGGGCACCGATCAATGCCAGAAAATCAGCAATCTTCTCGGCTTCCTTCAGATACGTGATGAAACCGTTGCGCCGCTCGATCGTCCGCGCATTCAGGTCGAAGTGATTCATCATGTCGCAGATGTCCTGATTATGGTCCTCATAATTGGAATAGATTTCCAGATGGTAACGGCTCGTTTCCGGGCTGTTCACCGATCCCCCGGCCATAAAAGCTCCGCGTAGGTAGGAGCGCTCCTTCTGGTTATTGTTCATGATATCTTCGGAAACTTGCGTCTTGAACGACAGTCCATCGAAAATATTCAGATCACTCAGCAGTTCCCGGACGCCTTGTTTCAGGCGCACAATATAGACATTGTTTTTCTTCAGTTTCATTTTCCGGCGGACCAGCAATTCGCTTTCGAATGAATAGTGGTCCTTCAAGAGTACATACATCCGTCTTGCGATTGCCGCATTTTCCGTCTGGACATTCAGGACGAAAGCCTGATTATAGATGCTGACCGAACCGCTCATCCGGATCAATGCGGTCAACTCGGCTTTCGCATGCTCGCGGTGCACTTCCAATGTCGTCAATTCTTTTTTTACTTCAGATGCAAAAGACATATACGCCTCCTTTCCGACAGCTTCTTTCAATCAGAAAAAAGGTCAACAGATAGTTTTGATATTGGAAATGAGATTGATCAGTTCCGAAACGACTTTTTTGCCGTCGTGGTATACGCCGCCGTTCTTCATATCCAGGAAATCGGCAGAAATAACCCGGCAGTTTTCTTCGCGCAATCCTTTGAAATCATGGCGGACCTGCAGCAAATATTCTTCGTCAGCTTGCTGATTCAGGTATTCATCCGGAACTTTTTCCGTGTTCACCAGGACGGTGTCAATGAATTTCGCTTTCAGATGATCATGCAATACCTTGATATGCTCAGCATCAGTGAAGCCCTCTGTTTCGCCCAATTGCGTCATGATGTTACAGATGTAGACTTTCTCGGCTTTGGTATCGATGACCGCTTGGCCGAGGTCATGGATCATCAGGTTAGGCAAAATGCTCGTGTACAGACTTCCCGGTCCGATAACGACCATATCCGCCTCCAGGATACTGTTGATGACGTGACGGGAAGCGACAGCCTCCCTTGTTTCATCCAAAGGTTTGACATACACGCGCTCGATCTTTTTACGGCCTTTTGCGATTTTCGACTCGCCCTTGATGACCGTACCGTCCTTGAACTCTGCATAGAGTGAGAGCGGCTCGTCAGCTGCGGCATAGATTTTGCCTTTAACGCCCATCATAACGGACAGCAACCGAATGGCATCGAAAATGCTCCCTTTCATTTCAGTCAGGGCCACGATGATGAGGTTGCCGATGGCGTGCCCGGAAAAGAAGGAATCCTTCGAATGGAAACGGTACTGGAAAATATCCTTTTCCAGTTTTGGCATATCGGAAAGCGCGATCATACAGTTGCGGATATCCCCGGGAGGCACAATGTTGACATGGTCGCGGATGATGCCGCTGCTGCCGCCGTCATCCGCGACTGTGACAATAGCCGTGATGTCTGTATTGTGATTCTTCAGTTCTTCCAGAATGACCGGCAGGCCCGTTCCGCCGCCGATTACGACGATTTTCTTCGTTCTGCTCGGATTTTGACTCATGACCGATTCACCGTCTCTTTGCGTTTATTGCGATCGCGGTGGGTTGTATTCACTTGATACCCCGCGCTTTCTAATTGAAGGCTGGTCCTTTCTGCTAAAGCAACCGAGCGGTGTTGCCCGCCTGTACAACCAATGGCGATATTCACACTTGTCTTGCCTTCTTTCTTATAACCAGGAATGATGTATTCCAATAAATCGAGAAATTTCTTGTAAAATATTTCCGTCTCCGGTTGCTTCATGACATAATCATAGACTGGCTTATCAAGCCCCGTCAGTGGACGTAATTCATCTACGTAATGCGGGTTGGGCAAAAAGCGCACATCCATTACGATATCGGCATCAATCGGCAAACCATACTTGAAACCAAAAGATACGACTTCTATATGGAAAACGTCATTATCATCCACTTTGAAAGTGTCGAGAAGGCGTTCCCTCAATTGACGGGGTGTTGTCTCACTTGTATCGATGACCAACTGTGAGCGATTGCGGATGTCCTCAAGCAATTCTCTCTCTTTACGGATTCCTTCCAGTACGGTTCCGCCTGATTGGGTCAGGGGATGACTTCTTCTTGTTTCTTTGTATCGGGAAACAAGCACATCATCTTTCGAATCGAGGAAGATGACCTTAGTCGTTATGAAAGTAGTGTTGTCCAAGCTGTCCACAGCAGACATGATTTCATCAAAGAATGCCCGGGAGCGCAGATCGATCACTAAGCAGATTCTGCTTATTTTACCCGATTCTTTTACAAGTTCCCAAAATTTCGGTAACAAACTTGGGGGCATATTGTCTATACAGAAATAGCCTAAATCTTCAAATGTCTGCAGGGCGACCGTTTTTCCGGCGCCGCTCATCCCCGTTATGACTACCAATTCGAGAGTGTCTGCCATGATAATTCCTCCAGTCAAAAAAATAGATATATCCATTATAACATACCGGGCGTATCACTTGTTCATTTATGAGTATTTTAGTGTTTCTTAAGTTTTGGATTTGGCATTAGAGCAGAAAAGCTTCTTAATTTGCTCCTCTAAACGGAGATCAGAACGCTCTTAAACGCGCTCTGATTTGCAGGGAATTCCGCTTAGTGTTAGTCCTCTTAGTGCTCGATTTCTACCCGGGATTTGTCATGGCTCTTGCGATTTTTAATCGCTTAAAGACATGATACACTTGGGCGTTTGCGCCCACAGTGCTTCCTTTAAACTCTCTTGGGTTTGTGTTTGAAGTGGCGGGCGGCGGCTACTGCGTTTTGCCAGCCAGCATAGAGGTCTTCGCGTTTTTCAGTCGCCATTTGTGGGTGGAACTCGCAGTCAGGCTGCCAATTTTGGATAATGTCATCGGTGTCCTTCCAGAATCCTACTGCCAAACCAGCAAGGTATGCAGCTCCCAGTGCCGTTGTCTCCAATACTTTGGATCTGGTCAAGGTTGTATTCAGCAGATCGCTTTGGAATTGCATCAGAAAGTTGTTGTGCGCTGCCCCTCCATCAACACGCATATTCGTGATGACAAGTCCGGAATCCTTCTGCATCGTGTCCACAACATCCTTCGTCTGATAAGCCAGCGATTCGAGTGTCGCACGGATCAGATGCGCCTTTGAAGTCCCTCTGGTCAATCCGAAGAAAGCGCCGCGCACATCTTGGTCCCAGTAAGGGGCACCTAATCCGACAAAAGCAGGAACCATGTAGACATTATCGTTCGATTCAAGCAGTTCGGCGTACTCTTCCGATTCTGCCGCTGATCGGATCAGCTCAGCCTCATCGCGTAGCCATTGCAAAGCAGAACCGGCCACAAAAATGCTGCCTTCAAGAGCATAGTTTATTTCGCCGTTCAACCCATAAGCGATCGTCGTAAGCAAGCCGTTTTCCGATTTCACCGGTGTAAGGCCAGTGTTCATGACGATAAACGCCCCGGTACCGTAAGTATTTTTCACCATCCCCTGTTCAAAACCGGTCTGCCCAAAGAGAGCAGCTTGCTGATCTCCGGCTATTCCGCCAATCGGGATACGCGATCCGTAAAAATCGTTTTCCTCCGTATAGCCGTATACTTCTGATGAAGAGCGGACTTCAGGCAATAGCGCTCTCGGAATATCCAGTAAATCCAGGATTTCCTCATCCCATTTCAGATCATAAATATTGAACAGCATCGTCCGGCTGGCATTGGAAACATCCGTCACGTGCACTTTTTTCCCGGTCAGTTTCCAGACAATCCAGGTATCGATGGTGCCGAAGAGCAATTCTCCTTTTTCGGCCCGCTCTCGAGCATTCGGAATATGGTCCAGTAACCATTTTATTTTTGTGGCTGAAAAATAAGAGTCAATGATCAGACCCGTTTTCGAGTGGATGAAATCGTTATGGCCTTCCTGCTTCAGTTTATCGGCGATTTCCGAAGTCTGGCGGGATTGCCAAACGATCGCATGATGGATCGGCATTCCGGTAACGCGGTCCCACACAACCGTCGTCTCGCGCTGATTCGTTACACCGATTGCCGCAATCTCCTCCGGACGAATATCCCCTCTGATCAAGGCATCCGCTATGACCGACTGGACACTGATCCAAATTTCATTCGCGTCGTGTTCCACCCAACCCGGTTCAGGATAATATTGCATCAATTCTCTTTGCGTAGAAGAGATGATTGTGCCTTTCTTATCCCAGATGATTGCACGCGTGCTGGTTGTTCCCTGATCTATAGACATGATGTATTTTTTTTCCACTTGAAATCCTCTTTCCTGCCTTAAAATTTGTTGTTGTACGCAAATGAGAAAAACGTTCTCATTTAGTCACATCTCTGCGCATTTGCTCTTGCTATTATCCTAGCATTCTTTTTTATGATTCCCAATTATTTTTATTCTTTCCCAGCATGATTCCGGTTTATCTATAACTCTATATTTACTTCCTGATTTGTCAATTTAGGGGTATTCAGAATGTGTGAATTTTAAAATATAAAAATTTGTCGAAAATATACCGTCATCGCAACAATGGTAACGCTTCCGAAAATGCGTTTTTTTCACAAGATATCAACCTTATCATTTGCAAAAAGGCTTTGTTGCACGTTAAGGTAGAGTAAGACATTTGTGAAATTAAAAATATTAAGAGGTGAAACCATGATAGAATTTAAAAATCTGACTAAACGATTCCCAGGCGGGAAAGTTGCTGTGGATTCTCTGAACCTGACATTCAAGGATGGAGAGTTCATTGTATTCATCGGAACCAGCGGCAGTGGCAAGACAACCTCCATGCGGATGATCAACCGCATGATCGAACCAACCTCCGGTGAAATTTTGATCAACGGAAAAAACAGTAAGGACATGAACGCGGTGGAACTGAGACGCCAAATCGGCTACGTCATCCAGCAGATCGGCCTGATGCCCCACATGACTATCTTCGATAACATCGTTATGGTCCCAAAACTATTGAAATGGCCTGTCGAAAAACAAAGAAAGATTGCAGAAGAGCTGATTCAAAAAGTCGGTCTTCCTTTGGATTTTCTCGAACGCTATCCATCCGAACTGTCTGGCGGGCAACAACAGCGTATCGGTGTTATCCGGGCTTTGGCAGCTGACCAGGACATCATTTTGATGGATGAACCTTTTGGAGCTTTGGATCCGATCACCCGCGATTCCCTGCAGGAAACCCTCAAAGAACTGCAACGCGAATTGGGAAAAACGGTTATCTTCGTCACACATGATATGGATGAAGCTTTGAAACTGGCAGACCGGATCGTCATCATGCAGGACGGAAAAGTCGTTCAATTCGACACGCCCGACAATATCCTGATGGATCCGGCGAACGCATTCGTCGAAAACTTTATAGGCGAAGAACGTCTGAGCCAAGCGCGCACGAATTTCCGCACTGTTGAGCAGATCATGATCCGCGGCCCAGTTTCGGTTGCGTCAGATCAAAACCTGTCTGAAGCCATCAAATTGATGCGCACCCGTCGTGTCGACAGTTTGTTCGTGACCGATGCGGATGATATCTTGTTGGGCATGTTGAGTGTCGAAGCGATCGATACCAACCGACGCCGTCCAGTCACTGTCGGCGAGGTCATGAGTGAGGTTTCCTTTGTTCGTGAAGGCACACTCGTCCGGGATGCTTTACAACGGATCTTGAAATTGGGTTACAAAAATATTCCTGTGGTCAATGAAAATAATCAGCTTATCGGCTTGATTACCCGCACATCCATAGTGGATATGGTCTATGACACAATTTGGGGAGACATAGAGCCCGAAATGCCGGCGGAAGAAGTAATCGAGACAACCGCGGACATCGAAACGGTTGAGGGGTGATGATATGGACTTTTTGAAAGCGAATGGTTCCGAGTTGCTCTTTAAAACAGGAGAACATTTCTACATCTCAGCGATGGCGCTGGTGCTTGGCGTTCTGATTGCTGTTCCTTTAGGCATCGCCTTGACACGTTTCAAACGCTATTCCGGTTTTATCATCAGTTTTGTTTCGATTCTACAAACTGTCCCTTCTCTGGCTTTGCTTGCCTTGATGATTCCCTTGTTCGGAATCGGAAAGCTTCCCGCGATTGTAGCCTTGTTCATCTATTCACTCTTGCCGATTCTGAGAAATACGTTCATCGGCATCTCAAATGTGAACAGCACAATCGTTGACTCCGCAAAAGGGATGGGTATGACCGATAATCAGATTATTCTGCAGGTGAAATTGCCGCTTGCTGCCCCGGTCATCATGTCCGGGATCCGGTTGGCGGGAGTGTACGTCATCGCTTGGGCGACTCTTGCTTCGTATATCGGAGCCGGTGGTTTAGGGGATTACATTTTCAACGGATTGAATGTATACGATCAAGAAATGATCATTTGGGGAACCCTGCCGGTAACCTTGTTGGCTTTATTGGTTGACTTCCTCCTCGGTAAGCTTGAACGATTCGTTTCTCCACAGACAACATCTGCAAAAGGAGGAAACTGATGATGAAGAAATATATGAAAAAATGGTTGCTTTTCCCGCTGACAGCACTGTTATTGGCGGCTTGCTCTCTGCCTGGTCTGGGTGCCTCCGTAAACAATGACGGCATCGTCATCACCGGTGGGACAACGACAGAAATGCAAATATTGAGTTATATGGTCAGAGGGATGGTCGAACACTATCTGCCGGATGCTTCCGTGGATATGGTCAACAACCTCGGTTCATCGACTTTGAATCACCAAGCTATGATCGGCGGCGATGCAAATGTTTCGGCCGCTCGCTATACAGGGACTTCTCTGACCGGTGAGTTGGCCATGGATCCTATCACCGATCCCACATTGGCTTTCGAATCTGTTGTGAAGGGCTTCGATGATAAATTCAATCAGGTTTGGTTCCCTTCCTACGGGTTTGCCAACACATATGCCTTCTTGGTAACACGTGAATTTGCCGAAGAAAACAATCTGAAGACTGTCAGCGACCTCGCGGCATTGGCACCCAATCTGCGGGCTGGAGTGGACAACTCCTGGATGGAGCGGGAAGGCGACGGGTATGAAGCCTTCAAAGAAACATATGGTTTTGACTTCCAGCGTGTCTATCCCATGCAAGTCGGTCTTGTTTATGATGCCCTGCAGGCGGACGAAATGGATATCGTTTTAGGCTACTCCACTGACGGCCGGATCGCAAGCTACGACCTGGTCGTTCTCGAAGACGATCTGCAACTGTTCCCGCCATACGACGCCAGTCCGGTTGCCACTAAAGAGATTCTTGAGGCTTACCCCGAACTGGAGGCCATCCTTCTGAAACTTGAGGATACGCTGACGGATGAGCTGATGCAGGCAATGAACTATGAAGTCGACAACGATTTGGTGGAAGCCCAAACAGTCGCGCAAACTTTCTTGGAAGAGAACAACTATTTCGAAGATAAAGAAGTCACACCCCTAAAGGAGCGAAAATGATGAACTTAAGTGAAATGAACACACTTCAGCAATTGCTCTACTATTATAGAGAGAACGCCGGCTATGTATTCGAACAATTCACCCGTCATTTTCTGATTTCCATTTACGGTGTGCTGTTCGCGGCGATTGTGGCGATCCCCCTTGGTTTTTGGATTGCGCGCCACAAGAAATTGGCGGATTGGATCATCGGCGCCGCCAATGTCATCCAGACAATCCCTTCATTGGCGCTGTTGTCCATTTTGATGCTCGGACTCGGACTCGGATCAGACACCGTCATTGCGACCGTCTTCCTGTATTCGTTGCTGCCGATCATCAAAAACACCTACACGGGTGTCCGGAATGTCGATGCCGCCTTGTTGGATACGGGCAAAGGCATGGGCATGACGCGGATGCAATTGACCTATCTGGTCGAATTACCGTTATCCCTTTCCGTGATCATGGCCGGATTGCGTAATGCTTTGGTTGTTGCGATCGGTATCACTGCCATCGGTACCTTCATCGGTGCCGGCGGATTAGGGGATATCATTTCCCGCGGCGTCAATGCGACGAACGGGACAGCCATCATCCTCGCCGGTGCTATTCCGACCGCTTTGATGGCCGTTCTGGCCGACTGGTTGTTGGGTCTGATGGAAAAACGTCTGGATCCCTCCAGCAAAGTAAAACGTAACCGTTGAGCGCAAAAAAATAAGCAGTGAAATCGAAGGACAAGACTGTTCCATGAAAAGTGGACCATCTTGTCCTTTGATTTTTGGACATTCCGTATAGATTCCCGATTGGATAATTTCTTTTAATGATTTTCCATTTGTGATAGAATAGATTGGACTCTAGACGGACAGACATTCTGATCTAGCAAGAGATACTTAAGGAGTGGTATAAATGTGTGGTTTTGTTGGATATATCCATGGATCGACAGCATGGAACCATCAGGCTGTAATTGAAGGTATGATGAACAGAATCGTCCACCGCGGGCCAGACAGTGGCGGCATGTATTCTGATGACAAGGTAACGTTAGGCTTCCGCCGCTTGAGCATCATCGATCTTTCCGATAACGGAAAACAACCGATGTACAGTGCCGACGGAAATTTGGTATTGGTGTTCAATGGCGAAATCTTCAACTTCCAGGAGTTGCGCGAAGATCTGAAGCAAAAAGGGCACATCTTCCATTCCAAAACGGACAGTGAAGTTTTGATTTACGGCTATAAAGAATACGGTTATGACTTCGTGAAACAACTGCGCGGCATGTTCGCATTCGCGATTTGGGACAAAGTGAACGACACGATGTTCATCGCCCGTGACGGCTTCGGCATCAAACCGTTGTACTACACGACAAACACAACCGACGGCAGCTTGCTTTTCGGTTCTGAAATCAAATCATTTTTGGCTCACCCTGCTTTCATCAAAGAAGTGAACAAGGATGCTTTGCGTCCTTACTTGACGCTGCAATATTCTTCGATGGGCGAAACCTTCTTCAAAGGCGTCCACAAATTGAAACCGGCGCATTATATGGTGCTGAAAGGCAACGATATCCATACGGTCGAATATTGGGACAAAAAATTCCATGCCGAAAACGGCACTTTGGAAAGCTATGTGGAAGAAGTCAAAGCAACAATGGCCGATTCCGTCCGCGCCCACAAAATCAGTGATGTGAAGACAGGCGCCTTCCTTTCCGGCGGTGTCGATTCCAGCTTGGTCACAGCCTTGATGAAACCGGAAAAATCTTTTTCGGTCGGCTTCTCGGAATATGAAAAAATGTTCAACGAAACCAACCAAGCTGCTGATCTTTCCGACATCCTCGGCATCGAGAATGTCCGCAAGTACATCTCGCCTGAGGAAGCTTTTCATGCCCTGCCTACCATCCAATACCATATGGATGAACCGCAATCGAATCCGTCTTCCGTTCCGTTGTATTTCTTGGCTGAATTGGCGAAGAAAGATGTGACGGTCGTACTTTCGGGTGAAGGCGCTGATGAAATTTTCGGCGGCTACTCTTGGTATGAGCCATCCAAGAAAATGGAGACCTATGAAAAAGTACCTTACAGCCTAAGAAAAGGCATCGGCAAATTGGCACATAAATTGCCGAAAAATACGCTGACGACCTTCCTGGTCAAAGGCGGTCAAAAAGTGGAAGAACGCTTCATCGGCCAGGCCATCGTCTGGGACGAAGAAGAAGCTGTGGATATCCTGAAGCCGGCCTACAAAAACGGTCCGGATATCCGTTCGATAACCAAACCGATCTACGACGAAGTCAAAGGTCAGGATGATGTGACGAAGATGCAGTATCTCGATCTGAACCTTTGGATGCCTGGGGATATCCTGTTGAAAGCCGACAAGATGAGCATGGCCCACTCGTTGGAGCTGCGCGTACCTTTCCTGGATAAAGAAGTCATGGAATTGGCGAAACGCATCCCATCCGATTATCGTGTCAACGAAATCGATACAAAATACGTGCTCCGTAGAGCCGCTGCCGATGTCCTGCCTGAAGAATGGGCGAAACGTCCGAAGTTGGGCTTCCCGACTCCGATCCGTCACTGGCTGCGCGAAGAAGAATTCTACAACGAAGTCAGAAAAGCTTTCGCTTCCGACTATGCAGCAGAATTTTTCGACACCGATAAGCTTGTACAGATTCTCGACGACAACTATACGAAAAAATTGGATTATGGCCGCCAAATCTGGACAGCCTATATCTTCCTCGTCTGGTACAAACGTTTCTTCATTGATGAAACACCTCTGTCTTCGGAAGCTTTCGTAGCTTAAGATTACATAAATCAGAAACAGGAGCCTCCTAGCGCGGAGACTCCTGTTTTTGTGCGCCTGTTTCTGCGCGGCCAGCTGACCGGAGGAGCGCGTCCGAAATGCTGCCTAGCTCCGGTGAGCGGTCTTTAGCCGGAGAACGCCACCGACAATCAGCCTGAACTCCCGCGAACCACCCCTAACCGGAGTACGCATACTGTCTGTGGGCCGAACTCCGGCGAAGCCTCCGTTCGCCAGAGGAGAACAGACCACTGATTGCTGCTTCAATTCATCCGGGAAATCCCCTTCCGTTTTTGGTCAGCGAATCATCCTGTCGGTGATGGGTTATGCTTTCTTATCTTTGCGTGCAAATGGTATCATTAAGGTATAAAAATTGGAAAGAAGGTTTTTCTATGGCCAGAGTTTTAGTTGTGCGCGCGCATCCGTTCGACAGCAGTGTATCCCGCTCCATGAAAGTTTTGGATGCTTTTCTGGAGGAATACAAAGCTTTGAATCCTTATGATCGCATCAAAGACATGAATCTTTATGAAGTCGCCATCCCTGAGATCGATCGGGATCTTTTGACAGCCTGGAAGGAATTATCGAAAGGCGTGCTTTTTGATCAGTTGACTTCCCGTCAGCAAGAAAAAGTGACGCTGTTCAATCACTATACCGATGATTTTGTTTCCATGGATAAGATCATCATCGCCAATCCATTATGGAACATGCATGTTCCCAGTCGCCTGAAGACATGGATCGACACTATCACAGTTGCGGGTCAGACATTCCGTTACACGGAATCCGGAGCAGTCGGAATGGTCCCGGACAAGAAATTGTTGCATATCCAAGCGAATGGCGGCATTTTCGACGGAAGCGATCCTGCCAGCCAGTACATCAAGAGCATTTTCCATTTTCTGGGGGTCGAGGAGATTTCACAACTATTCGTTGAAGGTATGGACACATATCCGGATCGTGCCGATGAAATCGTTGCGGATGCGATCGAAAAAGCCAAACAACTGGCCAAAACATTCTGATGAACAATCCACAGCAAAAAGGAAGTCCGTAATCTTCGGACTTCCTTTTTTTAGTTTATTTCGGATTATTCAGCGGTCAAAGTACGGATGCTTGTTTCAAAAGCAGCGACTTTTTCATCGACTGCGGCTTGGCTTTCCGCTTTGGCACCGATATAGAATTTGATTTTTGGTTCTGTTCCGCTTGGGCGGATGGCGATCCAGCTGCCGTCCTCCAGGAAATATTTCAGCACATTCGAGCTCGGCATATCGATGCTTTCAGTGGAGCCGTCAGAGAATGTCTTTGTAGAGTTGCCGAAGTCTTCCGTGATCGATACGGCGATGCCTGCGAAATCCGCTGGTGCTTCCGTACGGAATTGGGCCATCAGCGCTTTGATTTTTTCTGCTCCGGTGATGCCGGACATCGTAACGGAAATCGTCTGTTCTTTATAATAGCCATGTGTTTCGAAAATTTCGACCAAGCCATCGTACAGCGTTTGACCTTTTTTCTTGTAGTACGCAGCTACTTCGGCAATCAACACGAGGGCCTGGATGGCGTCTTTATCGCGAACGAAAGGTTTTGCAAGATAGCCGTAGCTTTCCTCGAAGCCGAACAAGAATTCTTTACTGTGATCTTCTTCGTATTGCTTGATTTTTTCTGCGATGAATTTGAAACCGGTCAGTACATCCACCATGTCCGCTCCATAAGATTTGGCGATTGCTGTCGGCAACTCGCTCGATACGATCGATTTCAGGGCTGTGCCGTTGGCTGGCAATGTACCAGCCGCTTTTTTCGCGCGCAACAAATAATCCAGCATCAATGAAGCAATCTGGTTACCTGTCAGAACAACGTACTCGCCTTTTGCTTTGCGGACGGCCGCGCCCAAGCGGTCAGCATCCGGATCGGTCGCAACCAAAATATCCGCATCCAATTCCGTTCCAAGTTTGATGGCATACTCAAATGCGCCAGCTTCTTCCGGATTCGGTGATTTCACGGTTGAGAAATTCGGATCGGCAATTGCCTGTTCCGGCACGAGATAAATGCCTTCAAACCCGGCATTCTTCAAAGCACGTTCACCCAACATCTGCCCGGTTCCATGCAGCGGCGTGAAGACCAATTTCATTTCTTTGCTCATTTCATGGACAAGGGTAGGATCAACAGTCACCGTTTTGACAAGGTCAAGGTAAGTTGCATCGACCTCTTCCCCAAGCATTTTGATCAAACCAGCTGCTTTCAGCTCTGCTTCATCGCCCACTTGGATGGTCAGTGGATTTTCGATTGCTCTCACATAATCAGTCAAAGCGTCCGCATCGGCAGGTGGCATCTGGCCGCCGTCGTCTCCATATACTTTGTAGCCGTTGTAATCAGCCGGATTGTGGCTTGCAGTGATCATGATCCCCGTTAGCGCATTCATATGTCTTACCGCAAAGGATAGTTCAGGTGTAGGACGTAAGCTTTCAAAAACGAAAGCCGGAATGCCGTGTGCACCCAATGTTTTCGCTGCCTCCATCGCAAACTCCGGAGATTGGTGTCTGGAATCGTAAGCAATCGCGACGCCGCGTTTTTTCGCTTCTTCACCTTTTGCCTCCATCAAACGAGCCAATCCTTCGGTCGCTTGGCGGACTGTGTAGATGTTCATCCGATTGATGCCGACTCCCAGGATGCCGCGCATTCCGGCAGTTCCGAATTCCAGCGGAGCAAAAAAAGCATCTTTCAGTGCTTCTTCATTTCCCTCCAAAGATTTTAATTCTTCTTTTAATGTAGGTTCTAATAAGGCAAAATCATTCCATTGCTCGATGGTTTCTTGATAAGACATTTTCATCATCCTTCCCATATTAGTTTAACCATATTATAACATTACTTGCATGCCAATTGAGCGAAAAGATTGAATCTAAAAAAAAAGTTCACGCTCTGAATTCAGAACGTGAACTTTCGGGCTACTAATGAACTGGACAATAAAATCACTGTTGTGTGGACAATATTTTTAATCCACCGTCTCAGCAGCCGCTTCGGCGACTGCCAAGCGGTCATGCAGGTCTTCTATGTAAGCAAATGCGCGGTTTCCGGCTTCTCCGCCATCACCGACAGCAGTCGTAATTTGACGCAGAAGTTTTTGGCGCACATCCCCGATGGCAAAGATGCCCGGTATCGCCGTTTCCATGTGTTCATTCGTGATGATCCAACCTTCTTCATCCGTGATCCCCAAATCAAGGAAAGCATCCGATTGCGGCAGGATACCAACATAGATGAAGACACCGTCAACAGCTTCTTCCGTGATTTCATTGGTATTTTTATTGCGGATCACCACGCCAGTAACCTTTTGTCCGTCGCCCTTGATTTCTTCCACCATGGCATTCCAAGTGAAGGAAACTTTCTCATTTTTGAAGGCACGATCCTGGATGACTTTTTGAGCCCGCAACTCATCCCGCCTGTGCACGATGTTGACATCCGCGAATTGCGTCAAATAGGTTCCTTCCTCCACGGCAGAATCTCCGCCGCCGACCACTGCCAGTTTTTTGCCTTTAAAGAAAGCTCCATCACAGACGGCACAATAAGAAACGCCGCGGCCGTTGTACTGCTCCTCCCCGGGAACACCCAATTTTCGGTGGTAGGACCCGGTCGCAATGATGACGGCACGTGTCTTATAGGTTTTTTTGCCTGCTTCAACGATACGGTAATCGCCGTCGACAACAATTCGTTTTACATCGCCATAAACATGCTCCGCCCCGAATTGCATGGTGCTTTCGTACATCCGTTCAGCCAACTCAGGGCCTAAAATCGAATTGAAACCAGGGTAATTCTCAACTTCAGCTGTATTGTTCATCTCCCCACCGGGAATGCCACGCTCAAGCAATAACGTCTTCAAATTTGATCGGGATGCGTAAAGTGCTGCGGTCATTCCGCCTGGCCCGGCTCCGATGACGATGACGTCATAAATTGTTTCAGTCTGTTCCATATTTTTTGTATCTCCTTCTTGTGTCAAGTCTGTTCCGGTCAGATGCCGGAATCTGGTTCTAATACAGTTTACTCTGACTTGATTGTTTGTGCCACAATTCTGCTCAGGGCTCCAAAGTCAGCGAGAAGAAGCCGAGCCATTGATCGCAGAACGATTGATGGCTCGGCTTCTGTTGTTTATCACTCAACATTCGGCTGGATTCAGATTACCAAAACGGCTATTTGCCTTCATCCTCGGCAGCCAGTTTTTCACCAAGCTCCACCAGATAATTTTTCAATTTATCTTTTATTTCCGGATGGGTGAGGCCATAGGAAATGCTTGTCGTCAGGAAACCGAATTTGTCTCCAACGTCAAAGCGCTTGCCGTCAAAGCGTTTTGCGAAGACGCGTTGCGTTTGGTTCAACGTATCGATAGCGTCGGTCAATTGGATTTCCCCGCCGGCACCGGGATTTTGATTTTCCAGAATTTCAAAAATTTCGGGAGTCAGCAAGTAACGGCCGATGATCGCCAAATTGCTCGGCGCGTCTTCCGGCTTCGGTTTTTCGACGAATCTGCGGACGTTGAACAGGCCTGGTTCCAGTTCCTGATCCGGATCGATGATGCCGTATTTGGATGTTTCTTCATGAGGCACTTCCATCACGGCGATATTGGAAGCATGCGTGCGCCCATAAGCATCCATCAACTGCTTGGTCAACGGTACTTCATCTTCCATGAGATCATCACCCAGCATGACGACAAATGGTTCATCTCCGACAAAAGCTTTCGCCTGCAGAACCGCATGACCCAACCCCAATGGATAAGACTGACGGACGAAATGGATACGCAACCCGGTCGTTTCCTGAACCAATTCCAACAATTCATTTTTGCCTTTTTCGCGCAGATTCGCTTCCAATTCAATATTTGAATCAAAATGGTCTTCAATTGGACGTTTGCTTTTTCCGGTTACGATCAGGATATCTTCGATCCCTGATGCGATTGCTTCTTCGACGATGAATTGAATGGTCGGCTTATCGACGATCGGCAACATTTCTTTTGCCATCGCTTTCGTTGCCGGTAAAAAACGCGTTCCGAATCCCGCAGCAGGAATCACTGCTTTTCTGACTTTCTTCATATTGATTGGCTCCCCTTTTCCACATTTTGAGAAGATTGCTCTGCTTTGCCTTCGCGCAGCATCAATTCCTCGATTGCTTTTTTGACATCGACTTTCTCGTACAACACTTTATAGATTGCTTCTGTAATCGGCATTTCGATGCCTTTTTCCTGTGCCAACTCATAAGCGGCCTTTGTTGTTGCTACACCTTCAACAACCATCCCCATATTGTTCAGCACCTCATCCAGATCCTGGCCTTTTCCGATCAGATCCCCTGCTCGCCAGTTCCGCGAATGGCGGCTTGTGCCGGTCACGATCAGGTCGCCCACGCCACTCAAACCGAAGAATGTCATAGGATCTGCACCGAAAGCAATCCCCAGACGACTGATTTCCGCCAATCCGCGTGTCATCAAAGCCGCCTTCGCATTATCGCCGTAACCCAATCCATGCAGCGCTCCCGCACCTACTGCAATGATGTTCTTCAAAGCAGCACCCAATTCAACTCCGATGACATCCGTGTTCCGGTAGACCCTGAAATAAGGATTCATGAACAGTTTTTGCACATAAGCTGCACCCTCTTCGTCCTGGGATGCAGCAGTGATCGTTGTGATGTCTTTTTTTGCGACTTCTTCCGCATGGCTCGGTCCGGAAAGGACAACCAAGCTATCGTATTTCTCTGTCGGAATCTCTTCTTGGATGATGACGGAAATCCGTTTATGGGTATCCTGTTCCAATCCTTTGCTGGCATGTATCAGGTGCGGCCTTGTTTGGCCGTCCAATAATGATGCGACTTCTTTAGCAACTACACGGATTGCTTTTGTCGGCAGAACGAACAAAAGCGCATCCGCGTCACCTATAGCAGCTTTCAGATCGATGTACGCTACAATCGATTCACTCAGCTTTGCACCGGGTAAGTAATGCTCATTCGTATGCTGCTCATTGATTTCTTTGATTTGTTGTGGGTCATTCCCCCAAAGACGGACTTCATGTCCATTTTCATCCAATACCATCGATAAGGCTGTTCCCCAAGAACCAGCCCCTAGTACAGCAACTTTTTGTCTCATTTTGATCTCTTCCCCTCCATTAAACTCTCACGCCGGAAAGAATGTATTCTTCCAACTCATGTGGGTTTTTGACTATTTTTGTTGGTTGATAGGGTTGGATAAAAGCAGTCGTTTTTTCGGACCAGCCCACAAAAATACTTGTGATTCCCGCATTATTGCCTGCGACTATATCGTGGTGATTGTCCCCGACCATCGCGCTGGTCTCTCTTTTTGCTTCCAAACGTTCCATAGCCAGAAAGAGCGACTCCGGATCAGGTTTGGGTTGTGAAAAATCGCCTGACCCAATGATCGTATCAAAATAATCCGTGATGCCTAAAATGGATATGCCTCTTTTCAGCACATCGGTACGTTTTGTCGAAACGACGCCTAAGCGCAAGCCTTCTTGTTTGAGATTTCCAAGCATTTCTTTGATGCCGGGAAAAAGTCCGATCATTTCATCATGCTTCTCCAGCATCACTTCCCGGTACCGTGCGACCAACTCATCTTTTCTGTCCTGATCAAGTCGCCCATATATTTCCTCTAAACTGGGACCGTTGAACTGAGCCATTTCCTTCATTTTGAACCGGCCCGGGAAATTTTCCTCCAGGACGACAAAGTGGCTTTCGCTTATGAGCCGGTTCGTATCGGCGATAGTACCATCAAAATCAAATAATATTGTTTTAAATTCCATTCGTCTATTATACTCTCTTTCTACTGATATCCGTGTAGTAGGGATCAAGCGGATAATTATTTCGGCGTCTGTAAGCCCAGACTCCCATCGCTCCGAGGAACAGCAGGATGGACAGCGCCTGTGAAACCCGGATAGGCCCGAAAAGATACAGACTGTCCGTGCGCATGCCTTCGATGAAGAAGCGGCCGAACGAGTACCACATGACATAAGTGAACATCACTTCACCGACACGCAACAGTTGTTCTTTTCTGCGCAGGAACAGAATCAGCACAAAACCGGCCAACGACCAGAGCGATTCGTACAAGAAGGTCGGGTGGTAATAAATCCCATTGATGTTCATTTGTTCAATAATGAATTCAGGCAGGAATAAATTCTCCAAAAAGACGCGGCTGACTTCCTCACCATGCGCTTCCTGGTTCATGAAATTCCCCCATCTGCCGATGGATTGTGCAATCAGAACTGCGGGTGCCAAAATATCCATCGTCAATGCAAAGGAAATTCCTTTTCGTTTTGTGTACCAATAGATCGTCAAAATACCGGCGATCAACGCACCGTAAATGGCGATGCCACCATTCCAGACTTGAATGATTTCGCCTGGGTTCTGCAAATAATAATCCAATTCAAACAATACATAGTAAATGCGGGCGCCGATGATTCCTATCGGTATCGTCCAGAACATCATGTCGACGATAAAGTCCGGATCCAGTCCTTTTTTCTCGGCCTCTTTCGTAGCCAATGCCATGGCAACAAGTATCCCTGCCGCTATGATGACACCATACCAACGGATCTCCAAACCGCCGAACGACAAGGCGACGGGGTTTAATGCGGCTATCAAATTAGTCATGTTAATCTCCTTTGTTCAAGCTATTCGCCTTTTTGGGTATTCTCTTTAATCAAAGCTTCCAGATTTCTTTCGAAAGTCTCAGCGGCATTATAGCCCATCGTTTTCGCACGGAAATTCATGGCAGCCACTTCGATGATGATAGCAAGATTTCGCCCTGTCTTTACCGGAATTGTGATTTTAGGGATGCCGACATCCAAAATGTTCACGATTTCCTCGGTACTGCCCAGACGTTCAAATTTCTTGTCTTTGCTCCAAAGTTCCAGGTTAACAATCAGATTGACTTCATTAGCCTGTTTGACCGCGCCGGCCCCGAACAGCGTCATCACATCAATAATTCCGATTCCGCGGATTTCGATCAGATGGCGAAGAATGCCTGGTGCCTCACCTATCAGCGTATTTTCGTCATGCTGATACAGATCAACACGATCATCAGCGACCAACCGGTGTCCTTTTTGGATCAATTCCAAAGCCGTCTCCGACTTCCCGACGCCGCTGTCCCCTGTAATCATGACGCCCATTCCAAATACATCCACGAAAACACCGTGCATCGAAACCCGTTCCGCCAACTTGCCCTCAAGGAAATTGGTGATGTTGCTGGAAACTCTTGTCGTTCTGGATTGCGCCGAAAGAATCGGTATACCAGCTTCTTGAGCGGCTTTCGTCAATTCTGAGGGCGCAGGCAATCTGCGTCCGATAACGAAGCACGGTGTTTCTTTGCTGCAGAGGCGTCTCATAACGATCAGGCGCTCTTCTGCAGTCATCCGCTCGATAAATGTCAGTTCCGTTTTCCCCAACAATTGGATACGGGCCGACGGGTAAAAATTAAAGAAACCGGTCAACTCGACGCCGGGTCTGGAGATTTCGCTGGTTGTGATTTTATTTCCCAAGAACTCTTCTCCGCTCAGCACAACATAACCTGAAGAATCCACTAATTCCTTTACAGTGACTGTATTCGCCATTCTTATCCCTCACTCTATCATTTAATTTCCTGACCTCGATCAGACAGGATTTTTTCTTTTTCATCTCGCCTCAAACAACGATTGAATCGCTTGTGGTTTATTGTATTCCTATCCATCATAACATTTTATCCATGCATACGAAAGAACAAAAGGCAGCTGAAACAATCGTTTCAGCTGCCTTCATTTAGGTTATTTGATACTGACTGTCAATGTTGACCCCACTCAACTAATGCGCATCGTCCCTGCTCAGGAACATATGCACGATCGACATGATCAAAGCCACCAGAAACGCTGTACCGTAGCTTGTGAAGTGGAATCCCGGTCCCACCAACCAAGACGTCAGATACAGCATGAATCCATTGATCACGAAGCTGAACAAACCGAAAGTAAGGAGCGTAATCGGGAACGAGAGGATCAAAAACACTGGTTTGATCAGAAAATTGACGATACCCAAGACAATGCTGGCCCAGAACGCTGTCCAAAGGCTATGCACATAGAAGGAAGGTGCCATGAAATAAGCTAAGGCGATGAACACTAGCGAGTTGACCGCTGCTTTTTTCCAGAATCCCATCAGAAATCACTCCAGTCGTCCTCTTCTTGTTTATCCACTGGTTTTGCTTCCTTTACTGGTCTTGAAGCGTCGGAACTGCGGCGGGAAGATGATGATCCATACGTTCCTCCGAATGATTGTCCGCTGCCGCTTTGGCCCGGTTCAGGCATCAGGATCGCCATCAGGATATACAGCAATACGGGCGATCCGACTCCCGCAAAGACGGCAATCAGAAAGATCACACGCACAATCGTCGAATCGATGCCGAAGTATTCGGCAATACCTCCCAGAACACCGCTGACTTGTCTGTCTGTAGCAGATTTGGTTAATTTTTTCATGTTCGTTCTCTCCTTATTTGTGCCATTTATTATCGCTATTTTTAGTTATTTTTTAAAAATATGTTTCCTGTTGTTGTCTTTAATTCTACCATAACCGGAGATTCCTCGTCCATTCGTCTGAATTCCAGATACTTGTTTGTGTGTTCATTTTTTTGGCGGATGATTTCGATATTCTCCATCCGGTTCATGATTTTCCCCAACGAACTGCTTGCTCTCACTTCTGCGCTTTTGGCAGCAGGCAAAGACAGCTTGACAGAACCGTTGACGGAACTAGCTTGGATCTGTTTGGCGTTTGTTCCTGGATAGGACAGTTTCACATCCCCATTCACCACGGAAACAGTTGCACTGACGACATCGCTTTTGATCGTCAGACTGCCGTTGATTGTTTTCGCCAACACATCAACGATCGTACTTTCCGAAACGTCCAGATTCCCGTTGACTCCATCCGTCTCCAGCATGATGGCCTTGAGACCTGAAATGACCATATTGCCGTTCGTGGATTTGATGTAAAAATCTTTTCCTTCAATGTTTTTCAAGGTCGCATTCCCGTTCAACATCTTAATTGCGACGTAATCGTATTCGCGTTTCGGCAAGGAGACGACGATATCGCATTTCACCCGTTTGTTCGGAACGCGGAAAGTGAGTTTATCCTCATCCATCACAATCGTACTTCGGGCGTCGAAAGCTTCCTTCGCTGTCGCTTCTTCCGTTTTTCCGTAAATCTTCACATCTGCAGCGACCGAAATGGTTTCGTTATCCCAACTCTGCAACGTCACATTCCCGTTTGCCAATTGAAAATCAAGGATTGTCGCGGTATTCTGATCGAATATGAATTCATGCTGGAATTTACTTGTGATCAAGCCTGGGATCTTGATGTTGAAATCAGTGTCTTTCCAATCGACATTCTCTGCGACCGTCTGGACCGTATCGACCAAAAATTTGCTTAGTTGGGTGCCTGCTTTAGTGAGACGTTCCGCGAAATTGGTGGCTGTGTCTTTCCATTCCTCTTTATTGCCCAGTTTCTCACCAAAAGATTTCACGCTATTTTCCACATGCTCCTTCTTGAGGCTGCGCATTTTTTGTTCCATCTCGCTTTTTTCGGCTTCCAGCGCGGCAACTTGTCCGCGAAGAGCCTCCAGTTCTTCATCCAAACGCATCAACGTAATTTCTTGTTCGCCAGTCAAATCGCCCAATTCATCTGCTGTGGCCAGTTCCTGCCTTTTTTCGGATTTGTCGTTGATTTGTTTTTGCAATGACTGGAGTGCTTCGCCTTTCGCATCGATCTGAGAGGAGAAATAGGAAATTTCGCTGGCCAGCTCATCCAAAATCTTTTCCAAATTTCTGCGGTCTTCCCGTTCCTTATCGGAAACTGGAGCCGTTTGCTCTGAGGATTCTGATGAAGTATCGGGTACATCTGTGAAATCTTGCTGCTGATTGAACTTCACTGCATCTTTTCCTTCGCGCTTCGCTAAGTTCTCTAAAAGTACCAAGGCTTCTTCTGTAGTGATGATGCCTTCTCTTACCAACGCCAAAATTCGGTCTCTTTCATTCATGGTAGTTCCTCCTTGATGATTATCCATTTATCTATTCGCTGACAGGGGACTCAATTTGCCTATTTCTGGATATCTATTGCTTATGTCCTTATTATGCCCAAGTTCGTTCCTCTTGTCATAGGTCTTAAGTTTGATTTTCTCTTCAGCAGAAATGACTAGAAGCTAGCGGACACAGTAGGGTTGCCTGCTGAAAAAAGAAAGTGCGTATAAGCTGTCCTAAGCTCCAGCGAGGGCAGTTCACCGGAGAAGAATGCTACATTTCCAAATTATAGAGAATTGCCTCAAATAAATTATCTGACAGCAACGACGAACAGGCTGTCTCATCATTAGATGAGGCAGCCTGTTTTGGCTATTTCTTTTTTTTATCCCTTACTTTATCCCGTTCGAGAATAGGTTTCAAGAATTGGCCGGTATAGCTGCCCTCTACCTCAGCGATTTCTTCCGGAGTGCCGGTAGCGAGCACGGTTCCCCCGCCGGCTCCGCCTTCAGGTCCCATATCGATGATGTAATCGGCTGTTTTGATCACGTCCAGATTGTGTTCGATCACGACGATCGTGTTGCCGGCTTCCACCAGACGGTCCAAAACCTGCAACAATCTGGCGATATCATGCGTATGCAACCCTGTGGTCGGTTCATCCAGTATGTAGAATGTCTTGCCGCTTGATACGCGCTGCAGTTCACTGGCCAATTTCATCCGCTGGGCTTCACCACCGGATAAAGTCGTTGCGGGTTGTCCCAATGTCACATAGCCGAGTCCGACATCGACGATGGTCTGTAGTTTGCGCCTGATTTTAGGGATAGCTTCAAAATATGTCAGAGCTTCCTCAATGGTCATATCCAATACTTGGGCGATATTCTTGCCTTTGTACTGCACTTCCAACGTTTCGGAATTATAGCGTGTGCCGTGGCAAACTTCGCAAGGCACGTAAACATCCGGCAGGAAATGCATCTCAATTTTCAGAATGCCATCGCCGCGGCAAGCTTCACAACGTCCGCCCTTGACATTGAAGCTGAAGCGGCCTTTTTTGTAGCCGCGTATTTTGGCTTCATTGGTGCTGGCAAATAGGTCGCGCATGTCATCGAAGACGCTGGTATAGGTTGCCGGATTGCTTCGCGGCGTCCGTCCGATCGGGCTTTGATCGATATCGATGATTTTCTCCAGACCTTCGAACCCGCTGATTGTTTTGAACTTGCCCGGTTTTTCTTTCGTACGGGTCAATTCTTTGGCAAGAGCCGTCTTCAGGACATTGTTGACCAAAGAACTTTTTCCTGAACCGGAAACACCGGTGACTGCCACGATTTTCCCTAAAGGAAAGGCAGCATCCACATTCTTCAGGTTATTCTCAGTAGCACCGGTGATTTTCACGGCACCTTTTTCCTCTGTCCTTCGCGTCTCCGGAACCGGGATGAACAATTTCCCTGACAGATATTTTCCGGTCAAGGATTTCTTATTTTTCATGACTTGCTCGGGCGTTCCGGCAGCCACAATTTCACCACCGAGTTCGCCAGCACCCGGTCCGATATCGATCAGATAATCCGCCTGCATCATCGTGTCCTCATCGTGCTCCACGACGATGAGCGTGTTTCCAAGGTCGCGCATATTTTTCATCGATTCAATCAACCGATTATTGTCGCGTTGATGCAACCCGATGGACGGCTCATCCAAGATGTAGAGCACGCCGGACAGATTGGAGCCTATTTGTGTAGCCAAGCGGATCCGCTGCGCCTCTCCTCCAGAAAGTGTGCCCGCCGTCCGGCTCAACGTCAAATAATCGAGGCCGACATTCTTGAGGAAAGTCAAGCGTGACAAGATTTCCTTCAGTATAGGTGCCGCAATCTGCTGCTCTTGTTCCGAAAGAGAAATTCCCTCGAAGAAAGCTACAGCATTTTCGATGGAAAACTCCGTTACTTGCCCGATGTCGTGTTGGGCCACCTTCACCGCCAAGGCTTGCTCATTGAGACGATAGCCGTGGCAAGTATGGCAGGGCAACTCGGTCATGTACTGGCGCATCGCTTCGCGCGTAAAATCGCTCGATGTTTCTTTGTAGCGTCGATTGACATTAGTGATGACCCCTTCAAAGGGGATATCGACATCGCGGACACCACCGAATTCATTCTGGTAATGGAAATGGAACAAGTCGCCTCCAGCGCCATACAGCAGTTTTTGCTGGGTGTCGGGGCCAAGCTCGGCAAACGGAAGATCCATATCGATGCCGTTCTGTGCACAAAATTGACGCAGCATTTCCGGATAGTAATTTGAACTGATCGGGTTCCACGGTACCAAAGCCCCTTCATTCAAAGAAAGTTGCTTATCCGGAACGATCAAATCAAGATCGACTTCCAACTTCATTCCTAACCCGTCACATTCGGAACAGGCTCCATAGGGCGCGTTGAAAGAAAACAGCCGCGGTTCGATCTCGCCAATCGTAAATCCGCAATACGGGCAAGCATGGTGTTCGCTGAATAAAAGTTCTTCACTGCCGATGACATCAACAATGGCGTAGCCATCAGCCAAATGCAACGCCGCTTCGATCGAATCGAAGATGCGCGAACGGATGCCCTCCTTGATGACTACCCGATCCACAACAATCGCGATGTCATGTTTTTTATTCTTTTCCAATTCAATATCTTCGGAAATATCAAACAGTTCCCCATCAACGCGGACACGGACATAGCCTTGCTTTTTGATGTCCTCGAATACTTTTTTGTGCTGTCCCTTTTTCCCTTTGACGATCGGTGCCAATATCTGCATTTTCGTGCGTTCCGGAAACTCAAGCACCTGATTCACCATCTGCTCGGGCGATTGACTGCTGATCGGGGTGCCATCATTCGGACAAATGGGATGACCCACACGTGCAAAAAGCAGGCGCAGGAAATCATTGACTTCCGTGACTGTTCCGACTGTCGAACGGGGATTGCGGTTCGTCGTCTTTTGATCGATTGCAATGGCTGGACTCAAGCCATCGATACTGTCCACATCCGGCTTGTCCATCTGACCCAGAAACTGGCGCGCATAGGCTGACAGGCTTTCCACATACCGCCTTTGACCTTCTGCGTAAAGCGTATCGAAAGCTAATGAGCTCTTACCCGACCCAGAAAGACCGGTCATGACGACAAGTTTGTCCCTGGGGATGGTGACATCTATATTTTTCAAGTTATGCGAACGGGCTCCCCGTACCATGATTTGGTCTTTTGCCATAATTTCAGATCCTTTTTTGACTTATTCTTTGGTTTTCGTCGATTTCCTGTTTGACTGTAGTATACCATATCCAGCCCTGAAAAGAACACTAGTTCGCTCCCCTGTTCAATGCGGTTTCTTATCTGATGCTGTTGTACTTGTTTTAATTTTTGCATCCTCCCGGCCGTGTTCGGCATGTTCGACAGCCATGTGGAGAATTGCGTAGACATGCTGATCCTCTTGGCTGTACAGGATGTTTTTCCCGTTTCTTCTGCTCTTCACCAACTTTGCTTCCCTCAGCTTTTTCAGTTGGTGCGACACCGCGGATTGCTCCAAGTCCAGTTCCTCCGCAATAGCATTTACGTTCAGTTCCCGATTTTCCAGTACATGGAGAATCAAAAAACGCGTTGGATCGCCGATCAATTTGAATATTTTTGTAACTGCCTGTATCGTTTCTGTATTCAAGTCTGACATCATCTCACTTAGACCCCTATCCCTTACTTCAATCCTTATTTTAGCAAATTCATCCGTTCTATGAAAGCCATTGCCCTTGCTGCCAAAATCAAGCAACTGTATGCAATCCGGCTTGGCTCAAGCTCTGACTGACACAGAAAAAAAGCGTTGCAACACCGCTTTGGGTATCACAACGCTTTTATCATTAAATTTTATGATGGACATTCAATTCTACTACTTCTCCGGAGTCCAAGTAAATGATCCACTCGGAAATATTTGTTACGTAATCTCCGATTCTTTCTAAATAAGTGGAGATACGCATATAGTTTGTTCCGCCCAAAACGATCTCAGGATCTTGCTTCATTTGTTCGATGCAGTTTTCATAGATATTTTTGGCGGCCGCGTCGATCTCCGTATCCCGCGCCGCAATTTCCCGCGCACGTTCGACATCAAGGACGACATAAGCGTCCAGGACTTCCTTGACCATATCCATGACCTTCAAAGCTGTTTCTGCAATGGCCGTTTCGATATCGGCATCATGCTTCTTGCCCTTCACCTTGATCGTCGATTTTGCGATACTGACTGCATGATCGCCGATCCGCTCCAAGTCTGCGCTGGCTTTCATCACGGTCACGATTTTGCGCAAGTCCGTAGTCACAGGCTGCTGCAAAGCAATCAGCTCGAAGCATTCGATTTCCAGATCGTTCTCAAGCTTATTGATGGCTGCATCTTCATCGATGACTTGCTGCGCCAGTTCCTTGTCGTGCGTTACAAAAGCATCGATTGACTTATGGATTGCAGCATTGACCAATACACCCATCTTCAAAAAGTGAGCGTGCAAACTCTCTAATTCTTCTTCAAACACTCGTCTCATCAAAAACCAACCCCTTTGTAAATATATTTCATTATGCAATGGATCAGCCGAAACGTCCAGATATATAATCTTCCGTTTGTTTTTCTTTTGGATTCGTGAAAATTTGGCTTGTTTCCCCGTACTCGATCAGTTCACCGTTCAAGAAAAAGGCGGTGTTATCAGAGATCCGCGATGCTTGTTGCATATTATGCGTAACAATGATCATCGTGTAATCTTCTTTCAATTCCATAAGCATCCGTTCAATTTGTGCACTGGAAATCGGATCCAAGGCACTCGTCGGTTCATCCAACAAAATGACTTCCGGTTCGATCGCCAAGACCCGTGCGATGCAGACACGTTGTTGCTGGCCACCAGATAAAGATAAGGCGCTCTGATCCAGTTTATCTTTGACATCATCCCATACAGCTGCTTTCTTCAGGCTCTCTTCCACGATTTGGGCGATTTTTTCCTTATCCTTCATCCCGGCGATGCGCAGACCATACGCCACGTTATCGAAAACTGAAAACGGGAATGGATTCGGCTGTTGGAAAACCATACCGACTTTTTTTCTCAGTTCTACCGTGTCCATTTGCGGACTATAGATATCCTGATCATTGAAACTGATTTTCCCGGTGACCGTCACATCCGGAATCAGATCATTCATCCGATTCAAGGTCCTTAAATAGGTGGATTTTCCGCATCCGCTCGGCCCTATCAAAGCCGTGATTTCTTTTTTATGAAAATCAAGCGAAATGCCCTTCAACGCTTCGTTCTTTCCGTAATATAAATGTACATCACGCGTTTCAATAATGGGTTTAGTGCTTTTCACGTTGCTTTCCTCCTAGCCGAAATGCCCAGAAACATAATCTTCCGTCTGTTGGATCTTCGGACGAGTAAAGATTTTTCTGGTCTCATCATATTCAATGACATTGCCCAAATAGAAGAACGCTGTATAATCACTGATTCGGGATGCCTGCTGCATATTGTGCGTAACAATGATGATTGTATACTTCTCCTTCAGCTCCAACAACGTCTCTTCGACTTGGGAAGTCGAGATCGGGTCCAACGCACTGGCTGGCTCATCCAGAAGCAGGATATCCGGCTTCAGAGCGATCGCCCTTGCGATGCAGAGCCGCTGCTGTTGACCACCAGAGAGCGCTAAGGCGCTCTTGTTCAACTGATCCTTCACTTGGTCCCAAAGAGCAGCTTGTTTCAGGCTGGTTTCGACGATTTCGTCCAATGTCGCCTTGTCCTTCAGACCATGCCTTCTCAGTGCGAAAGCGATGTTCTCATAAATCGATTTGCTGAAAGGATTCGGCCTTTGGAATACCATCCCAATATTTTTCCGCATCTCGAACACATCAACTTCAGGCACGTTCACATCGATGCCTTGATAAATGATTTCTCCAGTCACTTTTGCACCGGGAACAGTGTCGTTCATTCGGTTCAACGAACGGAGATAAGTCGATTTCCCACACCCGCTCGGTCCGATCAGCGAGGTGATTTTATTCTTTTCAAATTCCATGGAAACGCCTTTGATCGCTTCAAAATCGCCATAATGAACGTGAAGATCATTTGTTTTGAGGGCGACTTCGGCCTCAGGACGCATCTGGATGATGTTCGTTGCCAATATCTTTTCATTTCCCATCAAGGGTCCCTCCTTCAAGTCAATTTTCCGTTTCTATGCTGAAGTAGCCTTCTTCTGCAATCTTCTGCCCAAACTTCTGGCAGTCAGATTGAAGATGAGGACAGCCAATACCAGTACTGCTGAGGCACCAGCTGACACTTCCGCTCCATCCGGTTTTACGCCTTCACTGTTGATCTTCCAGATGTGCACAGCCAATGTTTCGGCAGGCCGGAAAATATTTAAAGGACTTGTGATGGATTGTGGATTCCAGTTTGTGAAATCCAAAGCCGGCGCGCTCTGCCCGGCTGTATAAATCAAAGCGGCAGCTTCACCGAAAATACGTCCTGCCGCCAAAATCATTCCAGTCAAAATACCCGGCAAGGCAGCCGGAAGAATGATCAACGTCACTGTCTCCCAACGGGAAAGGCCCAACGCTAAGCCAGCTTCACGCTGGGAAGACGGGATCGCCCGCAAGGAATCTTCGATCGTACGCGTCAAAAGCGGCAGATTAAAGATAGTCAGGGACAAAGCTCCCGAAAGGATCGAGAAGCCAAAACCGTACTGGATGACGAAAATCAGGAATCCGAAGAGACCGACGACAACGGATGGCAAAGAACTCAAAACTTCGATAGCAGTACGGATGATGTCGGTAAACCAATTTTGAGGTGCATATTCCGAAAGATAAATCGCCGCGCCCAAGGCAAGTGGCGTACTGATCAACAAGGTCAGGACCAACAAATAGAACGAATTGAACAACTGAATTCCGATTCCTCCGCCTACCTGGAAGGATTTTGCTGGAGCCGTCAAAAATTCCCACGAAAACTGGGGCAAGCCGCGCCATAGAATAAAGAGCAGCAGACTGGCCAAAATAAGGATGATCGTTCCGGAAAAAAAATAAATCAGGCCGACCATAAATTTGTCTACTTTTTTGGGATTCAGATTCATTTTTTAACGGCTCCTTTCTTACCGATGTAACGTGTCAAAATATTGAAGAATAGAGCCATCAAAAGGAGGATGGTCGCCAATGACCAGAGGACATTGTTTTCCAAAGTTCCCATTACGGTGTTCCCCATGCTCATCGTCAAAATACTTGTCAATGTCGAAGCTGGGGTCACCAGGCTGTTCGGCATCAAAGTCGCATTTCCGATGACCATTTGAACCGCCAAGGCTTCTCCGAACGCACGCGCCATCCCGAAGACGACTGCCGTCAACAATCCGGGGGTCGCTGCCCGCAGAACCACTTTATAGATGGTCTGCCACCGTGTCCCGCCCATAGCGAGTGAAGCCTCACGGTAATGACGCGGAACAGCATTCAAAGCATCCACTGACATACTGGTCACAGTCGGCAAAATCATAACGAACAGAACCAGAGTAGAAGATAAAATACCGAATCCGGTACCGCCGAACAAGGAACGGACAAACGGCACAACAACAGTCAAGCCGATGAAACCATATACAACGGACGGAATACCGACAAGCAGTTCGATGACCGGCTGCAGAATTTTTTTCCCGGACTTCGGTGAAATTTCCGTCATGAACAAAGCTGCAGCAACGGCAAAAGGTGTCGCCAAGGCTGCGGAAATCAAAGTGACCAAAAATGAGCCTGCGATCATCGGTAAGGCTCCGACCAAGGGTGTGCCGTCATCAGCGACGGTGCCGGGATTCCAGATGCTTTTCGTCAAAAAATCCCCTAATGATACACCATCCGTGACAAAGGTGGATATCCCTTTGCTGATGACAAAATATAGAATGGACAGCACGATGAAGACGATGACTGTCGTGCTGATCAGACTGATGGTGCGTCCAAACGATTCCAATCTGCGTTTACTTGACTTTTTCATTAAGTTTCCTGGTGTCATTTCCAAGAGAAACCCTCCTCTTAAACTTTGAGCCGCGACGAAAGGCGCCTTCCTATGAAAAGGCGGATGCCATTCATCACAATGATATTTCAGTTGTTTTATTCGATCGGTGTTACGTTTCCTTCAAGGTCCCTGTCGACCTTCATATCTGTGGAAGGAATGTATCCCAACGCTTCAATCAGACTTCCTTGGACATCTTCCGACAGCATGTAATCCAGGAATTCTTTCGTCAAGCCTGTCGGTTCGCCATTCGTGTACATATGTTCATATGCCCAGATGACCCATGCGTTTGTCGTAACGTTCTCAGGCGTCGGCTTCACCCCGTCGACGGAAAGCGCCTCGACATCTTCATTGACGTACGAGAACGATACATAACTGATGGTTCCCGGTGTTGAAGCAACAATCTGACGGACGGTTCCGTTGGATTCCTGCTCTTGGGTGATGATGCTTTCTTCTCCGGCCAGAACCCATTTATCGAATGTTGCCCTGGTTCCACTGCCCTTGGCTCGGTTCAAGACGACGATCGGGAGATCTTTTCCTCCCAACTCGGACCAATTGCTGTATTTGCCGGTAAAAATGCCGCGCAACTCCTCCATGGAAAGATCGGTCACACCGACGCCTAGTGTCACGATAGGCGTGATGCCGACGATGGCGACACGATGATCGACCAATTGGCTGGCATCGATGCCTTCCCTCTCTTCAGCAAAAATATCCGAATTGCCGATGTCAACCGCACCTGCGGCAATCTGACTCAAGCCTGTTCCGGTACCGCCGCCTTGGACATTGACGAATTTCCCCAGATTTTCCGCACTGAATTGTTCCCCAGCGGCCTCGACTAACGGTTGCAGCGCAGAAGAACCGACCGCCGTGATGGATTCCTCATCGACTACGGGGCCGCAGGCTGACAGAGCGAAAACGGCAGCGAGACTGACTATGGCTGAAACGTATTTTAATTTCATTGTGTACCTCCCATTTATTTACCTTGAACACATACTTATCCATCGTAACGAATGTTTGTAAATGTTTCGTATCTCTTTTGTAAATTTTATGTAAATCCACCATATATTTTATCGATGGAACATTTTAACGTTGATTTAACGTTTTTTTTCTGTAAATTTACGCTCTGATTATCCACATTATAACAAATTGGCGGAACGCTTGTCTTATATCTGGTGCAGAAATATATATTACATTTTCATGAGTATTTTCAATGACCTGCAGTTGACTGCCGTGATCAAAAAACGCATAAGAAAAGCTGAACGGGTTCGTTCAGCCCTGAAAGAAATTTAGGAAATCGTGCCGACTGAGCATCGTAGAGCGCAATAGGTACGATTTATCTAATTTCCGAAGGGCTAACCCGAGAAGCTGGCCATCAAATTTGATTGCATGAAACATATTGCAAATCTGTAAAACACCTATGGTGACGCACTATTAAATTCGAAAAAATTTATACTTTCCTTGTTATATAAAAAAACCAGGAAGCTACCACGTAATCGGGTTCGATTGCGTGGCCTTCCTGGCTTTATCTTTTCTCATCCTGCATCCACAAATGTGTTAGTCTTCAAACTTGTTGTTTGTGTTCAATTCGATTATTTTCCCTGTACCCAAATAAATGATCCATTCACAAATATTTGTTACATAATCGCCAATCCGCTCGAGATAGCCGGCAACCATGATGTAATCGGTCGCACCCAGAACAAGTTCCGGATCCAACTTCATCTCTTCGATGGCGCGTCCGTAGATGTGTTCGGCAGCTTGATCGACCATTTTGTCGCTCAGGGCAACCTCTTTGGCTTTTTCGATGTCCGTTTTGATGTAGGCGGCAAGTACTTCCTCCACCATGACTTTTACTTTTTCCGACTGCTCGGCTATCGCGGCTTCGATATCGGAATTGCGCTTGTTGCCTTTAACGCGGATAGTCGACTTCGCAATACTGACGGCATGATCTGCCATACGCTCCAAGTCCGCGCACGCCTTCATAATGGTGACGATTCTGCGGAGATTGCCGGTGACCGGTTGATGCAACGCAATCAATTCAAAGCATCTTTTCTCGATTTCCGCTTCTCTTTGGTTGATGGCGACATCATGCGCAATCACTTCTGCAGCAAGCTCTTTATCATGATTCACAAAACCTTTAACAGATATGTAGATTGCTTCGTTCACCATTTTTCCCATTTCAGAGAAAAGTACGTGCAGATCCTGCAATTCTTCTTCAAAAATTTTTCTCATCTTTTCGCCCCCTGTTACATGTCATTATGCATCACAGTGCATCTCTCATTCCATTATAGCCCAGTCTTAACCGAATTTGCCAGAGATATAATCATCTGTGCGTTTATCGTTCGGATTGGAGTAAATGATTTCCGTCTTATCATATTCTACCACTTCTCCATTTAAAAAGAAGGCCGTTTGGTCCGAAATCCGAGCTGCCTGTTGCATATTATGGGTGACGATGATGATGCTGTAGTCTTTTTTCAAAGTCTGGATAAGTTCTTCGACTTTGGATGTCGAAATAGGATCCAAAGCGGAAGTCGGCTCATCCATTAAAAGGACTTCTGGTTCGACCGCCAGACTTCTGGCGATGCACAAACGCTGTTGTTGTCCACCGGATAACCCGAAGGCATTTTCTTTCAGACGATCTTTTACTTCATCCCAAAGCGCTGCGCCTTTCAAGCTTTTCTCAACGACCTCGTCCAGTACGCTTTTGTCTTTTACGCCATGGATTTTTGGTCCGTAGGCGATATTTTCATAGATTGATTTCGGGAAAGGGTTCGGCTTTTGGAAAACCATGCCCACATCTGTACGCAACTGCTCCACTTTGTACCGCGGATCAAAAATGTTCTGTTCATTGTAATTGATCGATCCCGTCATTTTTACGATTGGAACCAATTCTACCATCCGATTTAAGGTCTTGATGAAAGTGGACTTTCCGCAGCCTGATGGTCCGATGATCGCTGTGACTTCCTTAGTGGGAATATCTAGTTGGATGTTCTTCAAGGCATGGGTATTTCCGTACCATAGATTGAAATCTTTCACACTGTAGATCATTTTTTTATCTTTTAAGCTCACTTCTGGGTTCAAATGAGTAACCTCCTAATTTAATAACGCTTCGAGAATTTGTTGCGGATGTAGATCGCCAATGAGTTCATGATGACCAACATAAGCATCAAGACAATACTTCCTGCTGCAGCGACTGCCTGAAATTCCTCTTGGGGACGCCCTGCCCAGTTGAAAATTTGGATCGGCATTGCCGTAAACCCGGACCAGATACTCTCCGGGATATAAGCGATAAAGGTCATCGCTCCGATCATCAACAGCGGTGCAGTCTCTCCGACAGCCCTTGATAGCGCCAAAATCGAACCGGTCAGGATGCCTGGCACAGCTGCCGGCAGAACGACCGTCCGAATCGTCTGCCATTTGGTGGCCCCCATCGCATAAGAGGCCTCATATTGTTCCATTGGAATGGCGCGAATCGCTTCTTGGCTGGAAACCACGATGACAGGCAAAATCATCAAACTCATGGTCAATCCGCCCGCTAGGACGCTTCGGCCCATTTCAAGCAAGCGGACGAATACCGTCAGTCCCAAGAGCCCGAAAACAATCGACGGAACGCCGGAAAGATTCGAAATGTTCAACTCGATGAAGTGCGTAAATTTATTGTCGGGCGCGTATTCTTCAAGATAAATCGCCGTTCCGACACCCAGAATGAGTGATACCGGAGCGACTATGGCCATGATCCAGACCGTTCCATAGATGGCAGCTTTGATGCCGGCGTCTTCCGGTCTTCTCGAAGCATAGTTGCTCAAGAAATCCCAATCAAGATAGCTGGCTCCTTGCGAAACGATCCGCATGACCAGGATGGCCAAGACGACGATTCCGAAGAAGGTTGCCAGAAAAAAGAGTCCCTTGAATACGTTATTCAGCATCAGCCGGTTGTTGATTCTTTTGTTGTTCTTTTCCACTAATTTCATCAATATTCCTCCCTAAAACGACGGGACATGTAATTCGCCAACAAGTTCATCAACAAGGTGAAGAGGAACAACGTCATCCCTACTGCATAGATACTGTAGTAAATCGTGGAACCGTATGTGGCATCCCCCATGCTGACCTGAACGATATAGGATGTCATCGTCTGGATCGATTCTGTTACATCAAGCGTAAATTTAGGGGTGGATCCAGCGGCTGTGGATACGATCATCGTTTCTCCCACTGCACGGGAAATACCCAAAACAACGGATGAAATGATACCAGACAAGGATCCCGGCAAAATGACTTTCAGCGCCACTTCCAAACGGGTTGCCCCTAAAGCTAAAGCCCCCTCACGCATCGCGTTCGGCACTGCACCCATCGCCTCTTCCGATAAGGACGTGATCTGCGGGATGATCATGATCCCCACGACAATACCAGGGCTAAGCGCATTGAATATCGGCAGGTTCGGGATAACCGTCTGCAGCAACGGAGTGACGAACGTCAAGGCGAACAGTCCGTATACCACCGTAGGAACTCCGGCCAATACCTCCAGAATCGGCTTGACGATTTTTCTTGTCCGTTCGGTCGCATATTCGCTCAAATAGATGGCTGAGCTCAAGCCGATCGGTACGGCAACAAGCATCGCAACGCCGGCTATCAGGAAGGTTCCACTCAATAGCGGCAAAATCCCAAAACTGGGATCGTTTTTGAAGAAAGGATACCACTCTTTTCCTGTCAGGAATTCCCGAATCGGAACCTCATCGAAAAATGTGACTGTTTCTTTGGCCAGCGTGAACACGATTCCGAACGTGGTCAGGATCGAAATGATCGCACAAGCCAGAAAAAAAAGCGGCATGGCTTTTTCTGTGAATTGCAAAGATTTTTGTCGTGAACTTTTTTCTTTCATCAAGTCTTTGACAGATTTGGACATATTGATTCTCCTCTAATAAAGATGAGATGCGAGGGAAGCAAAACGCGCTCTTCCCTCACATCCCTTAGTCATTTATTTGATTTTGCTTATTTCAAACCTTCAAGCGTAGTCAATGCTGCTTCATAAGATTCAGCCGGTAGTGCTACATAACCGACTTCAGCTGCCATTTCGGCTGCCATTTCCAATGTGTATTTTGTGAATTCGTAGACGCTCTCGTTTTCCAACGCTTCGTTCTTCACGTAGATGAACAACGGGCGAGAAAGCGGCTCATACGATCCATCTTGAACGGTCACATCGTTAGGCGTGACTGCAACGCCCTCACCGTTCACGATCGGAACAGCCTTGACGATGTCACTGTTTTCCAGGAAGTATGCGTAACCGAAGTAGCCGATGGCATTTGCGGAACCGGAAACACCTTGTACCAATACGTTGTCATCTTCGGATAAAGAAGCTGCTTTGTTGATTTGTTCGCCGTCCAAGATCACTTCATCAAAGTAATCGTATGTGCCTGAGTCGGTACCTGGGCTGAACAACTCGATCTTTTCTTCCGGCCAGCCTTCACGGACATCCGCCCATGTTTCTACGCCGGTTCCTTCTGTCCAGATCATCGCTAATTCTTCGATGGTCAATTGATCCACCCAGTCGTTCTCGCTGTTCACAACGACTGTCAAACCGTCCAAGGCAAGTTGGAACTCTGTATATTCAATGCCGGCTTCTTCCAACAAGGCGATTTCTTCGTCTTTGATCGGACGTGAAGCGTTGCTGATGTCTGTTTCGCCTGCGATGAATTTCTCGAATCCGCCACCCGTACCGGATACACCGATAGTCGCTTTTACGTCCGGATTAGCGATTGAAAATTCTTCTGCTACTCCCTCCATTATCGGGAATACGGTAGAAGATCCATCGACTAAAACTGTTCCGCTTCCGGTTGCAGTCGTGCTTCCCGTTTCTGCACCGCTCTCTGCAGTTGTGCCGTCTCCGTTACCACAAGCCGCCAAGGTAGCGCCGATTGTTAAAGCCATTGCGAATTTAGATAATTTGCCAAAGTTCATTTTTTACCATCCTTTATGTTGAGGTTATTTGAACGCCATTGCCTGTTCACAACCTTAATATTAACGGTCGATTGTTAATTTCCTTGCGGTTTCATGTAAATTTTCCGTTGATTTACCTCTTTTTTTGTAAATGTTTTGTAAACGGGGCTTTAGAATACAAGAAAAAAAGCTCTACAGGTACGTTTCCGCCTGTAAAGCTTTTGCATTCGAATCCATTCTTATATAGGCAATGTCACTGTAAAAGTTGTTCCATTGCCCTGTTTGCTGGCTACAGTGACCGTTCCGTTCATGTTTTCAACCAAATACTTCACAATCGATAATCCTAAGCCGGTACCTCCGGAGTTTCTGCTCCGCGCTTTATCGACGCGATAGAACCGCTCGAATACTCTTCCCAGATCGGCTTCCGGTATCCCGATTCCGTTATCGGCAACGTGCAGATGGACTTGATCCGCAGTCTTCTCGACAGTGACCGTGATATGCCCTCCGGCTTGCGTATAGACGACGGCATTGTTGATCAGATTAGCCAGTATTTGCTTCAAGCGATTCGGATCTGTATGCAACGTTACGAAATCCTTTTCCACTAATTCCAGTGTCATGTTTTTCTCTTTCACTTTCTGATCGACCAACTGAAAGGTCGCCAACACCGCTTCGGAAATATTCACTTGCTGCAGAGCGAGCGGGACTTGCCGCTGCTCCAACTTCGACAGTTCCAAAATATCATTCACCAAAAGATTCAACCGGGTGCTTTCGGCCAGAATGATTTCCAAAAACTGTTTCAGGATAACGGGATCTTCCATTGCACCGTCCAATAATGTTTCAGCGAATCCTTTCAGGGCTGTAACAGGCGTCCGAAGCTCATGGGATGCATTGGCGACAAAGTCGGTACGGACTTTCTCCAAGCGTCGGATTTCACTTATGTCATAGAGGAGCACAATCAGATTCATTTCACCCGGTTTCTTGCTTGTGATCGGGACAATATTGACATCGACTATTCTGTCTTTTGGATAATAAAAATAGATTTCGTCATTCTGCGGCTCTCTGTACGTGTACGCTCGCTCAATCATATGGCTGAGTCCATAACTGCTTACAGCCTCGACATAGGATTGACCGATCAGCGATTCTTCACTTTCACTCAATATTTCTTGCATGACGGGATTGACCATTGTAATTTCCTTGTTCTCATCCAGAAGCATCACGCCAATGACCAGATGATTGATCAAGCCAGTAAGCCGTTCATCATTCTGCTTGATTTCATTCATTTGATTATCCAGACTTTCGGCAAGTTCATTGATGGTTTCGCCCAATTTTTGGAAATCACCGAAGCCTTTGCCTTTATATCGCGCATCATACTGGTGATCCGAAAGTTTTTTGGCGACATCCATCACCGCATCGATCGGTCTGCCGATGCGTTTCGTCAAAGCATAAGTAAGTACGAAGGCTACTGCCAGAGCCAACAGGATAAAAACGTAAAGGGACTGTTCGATGCGTTGGCTGACCGTCAAGGCGCTCAGTGGTCTCGACAGTCGGATAACAGCAGCGATAGTGCCTGATTCGTCAAAAATCGGCACAGCTACATAATAAAGCTCCTGATTTGTGCTTTCGCTCTTTCTTTGCCCAGTTCCGTAAGGCTCTCCGGACAGAACTTCCTGAATTTCTTCCCGCCGCAGATGATTTTCCAGATTGACCGCAGTGAGCTGCGAATCATAAATCACAACCCCATCGCTGGCGACTAAAGTGATTCTATCTTCCGTGAAAGAGTCAATTTTATCCAATTCTTTTTCAACAAAGGTCCAGTCACTGCCGACAGCACTGTTTTGGAGCAGTGTACCCACGATTTGCGTCTGTTCAACCAACAGTTCACTGTGCAGACTCCGCGTGTAGTTCCCTAACACAGTCTCCAGGAATATCCCGAAAGCCACACTGAACAGCGCAAAGATCAACACAAAAGTGGCAAGCATCCGCAATTGCAGTTGCTTCATGTCTTCGCTACCTCAAATTTATACCCGAAGCCCCGGACCGTACGGATGTATTGCGGATTTTTAGTGTCTTTTTCAACTTTTTCGCGGAGATGGCTGATGTGTACATCGACGATGCGCGTTTCTCCGGCGTAATCAAAATTCCAGATGGCATTCAACAACTGTTCCCTGCTCAGGATACGATTGGCGCGCTTCGCCATGTAAAGCAGCAATTCAAATTCTTTCGGCGTCACTTCAATCAGTTCTCCCGCTACATGAACCTCATACAGTTGCGGAAAAATGGTGATCTCGCCGACTTCGATTTTGTCTGTTTCGTCCTCCGTCGGTTCCGGTTGGGCAGTCGCAACCGGTTCAGCCGGAACAGCTTTGTTCGTCCTTCTTAGGATAGCTTTCATCCTGGCCAATACTTCACGCGGGCTGAATGGCTTTGTCATATAATCATCCGCGCCCAACTCAAGTCCGATAATCTTTTCCAGCTCATCATCCTTCGCCGTCAAAATCATGATCGGTGTATCAAATTTTTCCTGCCTCAGGCGTTTACAGATATCCATTCCGTCCATCGACGGTAGCATCAGATCCAGAATGATGAAGTCAAAAGGATTCGAGATAGCCAAACGGTAACCTTCCGCTCCGTCTGTGGCAGTTGTCACCTCGTAGCCGTCTTTTTCTAAGTTGAAAGCCAATAATGTAACGATCGATGGTTCATCATCCACTAGCAATACCTTTTTCATGTGTCCTCCTCTGACCGATTAGGGTCCGGGATGGCGTATGCCCCCCATGTATTTTACGAATGGCCGTATTTTTGAGAGCCTCGGTTTCCTGCTCGGCTCGTTTCCTTTTCAGCATACTAAAAATGTTGGAAAACGGCAATTCAGATTTTCCCGGCCGATTTTTATCCATCAACCGAAAAGACTCCAAAAGTGCGCTGTACAGGAGATTCCACAAGGTAAAAGAGAAATAAATGCATACAAAATAATAGTTTCAGTTTATCGGTTTTCAGGATGAGCCGGCTTATGCGAACGACAAAAAAAGGTTCCAGCCATACGTTTTGTATGACTGGAACCTTATGGATCAAAAATTTTTTGTTAAACTTTCAGGAAGCGGCGCATCGAGAAAACGGAACCGAATGCCCCGATGAAGATACCGATACCCACCATCAGAAGGCTGATGTAGAGGAGGAACGGATTCGGAGTCAAAAGACCAAAGTTTGTGCCGGCCAAGTAGTCCCCGCTCACATTAAAGATGAAGCGGTAAAGGAACACTAGGAAAGTCATGGGAATCAATGCCCCGATCAATCCGATGATGGCTCCTTCAATCAGGAATGGCCATCTGATGAAGCTGTTTTTTGCACCCACCAAACGCATGATTTCGATTTCCGTACTACGTGAAAAGATGGTAATCCGGATTGTATTGGAAATCAGGAATACGGCAACCAGCAGTAAGCCGATGATGATGACGAGTCCTATCGTGCGGATCGTCGCAATCGTCTCAAATAATTTATCCGCTGTGGCACCGCCGTATTCGACTTGAGTGACATACTGCATGGCGGATGCTGCTTCAGCTACCGCTTTCGTTTGCTCTGGTGCAGTTGTATTCAAGACATAAGCATCATACAACGGATTGGCATCTCCGCCGAAAAGATCGAATTCATCACCGTAGCTGCCGATAATCTTATCCAATTCCTCGTCCTTACTTGAGAAAGTGATGGATTCGACATTGGCGATGTTCTCCAGTTCCGTCTTTAAGGCTTCCTGGGCGGCTGCATCAGCAGCCAGATCGATGTAAACTTTTACGCTCACATCATTTTCGACATCGGAAGCCAACTTGTTCACGTTCAAAAGAATCCCGGTAAAAGACCCCACAAGCAACAAAGTCAGTGCCACTGCACTGATTGAAGCTATCGACATCCAGCCATTCCGGAACAGACTTTTGAATGCGTCCCTTATGTGTCTCATAAATGTTCTAAATTTCATATCCATATTCTCCTTCTTGTTGATCTCGGACAATACGGCCATTCTCTATTGCTAATACACGGTGTTTGATGTCATTAACGATTTGGCTGTTATGGGTGGCCATCAGGATTGTTGTTCCTTGGTTGTTGATTTCTTCCAGAATCCGCATGATTTCCATCGACGTATCCGGATCCAAGTTACCTGTCGGCTCATCCGCAATCAGGACGCCTGGCATATTCGCAATCGCACGTGCAATCGCGATCCGTTGCTGTTCCCCACCGGAAAGTTCATTCGGGAACATCCGCACTTTATGCTTCAGTCCGACCAAATCCAACACTTCCAATACGCGCTTCTGGATGACTTTCGGACTTTTTTCGACTACTTCCATCGCGTAGGCGATGTTTTCGTATACGGTCAGTTTAGGTAATAATTTGAAATCCTGGAAGACCACACCCACAAAACGGCGCAATAATGGGACTTCTTTTTCATTCATGGTCGTTAAATTATATTTGCCTACTTGAACTGTTCCTGAGGTTGGTTTTACTTCGCGATACATCATTTTGATGAAGGTTGATTTGCCTGCTCCACTGGGGCCCACAATATACACAAATTCGCCTTGATTAATCTTCACGCTCAGATTATTGACCGCCGTAATGCCGTTGTTGTACTTCTTGGAGACATTCAGCATTTCAATCATTTTATCACCTGTCTTTTCTTTTTTTCCTTGCTTCCGCTCTGAAACCTTCAGAGGCTGCAAGAATGCTTCCCTATTATAGCACGTTGCACAACTGTGTCTGTTTTAGTTTCTTTACAAGTATGTGTCAATAGTTTCTCAGTATTCTCGCTCGTGACTGATCCTATTTATTTGGGCTGCTGCTTTTAAAGTTCTTCCTGATCCATCGTCATTTTCAGATAAGCATCGATGAAGGCGTCGAGATCCCCGTCCATGACGGCCTGTACGTTACCCGTTTCGTAGCTGCTTCGGTGATCCTTAACCATGGAGTACGGATGGAACACGTATGAACGGATCTGTGAACCCCAACCGATCTCTTTTTGCTCGCCACGGATGGCTGCCAGCTCTTTTTCGCGCTCTTCCTCCTGCAGTTGATACAGTTTCGCCTTCAGCATTCCCATAGCGGTATCCCTGTTCTGGAATTGCGAACGTTGCGCCTGGCTTGCCACAACAATACCGGTCGGAATATGCGTGATCCGGATGGCTGATGATGTTTTATTGATGTGTTGTCCACCGGCTCCGCTGGCGCGGTAAGTATCCACCCGGATGTCATCCGGATTCACTTCTATATCCGCATCGTCGGCAGCTATCTCCGGCATCACATCGATCGAACAAAACGAGGTGTGCCTTCTTCCGGCAGAGTCGAACGGCGAGATGCGGACCAAACGGTGGACGCCCCTTTCCGAACGCAGGTAGCCGTAGGCGTTCATCCCTTTGATCAGGATTGTGACACTTTTGATTCCGGCTTCGTCCCCGCTTTGATAATCCAGCGTCTCCACTTCAAAGCCTTTTTTATCGGCCCAACGTGTGTACATGCGGAAAAGCATGCTTCCCCAATCCTGGGATTCCGTTCCGCCAGCACCTGGATGGATTTCCAAAATAGCGTTCGATTTGTCGTGCGGTCCGTTCAACAGCATCGTCAATTCATATTTTTCCAGTGCTTCTGTAAATTCTGTCGTTTTTTCGTTCAACTCTTCCAGGTATTCCGGATCTTCATCCTCTTTTACCATTTCATATAAGACTTCGAGGTCTTCATATTGCGCTTCCAGACTCTTGAACGTATTGTAGACCGCTTTTAATTGGTTCGATTGATTGATGACTTCCTGCGCCGCTTCGGCATTGTTCCAGAATTCCGGATCCAACATGCGATCGTCGAATTCTGCGATATCCGTTTCGAGGCCATCTAAGTCAAAGAGACCTCCTGAAGCTTGCAATTTTTGTTTCTGAACTTTCCAATATGGCTTTGATTTCACTTAATTCCATTTGATTTCCTCCTAGATTCGACTAAAGAAGGATGGGTCGGGATAAAAACAAGCGACTGTTTTTTATCCCGACCCTCCTCGATTGGCATTGTATCCGATTAGTGTGTGTTTGAATTGGTTTTACTGTTTGAAGTATCTCTTGCGGATGCGCTGCCTGTTACTCTTAAGTTTGAGATTCTTGTTTTTCGGCTGCTTCAGCCGCTTGTTTGGCTTTTTGGATTTCCATCAGTTTTTGCATTCTCATTGCCGCAATCTGGGCTCTGCGCGCTTGTTCCTGTTGCTCCGTTTGGGAAGCGACTGTCTCACGCGTCGGCATGATGTTCGAGCCTTGGCCTACTGATTGGCGTTGCAGATTTTGGCGAATTTCTGATTTCATCACGATCCGGGTGACGTCATAGTCGATGGTCGCAATCATTTCCTGGAAACGATCATAGCCTTCGGTTTGGTACTCGGTCAACGGATTGTTCTGTGCGTATGAACGCAAGCCGATTCCTTGGCGCAGCTCATCCATATTGTCGATGTGATCGGTCCATTTGCTGTCGACAACCCGCAGGATAACGACTTTTTCAAATTCCAAAATTTGTTCGGGACTCAATTGTTTCTCTTTTGTCTTGTACACTTCCATTGCGCGTTCCACCAAGTATTCCTCGATTTCATGCGCAGTTTTGCCTTCCAGATCGGCCAAGCTGATGCTGTCGGGATGCACGAGGGCAGCTCCGGCAAAATCACGGATCCCTTGCAGGTTCCAGGTCGTCTTTTCACCGACGGTATGCGTTTCGACCACACGCGCAATCGCACGCTTGATCATCGCTGTCACGACATACTTCAACGATTCGGTTTCATTGATGACCTCCAGACGCTGTCCATAAATGATTTCACGCTGTTCACGCATGACTTCATCGTATTCCAGTACGTTTTTACGGGTATCATAGTTATTGCCTTCCACTCGTTTCTGTGCGGATTCCACTTGTTTGGAAAGCATTTTGCTTTGGATGACCACATCTTCTGCTTCATCATCCAAATTCAATTTGCTCCAGACTTGCTGGATGCGCTCCGATCCGAAGCGTCTCATCAAGTCATCTTCCAACGACAGGTAAAATTGCGTTTCGCCGGGATCCCCTTGACGTCCGGAACGGCCACGCAATTGGTTGTCGATCCGGCGTGATTCGTGACGCTCGGTACCGATGACGCAAAGACCGCCTAATTCCTTGACGCCTTTACCCAGCTTGATGTCGGTACCACGACCGGCCATATTTGTGGCGATTGTGACGGCTCCGGGTTGACCGGCCCCTATGATGATTTCCGCTTCCCGGAAATGGTTTTTGGCATTCAATACTTGGTGCGGAATGTTTTCTTGACGCAACATGTGCGAAAGCAGTTCGGATGTTTCCACGGCTACGGTACCGACAAGGATCGGCTGCCCTTTCGCGTGACGTTCTTTAATGTCGCCGACAACGGCTCTGAATTTGCTTTTCAAAGATGGATACAACAAATCCGGATAGTCGTGACGGACGATCGGTCTGTTAGTCGGAATCGAAATGACGTTCATGTTGTAAATTTCCCGGAACTCTTCTTCTTCCGTTTTTGCTGTACCGGTCATACCGGACAGTTTTTTGTACATGCGGAAGTAGTTCTGGAAAGTGATGGTGGCCATTGTTTTCGATTCATTTTCGATTTCGACGTTTTCCTTGGCTTCGATGGCTTGGTGAAGCCCGTCCGAGTAACGGCGGCCTTCCATGATCCGGCCAGTGAATTGGTCAACGATTTTTACTTTTCCGTCTTCGACCACATAATCAATGTCCACAAGCATGATATAGTTCGCGCGCAAGGCCTGATCCAGATGGTGCACCAGACGCGTGTTATCCACATCGTACAAGTTCGGCAAGTGGAACGTTTTCTCGGCTTTCTCGATGCCTTCATCCGTCAACGCGATTGATTTGGAGGTCAAATCGATTGTGTAATCCTCATTCTCTTTCAATCCTTTGATGAAGAAATCGGCTCTGTTATAGAGTGCTGTCGATTTTTCGGCTTGTCCGGAAATGATCAATGGTGTGCGGGCTTCATCGATCAGGATAGAGTCGACTTCATCGACGACCGCAAAGTTCAACGGGCGCTGCACCATTTGATTTTTATAGACGACCATATTGTCCCGCAAATAATCGAAGCCCAATTCATTATTGGTGCTGTAGGTGATGTCGCAGTTATAGGCTTCTCTTTTTTCTTCCGATGACTTGCCGTTTGTGTTCAAACCAACAGTCAACCCCAGAAAGCGGTACAATTCGCCCATCTCGACCGCATCACGGCTCGCCAGATATTCATTGACTGTGACAACGTGCACGCCTTCGCCAGATAAGGCGTTCAGGTAAACCGGCATCGTTGCGGTCAAGGTCTTACCTTCACCGGTCTTCATTTCGGCGATATTGCCTTTATGCAGGGTGATTCCACCCATGATCTGTACTTTATAAGGATACAGTCCCAAGACGCGTTTTGCGCCTTCACGGACCACGGCAAACGCTTCCGGAAGAAGGTCGTCCAAAGTCTCTCCTTTTTGGTAGCGTTCCTTATAGGATTTGGTCAGATCGCGTAACTCTTCATCATCCAACGCGGCCATTCGATCCGCGTAGGAAATGACCTTATCTGCTACTCCTTCCAAGGAACGTAGCTCTTTCTTATCATTCTCAATGAGTTTCTTTAAAAAGTTGGCCATTCTATATCTCCTCTTGCTGTCTGATTTCATTCCAGCAATCATATTTACTGGGTATGTATGCGTGTGTATAGGTCGTTCTTTGCTGCTGCAAAAATAATTCTTATATCTCTACTATTCTATCATTACTTTTAATTAATGTGAACTACTCACCGTCAACAAAAGCTTGTATTGTCTATCGCTCGCTGGATTTGCGGTTGAACAATGCAGACGGATGAATGAAGGACACGGTCTATAGTGCTGTCAGTCTCGAAGATTAAAAAAAGTCCCCCGCCGTTTATGGGCGAGGGACATTATTTTCAGATTTAGTCAGTTTCGATCAGACCGAATTTGCCGTCTTTTCTGCGGTACACGATACTTGTGCCGTTCGTTTCAGCATCTTCGAAGATAAAGAAGTTGTGTCCGAGCATATTCATCTGCAATACAGCTTCTTCACTGTCCATCGGTTTGAGGGAAAGACGTTTTGTGCGGACGATTTCAAGTGGATTCTCATCGTCTTCCATCTTTTCTTCGATCAGATTCGGCTCGTTACCGATATCAAATCCTCTCTCTCTGGATTTGCGGTGAATCTTTGTCTTGTACTTACGGACTTGGCGTTCAAGTTTGTCCACGACCAAATCGATGCTTCCGTATAGATCACTAGAAGTCTCTTCGGCTCTTAAAACCAGGAAAGGTAGCGGAACCGTAACTTCCACCTTAGCAGATTTTTCGGCTGGGAATGGATATACTTTCAAGTTGACATGCGCTGTTGTTTCAGGCACGTTCTCAAAGTATTTTTCCAGTCTGCCTAATTTTTTCTCGGCGTAGTTGCGGATCGGTTCTGTAACCTCAATATTTTCTCCTCGGACATTATACTTAAACATAGCACTCTCTCCTTTCGTCTGACGCATCGTCAGATAAAGACAACCCTCGCCTATGGACCACTCATAGGGGGTTTCTTTAACTTCATTATAATGTAAGCGCCTTAACATTTCAACGTTTATGATTTATTATCTTGCAATAGTAGTTGAACGGACCATTCTGAACCCATGCTTATACAGGAGTATTTTCGCATGGTAGAGCGTTCTTCCGGTAGTATAGACGTCATCAAAAAGGATAATTTCCTGCTGGAGATATTTTTCGTACCCCTCCAGCAATAAAAATGGTTGCATCGTCAATAGCCGTTCCTGTCTGTTTTTTTCGGACTGCTTTTCGCCGGCATGTTGGTTTCCCAAGAATTGTACGCAGCGGATGCCTGCTTGTCTCAGCATCTCCTCGCATTGGTTGAAGCCCCTTTCCTCATAACTGGCGTTTGAAATCGGCAGCGGCAGGAAAAGCGCTTGGGGATGCGTACTTTGGAGAGACTGCAGATCATTCGTGAAGACACCGGCAAGACGGTAATCACCCTGGAACTTGTAGCGTTGAAGCCAGTCCTTCACGATGCCCGTATAGGCATAGCAGGCATGATGCGCAATCGTCAGCTCCGGATAGCAGTTGCCCCATCTTCGGCAGTCCTCGCATGGGTCCGCGGATGATGCTTGCGGCCGCATGCATCCCGGGCATACGGTTTGCCCGGCTAAACGCGGCAATTTTTCCTCGCAGGATCTACAGACCCTTCCGCGATTCTTTTTCCCGAAACCGAAAAGTTCTTGAAGTGTCAATACTTCCCGGATCTCATTTTGGCAGAAGAGACATTGTCCCATTCAGCAGCCCCCTTCTTCCTGCGTCCCTGTTCATCATGCGGATTTGACGGACCGCCCCCTGGATTGCTTTCGTTTCGCCGTAGTGGGCAAAACAGACCCAGCCTGTCGGATAATCTTTGTGCCTGCCTGCCCTGCCGGCAATCTGCACCAACGAAGCTTCCGTAAAGACCCTATCTTCTGCTCCAAGTACGATGACATCGATATCCCTGAAAGTCACCCCGCGCTCCAATATGGTCGTCGTCATCAAAAAATCATATTCCTCGGACCGCATTTTTTTTACTTTTTCCTCGCGGTCAGGGTCGCTCGCCGAAACGCAGGTGAAGCGCTTGTCCGGAAAAAGTTCCCGCAGCCAACCGTCCAGTTCTTCCATCAGCTGGATGTGCGGCAAAAACAGCAGAAAGCGCCTGTCCGTTTGGAGTTGCCTGCGGATAAGCTTAAGGAAAGGGGCCATTTTCTTCTTACTGATGGCCTTGCGCCAATCTCCGATCCACAGACACTCAGGTTCGGGCAATGCAAAGCCGTGATAACGCGCCGGCAAGACTGTCGCCGCCAACTTGTCTCGCTTGATGTCGTTTTGCATCATCTGTGAAGGCGTCGCAGTCAAATAAATCAGCGCACTCGCTTTTTTTCTGGACTTTTGCGCCCCGAACTGCAGGCCCAAATCATCGTGATACGGGAAGGAATCGATCTCATCGATGATCAGTAGGTCGAACGCTTCGCGGAAGCGCAGCAGTTGATGGGTCGTGGCGATGACGAGCGGCGTATAGCTGTAACCATCCTCATTGCCTCCGTACAGCAAGGCCATCGGAACGGCTGGGAATGCCTGCTTGATCCGGGGTGCCAGTTCCAAACAAACATCCACGCGCGGGGAGGCAAGACAGACTCTACCACCTTTGCGCAGGCAGGCTGCAATCCCCTCAAAAATCATCTCAGTCTTTCCGGCACCAGCGACGGCCCAGATCAGTCGTGTCTCTTCAGCCTGGACCGTTTCCACGATTTCTTCCGATGCACGTTGCTGTTCCGATGACAATTGGCCCTGCCATTGCAGAATCGGCTCAATGGGCCGTTCAAAAGCATTGATTTCCGGCAGATGATGGAGCACTGTACAGCTTTTGATTTTCCCCATATTCAGGCAACTTAAACAATAAAAGCAATCCGTTCCACAGGAGCACGGCGCTGCCTGCATTTTTTTCCGGTCCTGGTTTCCGCAGCGATTGCATATCCGTTTCCCGTTCGCGCTGGTCAATCCGGGGCGTTTCTCGGCCAGGATCAACAGCGCTTCTTCGGCGTTGCGGCACTCGCTCCTCGTCAATTCCCTGCCGTACAGTTCCTTCCCGTCCATATCATCCTCCCTTTCGCTTTCCTTATTAACATACGCAGAAAAAGCCGCTCCGCTTCCGCTGATCGGCGAAATGGGACGGCTTAGGATTTTTCAGTTTCCTCTCGGGAATCGATCCGGTCGGTTGCTGCAGCTTGTCCGGCGAAAGGAAAATCAGCGATTGGGCGATAAACAAGTTTTCCGTCCAGCCGAACACTTTCGAATAGCGTCAGCGCAGCGACGGTTATTTTTTGATCCGGGGGCAGCGGAACTTTGCTGAGCTCTTCCCACTCTTGCCACAATACAATCCCCCGGCCGAGCGTGAGGTGCGGAATGAACGCCACCTCATCAGCCATTGCTACTTTTTGCCCCAGCAAGGAATCGTTCTGCTGTTCGTAGAGCTGCTGGAGTCGGCTGTTTTCTTTGGTGCCCAGCCAGACGATCCACTTGTTTCTTTTGGAAAAGTAACCCAGACCATTCGTTTCAACCAAGAATGGCAGCTGACTTTCAGCGCAGCGGGCCAGCCCCGTTTCGATTGCACTTCTCTGATCCGGGTCCACTTCCCCGATGAACCGCATCGTCAAGTGGAAGTTGTTTGGATCCGTGAATGACCCTTTGATGCTGGCGCGGATCACTTCCTTCTGGAAATCAACCAACTGTTTTTTGACGGCACTAGGCAATTTGACACCGATGAATACCTTCACGACTGCACCCCGCTATCCGCTTTGTGAGAAAAGCTGAACGGGTTCGTTCAGCCCTGAAAGAAATTTAGGAAATCTGACCCTGAATGAGCATCGTAGAGCGCAATGGGTCAGATTTATCTAATTTCCGAAGGGCTTACCCGTGAAGCTGGACATCATTTTAGGTGCATGAAACATTTTACAAACTTATGAAACACCTATGGTGATGCATTTTTCACTCTGGAAAATTTTATAAATTCCTATATGTTAAAAAAACAGGAAGGACAGAACCTTATTGGCCCTTCCTCCCGAATGAATGTGTGATTGCCGCACCTATTTGTTGCTTATATCGGATAGCTCAATTCGGTATCTTCCGTCCAGGTCAACCCCAGCGCGCCTTCACCTAAGTGCGTCCCGATGACTGGACCGAAATAACTCAATTCAAACCGGATATCCGGAAACTCTTGCTGGAGGTGTTCCAACCAAGCCTGCCCCTTTTCGGGAATATTCCCATGGATGACAGTTGCGATAATCGGATAATCAGCCTTTGAAGCCGCTTGACCCAAAAGTTCTTCTATCCTTCGCAACGCCCGTGCATTGGTTCTGATTTTTTCGAAAACAACTATCTTTTTGTCAGAAAAATGCAGCACTGGCTTGATTTTCATGATGGAACCGATGACGGCCGCTCCACCCGAAAGCCTGCCACCACGTTGCAGGTTCATCAGATCGTCCACCATAAAATAAGCACGGGAACGTTTCTTCATATGTTCTAAACGCGCCATGATCTGCTCCGGTCCGATATCGACAGCAGCCAGCCTTGCTGCCTCCAAAACGAATCTTGCCTGCACATAGCAACTGATTTCAGAATCAAAAGGGTGAATGTTGAATTCAGGGTATTCCCTGCTTAAAGCAGCAGCATTCTGGTATGTGCCACTGATGCCGCTTGAAAGATGGATGCTGATGATTGCATCATGTTCCTTTGCCAATTCTTCATACAGCTGATGCATGGCACCCACTGCGGGTTGAGAACTTTTCGGGAAATCTTCAGCAGATTTCATCAAGGAGTAGAAGTCCTCTGCAGCCAAATCTATTTCTTCCTGATACGATTTTGCTCCAATATTCACGACTAACGGCAGCATGTGAATATGGTGCTGTTGGCGTGTTTCAGCCGTCAAATATGCGGTACTGTCCGTAACTACTGCAATTTTCATAGAATCCTCAAACTTTCTGCTCATTGCGCAATTCAATCGCTTCAGCCGCCACTTCACTGTCCAACAGGCGGATCATTGTGCCTCTATCGTTGTAGTCAGCCTCATGTCCACGTCCCAACAGGATAACCGTATCTCCCGGTTCTGCGATGGCGATGGCATGTTGGATGGCTTCCTTGCGGTTTTCGATGTATTCATAATTGTCCTTTTCGATGCCGGCCAGCATCATCGCGATGATTTGTTCCTGCGGTTCTTTCCCGGTATCGTCCGTCGTCAGGATCACATAGTCCGAGAGTTCCGTACCGATGCGGGCCATAATCGGACGTTTTTCATGCTCCCGTTCCCCTGCACCGCCGAAAACGGAAATGACCCTTCCTTGCGTGAATTCGCGCACCACGCCCAATACTTTTTCCATCGCGTCGGGCGAATGGGCAAAATCGACATAGACACCGATGTCATTCGCGCCAGGAACGATTTCCAGCCTGCCTATGACGCCAGCCAATGACGTCACCGCTTTTGTAGCATCCTCCAAAGGAATGCCTAAAGCATAGACCGCCGCCAACGCAGCCAAGGTGTTGGAGACATTATAAAGTCCCACCAGATTCGTTACGACCGGATAGCGTTCCCCATTGACGACCAGATTAAAGCGGGTCTGGGTGCGGCTGTAGGTGATATCCGTCGCGAAGAAATCAGCTGTCTCATCCTTCACGCTATAAGAAATGACTTCCGCCGCCGTAGCGATGCGATAGCTGTGGATCGTTTCATCATCTGCATTCAGTATCGCCGCTTTCGTCCGTCCGTTTTTGCGGCCGTTGCCCAGTTGCGAGAAGAGCAACTTTTTCGCTTCGGCATAAGCTGCCATCGTGTGATGGAATTCCATATGTTCATGCGTCAGGTTGGTCATGACGGCGACATCCAGGTCCAGCCCCCATGCTCTGCCCATTTCCAAAGCGATCGAGGACAGTTCCAGAGTGAAGTATTCCGTTTCCCGCTCTGTCATGAGGTGCAGGGCTTTTTGCATCGTGATGCTGTCGGGCGTCGTATTTTTCGTTTTGTGCACCTCGTCACCGATATGCATTTCGATGGTGCCCATCAACCCGGTTTTTTTGTCCATCGCCTTAAGGATGGCTTCCACAAGGTACGTGACTGTCGTCTTTCCGTTTGTCCCTGTGACGCCGATGACTTTCATCGATTCACTCGGATAACCATAAAAGTGATTCGCAAGCAGACTCATCGCTTTACCCGTATCCGGAACATAGACAACCGGGACATTCGCTGCCGCTTTTTGAATATCCTTGTGGGCAACAATCACACCCGCACCGTTGGCGACCGCTGTCTCTACGTAATTGTGGCCATCCACTTGCGTCCCGTCGATGCAGATAAACAGATCCCCTGATTGGATATCACGGGAATCCTGACTGATTTTTCCAATATTCAATTCGGGATCCAAGCTCCCGATAAGTTTCTTCATTTTGAGTACATCGATTAAATCTGTAACTTTCACGCAGATCACCTTTCCATCGACCTCTGGGGCCGTTTGGTATATTCCTTTTAACAATACCACAAATGGAAATGTTCGGAAAGTCCCTTTCCTTGTTCGTGCGCTGTCATCCTACCGCTGCTGTGGTAAAATGGGACTGAATAACTTATTGGAGGATAATAGCTATGCTGACAACGTATCACACTATCGCAAAGAGCGGCGTTTCCGAGATCGTCATCAAGGGTTCACGCTTCATCTGCAGCCTTAAACGCGTCCATTCCGAGGACGAGGCCAAAGCATTCATCCAAGCCGTCAAAAAAGAGCATTGGAAAGCAACGCATAACTGTTCCGCATACCTGATCGGCGACCAGAACGAAATCCAACGCGCCCATGACGACGGCGAGCCATCCGGAACAGCTGGTGTCCCGATGCTGGAAGTACTCAAGAAAAATGATTTGCGTTACGTCGCTGCGGTCGTCACCCGTTATTTTGGCGGGACAAAATTGGGTGCGGGCGGATTGATCCGTGCCTACAGCCGATCGGTATCGACGGCCTTGAAGGACATCAGTATCGTTGTCCGCAGCCTCCAGACTAAAGTCGGCTGCATCGTTTCCTATTCCGCATCCGGAAAATTAGAGAATTACTTGGCGCAATCAGCGTACACGCTGATTGAGGCACAATACACCGACCAAGTTTGTTTCTTGTGCGGAATCCCTTCTGAAGACATCAGTCAATTTCAGAGCTCCCTTACGGACGTGATGAACGGCCGTGTTGTCTTTGAAATCGGCGAAGAGGATTATGTGGAGCGTCCGATTTCTCCAGCCTACAATGATGCTGATGAAGGCGAAATCGAATAGAATCTGAACGAAAAAATGAACAAGCCATGACAGCCACCTAGGCTCTCATAGCTTGTTCATTTGTTTTTTTCGTCCTTTTCCCTCAGCAGGCGATACAACATTTTTCGCAATTTGGAACGGTTGCTGTCCAACAAATTGAAGGAGGCAATGAAGAGCACCACTCCATAGATCAAACCGACTACCAAAACCATCGTTCCCCAGAAAGAAGAAATCGGGAACAGGATAGCGGTCAAAGAAAAGATGATCGCCAAAGCATAGATGACCAAAACAGTCTGGCGGTGCGTAAAACCAAGTAGCAATAAGCGGTGATGTAGGTGACTTTTATCCTTCGCGCTGATGGAACGTTTATGCAAAGTCCGGCGAAGGACGGCAGCGATCGTGTCCGTCAAGGGAACGCCGAGAATGGCCACCGGTATCAGCAGCGATACGAAGGTGGCATGTTTCAAACCGAACAAGGACAGCACTGCGATCATAAAGCCTACGAACAAAGATCCCGTATCCCCCAGAAAAATCGAAGACGGATAGAAGTTGAATGGCAAAAAGCCCAACAAACTCGCGACCAAAAGGAAGATCATGACAACAGCGGTTATGCCCATATGCGAGGTGAAAAAATAGCTGACGAAACCCATCGTCGAGAGGGAAATGATCGAAGTCCCCGTCGCCAAACCATCCAGCCCGTCCATCAGATTCACCGCATTCGTGATGACCACAATCCAAAGCATCATCACCAAGTAACCCGCTTCATGGAATTCGATTGTTCCGAAATAATCCAAAGTCAGGCTGTCTATTTTAATGTCTGTAAAAAAATAGAGGACATTCGCCGCAGTGAGGATGCCGATCATTTTTTGCCAGGGCCTCAGATCATAAGTATCATCGATGATACCCGTCACAAGAATGATCAGCGAGCTCAAAAACATGACTTCCGCAAAACCGGAACGATTACTCAGAGGAACCCCAAGGAAAAACGCGCCCCAATAAGCTGCAAATATAGCCACGCCTCCCATAGTCGGCGTTTCCTTTATATGCACTTTCGCTTCGGAAGGTTTATCCATCCAGCGGAACCGCCTCGCTGCCGCACGGAACAGATAGGTGAACAACGTACTCGCCAGAATCGTCGCACCGAAAAGAAGCGTAAAATATATAAAAAAACTCACCGGATCCCTCCTTTCATCCTATATTTCCTTAATCATAGGCGATTCCGGTTCTACATGCAAATCGGCCATCTTTTTCAATCGGCGATTCGATAAAAACCATTTGCTTCCGCGTATCGATTTCCAGTGGTCGTGTCGTACTGGATGAGGTCATAATCCGCCAACAGGCTTCTTGCCTGCTCGGACAGTCCCTCTCGGCTCGAGACATATTCCCCGGTGTTGCCATTCACATAAAGCGCCTTTTCAAAAGCTGGCACCTGTTCCTGTAGCGCCATCAACAGGGCTTCAAAAGCAGTAACACGGCTGCTGCTCAATTCCAGCACTTCCGGCAAGAAATAGATAGGACTGGTGACCCCCAGATCCTTATGGACTTCTTGCATATTGCTGTAGATGAACAGAGGCGTCTCATGCATATTTTGAAGTGTATTCAGCGCGTAAAGTTCCTCGCCGAAAACACTTGGCCAATGATCCCCCCAAAAAACAACGATGGTTGGCTCATCCCACTCCTGGAGGGTAGCCAGCAATTCCGCCAAGGCTTGATCGCTGTACTGAAGATCCTGCAGATAGTTCCGGATCGACTGGCTGGCTATACCTGTTTCAGCAACAGAAGGGATAGCTGTGTATTTATCCTGGTAAGGGGTATGGTTCTGCATCGTCACTAAGTGGATAAAATCTTTTTCTGCGCTGGCTTTCAGGATAGCCGTTATTTCAGCGTAAGCTGCTGCATCCGAAATATACGGATTGGTGTCCAACTTTGCCGTATTCGCCATCGTGTCCTCGTAGAGGAAGGTGTCAAAACCCAAAGCCTCATAGTTCTCCAGCCGCTTGTACATGGTCGTATTGTAGGGATGGATGGCGGTAGTCCTGAAGCCTGCCTGTTCCAAACGGGATACGATGGAAGGGAAATTGTCTCGGGAAGACAGAAATTGCGTATACGGCGTTGTGATGTTTGCGGCGAAAGGTTCCATCGAAAAGCCCGTCAAAGCCTCAAATTCGATATTGGCGGTCCCGCCGCCATAGCCTTGGGACAACAGCTCGCCACTATAGCTTGTGTCCATCAAAGCTCGCGTGAACGGAATCGGATCAGTTTGAAGATCCAAGCCCACCAACTCAAGCGGGTCCGCAAAACTTTCATTCATGATGTAGATGACATTCGTTTCAGGCAAAGCTACCATTCTATTTGTATTGATTTCGTCAGCCAGTTGTTGATAGGTTGCTTTCAACACATCGATTTTTTCCTGCGAATAGTCCGCCGGCAGCTCCATTGGCGCAGCCGAAAGGTTGTATAGGAAGCCGGCAACAAAGCCGGTGTTGTAGTAATTCATCTGTTGGCTGTACGGAATCCAATAAGCCGTCCGGTCATAGGCTTTCTTCAGCAGGTTGCCTTCCTGCTGGAACTGGCCGGCATAGCCGAGCGCCATGCTTGTTGTTATCAGAATCAGCACGCGCGATTTCCATCCCAATTTAACGGTTTTCTTGGACTTGGCCTGAAGCAGGGAATAAAGCACAAATGCCAGAAACAGCAGGAACACCAGGCTCAATGCCGCCAACGTCCGTCCGTTCAGCATCTCCAAAAGGAAAGTGGCCTCCGTCAGCATCTTCAAATCGCTCGGATAAACGGGCTCGTTGCGCTGCAGCATCTTCTCATAGGTCGCCATCCCGAGGATTCCTCCCGACAGCACCAGCAAGGCGTTCGCCAAGCGTATGTTCCCTACCAGCGCCCAAAGCCATAGACCCAGCATCACCAATACGCCCGTACTGATCAAGAACTTCTCGGTATGCCAAGCGAATACAAAATTCACGACCAGTCCGGCGTCCAGATCGTTTTGAGTCCATTGAAGAAAAAGATGGACAACGAATACGGTCACCAACAAGCTGAAGCAGTGCAAGAGCAGGATATTCCCCCTGCTTTTGCACTGCAGCTTTTGCTTTTCTTTCATCATTTTAAGTCGTTTGCTTATTTTCACTGCAAAACCCCACTATCTGAGCAGATTAGGCTTCTTTCCAAAAACTATCGTAGACTGTTATCGGCAAATGACGTTTATGTTCTGTCTTCGTGTACCAGCCTTCGATGACTTCAGCGTCCTTTTCCGGTATTTCCCTTCCTTCCAGATACGCATCGATCATCTCGTATGTCACGCCCAAAGCTACCTCGTCAGGCAAAGCGGGACGATTTTCTTCCAAATCCGCTGTCGGTACTTTTTCATAGAGATTTTTCGGCGCACCCAATTCCTGTAATAGTTGGCGACCTTGACGCTTATTCAACCGCCAAATCGGCAATAAGTCGGCTGCGCCGTCCCCGAATTTTGTGAAGAAACCGGTCACGGATTCTGCCGCGTGATCCGTTCCCAGAACAGCCCCGCTGCTGTCGCCGGCTATCGCGAACTGAACGATCATACGTTGACGTGCTTTGATGTTGCCTTTATTGAAGTCGGTGATCGTAAGGCCCGCTTCCTCAAGCGCATCGAGTGCAGCGTCAGCCATTTCCTTGATGTTGACGACCAATTTTTGGTCAGGTGAGATGAAGTCAAGCGCAGCCTGAGCATCGTGTTCATCAAATTGAATACCGTAAGGGAGGCGCACAGCGATGAATTGGTAACTTTCGTCGCCGGTTTCGTCACGCATTTCCTGGATCGCCAACTGGGCCAATCTGCCCGTCAAAGTGGAGTCTTGACCTCCGCTGATTCCCAAAACGAATGCCTTCAAGAATGGGTGTGCCGCTAAATAATCTTTCATGAAATCGATGCTGGTGCGGATTTCCTCTTTAGGATCGATTTCCGGTTTTACTCTTAAAGCAGCAATAATTTCTTTTTGTAATGGACGCATCGCTATTCCCCCTTGATTGATCTGATTGGTTATTTAGTGTTTTCCAATAATGATGCTTCTTCTTTTATTTGCTTTTTGATTTCCTTGATTGTAGCCATCTTATGATCGTATGTCTTCTGGGACAAGTCGACCGGATAGTCTTCCGGATTCAGGATACGTTTGTATTCATCCCACAAGCCGCTCATCTGCGCTTCCGAGAATGCTTTTACTTCTTGGAGCGACGGCAATTCATATACAAGTTTACCTTCTACGATGATATCCTGCAGAATAGGGCGCGCTTCAAAGTCGGTGATGGTTTTGTTGATGTAAGTGAAGACAGGATGGAACATATACAGTTCCGACTCTTGATCGGGTTGTTCTTCCCAAAGCGCAATGTAGTCTCCTTCCGACTTACCGTCGCGCTTGCGGGTGATCCGCCATACTTGTTTTTTGCCCGGTGTGGAGACTTTTTCGGCATTGCTGGAGATTTTCATCGTATCCACCATTTGGCCGTTCTCATCCGCGATCGAGACTAATTTATAGACCGCCCCAAGCGCAGGTTGGTCATAAGCGGTGATCAGTTTGGTGCCGACACCCCAGACATCTATTTTTGCGCCTTGCATCTTCAGGTTCAAGATTGTCAGTTCATCCAGGTCGTTCGATGCGTAGATTTTTGCATCGGTAAAACCTGCCTCGTCCAATTGTTGGCGGACTTTTTTTGAAATGTAGGCCATGTCTCCGCTGTCTAGGCGCACGCCGAGGAAATTGATCTTATCGCCCATTTCCTTCGCCACTTTGATGGCATTTGGCACACCTGATTTCAACGTATCGTAGGTATCCACAAGGAAGACACAATCCTTGTGGGAATGCGCATAAGCCATAAAGGCATCATAATCATTGCGGTAGACCTGCACCATCGAATGCGCATGCGTACCTGAGGCGGGAATACCGAACATTTTAGCAGCCCGGACATTGCTCGTTGCATTGAAGCCAGCGATATAGGCTGCACGGGTGCCCCAAATGGCGGCATCCATTTCCTGCGCTCTCCTGGAACCAAACTCCATCAGTGGCTCATCATTACAGACATAGCGCAGTCGGGCGGCTTTTGTCGCTATCAGCGTCTGGAAATTTACGATATTCAATAAGGCTGTTTCGATCAATTGGCATTCCGCTAATGGACCTTCCACCTGGACGATCGGTTCATTCGCGAATACGAGATCACCCTCCAAGGCGGAACGGATCGTGCCCGAGAAACGGAAATTTTTCAGATACTCCAAAAAACCTTCATCGTAACCGACATGTTCACGCAAATAGGCGATGTCGGTGTCCGTAAAGCGCAGGTTCTGAAGGTAGGATACGAAGCGTTCAAGCCCCGCATAGACGGCATAGCCATTATTGAACGGATACTTCCGGAAGTACAGTTCAAAAATGGCATGTTTTTCGGTAATGCCTTCATCCCAATAAGTCTTCATCATGTTAATTTGGTACAAATCAGTATGCAAAGCTAAACTATCATCGTTATAATCATAACTCATCCAACTCACTCATTTCATCTTTGATCGTACGCCTCCGCATTCTGTCGCGGTACAGCAGAAGGAAGTGCTCTATTTACCTATTGTAACGCAATTCCTCACACATTTCCGCTTTTTTGTCCAAAATTCATCAGATTGATTATAGTGATCGGCCCGCATTCCGGCAAATACAACCGGCATTTCTGCGTAAACAAAAAACCATCCTGGCGGGCGGAAAAATGCCCGCCAGGATGGTTTGCTATTTAATAAATGACTCTGATGCCGCGTGCTTCAATTTCTTGCTCGGTCAGAATCTCCCGTTCGCTTTCATCGACTCCGCGGGATGATACTTTATCAAACAAGATTTTGACGGTCTGCAGCATGATTTTCAGATCCAGTATCAAGGAATATTTCTTGATGTAGATCAGATCGAAGTTCAGCTTGCTGTTGAAATCGGAAGCGTACTTCCCATACACTTGCGCATATCCGGTAATTCCGGCACGCACATTGTGGCGCAGATAATAATGCGGATTCAGTTCCTTGAATTGATCAACGAAGAAAGGACGTTCCGGCCGGGGACCGACCAGGGACATATCGCCCAGCAATACGTTGAACAACTGCGGCAGCTCATCGATGCGCAGAGAGCGGAGATATTTACCGACTTTCGTTACGCGCACATCGTTGCTTGTTGCCAAAACCGGTCCTGACTCTTTCTCGGCGGTCACACCCATGCTGCGGAACTTCAGAATTTCGAATTCCTTGCCATCTTTGGTGATGCGTGTCTGCTTGTAGAACACGGGACCCTCAGAACTCTTCTTCACCAAGATGGCCGTAACGACCATAATCGGCGAGGTAATGACGATACCGATGAGCGCAACTGCGATATCGATGATCCGCTTCATAAGGCCATCTTCTGCCGGAATACGGAACGGGGACACTTCGATGATGCTTTCATCTTCGATATTCATCATATTCGGATTGACCATGATCAAGTTTTCGAAACTGGTATTCAGAAACATCTTTTTCTCTTTGCTCGTCAACAAATCGTATATTTTCAGTTTTTCGGATTCCTCAATCTGACTCGCTAAGTAGACGATATCCATTTCTTCCAGGTGCCGCAGAACATTTTCGTAGTAATCAGACAAAACAACATGTGTCACAACATGGCGTATGCTTTTTGTATTCGTAAAATTGTCGACTGCCGCGAATACTTCCTTTTCCATCCCGACAATCATGACCCGTTTGCTGCCGCTCACGCGTTGGTACATTTTGAATACCATCACGCGGAAGATGAACAGTATGATTGTTCCCACAAAGAAGTTGATCAGGATGACCGACCGCGGGAACGCCAACCAACGCCCGGCAAAAGTCAGCGCCATGATGATCAATGAGAGGACGAATTGTCCGATGACCGTGATGAACAAGAAGTCACTGATCGATTTGTTATAAAAGATATACGTACCGAACAGGATGTTGACGATGATGAAGATCACCGATACATAGACGATGCTTCCCTGAAAGGCATCGAAGTTTATCAATGGTATATTTCTTCCGAATTTTAAATAAAAAGATAGCAGCAATGATCCGATGAACAACAGCATATCAACGATGCCTATGATAATTTTACGGGCTTTATTCCATTCACCTGTTTGATTCACGCTTAATCTCCTCCTCCTTAGACTTGCTTGATATGAATGCATTCATTTTATCATAGTTTATTCTTTTGCGATATGAAAGTTTAGACAGACAACACCCCTCCAACCGTGTACAAGCGCATATGATTAAGGGAGGAATATCAGACAACTGAAAAAGAACGTCCACATCAGCTTCTATTGCCTGATGTGGACGTTCCTGAGCGGATCAGTTGTCGACAAACACTAATACCGGTTGATTATTTTAATAGGTCCTTCAATTCTTCATGTGTCGCTTGGCCTTCAGCCTGCTCTTTCATCACGCGGATCGATGTAGGCAAGCCGAACAAGCGGATGAAGCCGGCTGCATCGGTATGGTTGTATACATCGTCGCTTTCGAATGTTGCAAAGCTTTCGCTGTACAATGATTTCGCGCTGACAACGCCAGCATCAGTGATATTGCCTTTATACAGCTTCATTTTTACGAAGCCTTCAACATTTTGTTGCGTTTCGTCAACAAAGGCACCCAATGCTTTGCGCAATGGCGTATACCACAAGCCGTTGTAAACAAGCTCCGCATATTTGTTGGCAAGCAATTGTTTGTATTGGTAGGTATCTTTGTCCAGGCAAAGTTGTTCCAGTTTGTCGTGGGCATGGTACAGCACAGTTCCGGCTGGCGTTTCATAAACGCCTCTTGATTTCATGCCGACCAAGCGGTTTTCCACGATATCAATGATGCCGACGCCGTTCGCACCAGCGATCACGTTCAATTTCTCAATCAATGCGATGCCGTCCATTGCTTCCCCGTTCAGACTGACGGGAACGCCTTGCTTGAATTCCAGAGTCACATAAGTTGCTTCGTCAGGCGCTTTCTCAGGCGTCACACACATTTCCAGGATTTTATCGTAATCAGGCTCATTGGCTGTCATTTCCAGATCAAGGCCCTCATGCGATAGATGCCACAAGTTTTTATCTTTTGAGTAGTTTGTTTCCAAAGTAATCGGAAGCGGCACGTTATGTGCAGCAGCATACGCAAATTCATCTTCTCTGGAAGTCAGTTCCCATTCTCTCCAAGGAGCGATGATGGTGATGTTCGGATCGAATTCTCTGATGCCGACTTCAAAACGGACTTGGTCGTTCCCTTTCCCTGTTGCACCGTGAACGATTGCATCAGCATTTTCCAAGTGCGCGATCTCTACCATTCTTTTGGCAATGATCGGACGGGCGAAAGAAGTCCCCAATAAATATTGTCCTTCGTACTTAGCGCCTGCTTGCAATGTCGGCCAAATGAATTCTTCGACGAATTCTTTCTTCAAGTCTGCAACATACAACTTCGATGCGCCACAGTTGATGGCTTTTTCTTCCAATCGGCTGTAGTCGTCACCTTGTCCTACGTCTCCTACTACGGCGATTACTTCACAGTTGTTGTAATTCTCTTTTAACCAAGGGATGATGACGGACGTATCCAATCCACCTGAGTAAGCCAAAACCACTTTTTTGATTGATTCCTTTGCTGCCATGCTTTTACCTCCTTATACAGATTCAATATCCGTTGCTTTTATGCATGAACTGATATCTACATTTTCGTTTATTCAACAATATGCATTATAGCATATCTGCCATGAAAATCATCCCATTTTTTTACGTTATTCTCATTTATCTGTCATACTCTTTTCATTTATAAGGCTTATTTTCCGAACAGCAAAAAGAGAACAGCTAGGGAAATACCCTGTCTGTTCTCTAAATGAGTGATTCAATTTATTTTACGACTTCTTGTGTCTTATCTTGTTTCCAAAGACCTAACATCAAGGCTGAAACGACTGTACCGATCAATAAAGCCAACAAGAACATTAGTGGACGGTTGGCCAATGTGATTACGAACAAGCCACCATGTGGTGCAGGGATCGAAACGGCCCATAGCTGCGTCAAACCACCTGCAATCGCTGAACCAACGATAGATGATCCGATAACGCGCATCGGATCTGCTGCAGCGAATGGAATCGCACCTTCAGTGATGAAGGACAGACCCAACAAGATGTTGGAAAGACCGGATTTTTGTTCGATATCCGTAAATTTATTTTTGAAAAGCAAGGTTGCGATACCGATTGCCAACGGAGGAATCATCCCGCCAGCCATTACAGCTGCCATCAAGCTGCCATCGCCAGTATCCGTGAAGATACCGATTGAGAAGGCATAAGCTGCTTTGTTGAAAGGACCACCCATATCGATTGCCATCATACCGCCAAGAACAGCACCCAACAGTACTGCGTTACCCGTACCCAAGTTTTCCAGGAAAGTGATCATAGCTGTATTGATTGTGGAGAAGACAGGACCTACCAAGAAGTACATCAACAAGCCAGTGATCAATAGCCCGAACACAGGGTATAAGAGAATTGTCTTCATGCCATCCAAGGTACGAGGCAATCCTTTAAAGGCTTTCTTCAGATAAACCATGATGTAACCGGCCAAGAAACCAGCAATCAATCCGCCCAAGAATCCAGCATTTGCTTGCACAGCCAAGTAACCGCCCGCCATACCTGGGAGTAATCCTGGTCGATCTGCTATACTCATTGCAATGTAACCAGCCAAAATCGGAATCAGGAAGCTGAATGCTGCTCCACCAATTGCCATAAAGGAAATGAACAACGGACTATCTGAACCGAATGAAGTTTCGAACAGGAAGGAAATCGCAATCAGGATACCACCACCGACAACAAACGGCAACATGTGTGAAATACCGTTCATCAAGTCTTTGTAGACTCTTCCGATGATAGAAGGCTTCTCATCGCTTTCATTTACAGCGAAGATATCTCCTTCGACATTCAGGATCGGCGCTTCCTGACGCATTGCTTTCGTAATCAATTCTTCCGCTTTATTGATGCCATCGCTTACCGGTCTTTGCAGAACGTGTTTGCCGTTGAAGCGCGCCATCTCAACTTTTTTATCAGCCGCCACGATGACCCCATCGGCACGGCGGATTTCGTCTGCAGTCAATAGGTTCTTGACGCCGTCTGACCCGTTCGTTTCAACGCGGATATCCACGCCCATTTTTTCAGCCATTTGTTTCAATGAATCTTCAGCCATATAGGTGTGTGCAATCCCGGTAGGACATGCCGTTACCGCAATGACAAAAGGTTTTTTCGTTTCGGTTGCTGCTACTGGGGCTGCTTTTGCAGCTGCTTCAGCTTGCTCTTTGGCTTCACGTGCAGCTTCTGCTGCTGCGAATAACCCTTGCACATCTTCTGGGGTCTGAGCTTTTTTCAATGATGCAGTGAAATCAGGATTGATGAGTAAACGGGATAATGACGCCAAAACTTCCAAGTGAACATTATTTGCGCCTTCCGGAGCCGCGATCATGAAGAACAGATGTGCTGGTTGACCGTCCAACGAAGCATAGTCCACACCGGCTGCACTTTTAGCAAAAACAACAGCTGGTTTCACGACTGCTTTGTTTTTGGCATGCGGCATTGCGATGCCATCGCCCAAACCAGTGGACGTTTGTGATTCACGCTTCATGATGCCCTCTTTGTAGACTGCAACATCATTGATGATGCCGTTGGCGGAAAGACTTGCGATCATTTCATCGATGACGCCCTCTTTGGTTGTTCCTTGCAAATCCATAATCATCAATTCTTTTAATAAAATATCATTGATTTTCATATTAATAAGTTCTCCTCCCTATAGCTGACTGATAGTGACTTGTTTGACTAGAGCATCAATTTCTTCGCGTTTGGCTAAATCGTCGGCAAAAGCGGTCGCGCTTCCGCAAGCGATGCTGACTTTGAATGCTTCCAACGGGTCGTGCGTCTTCGTGTATGTCCCGACAAATCCAGCGATCATCGAATCTCCGGATCCGACTGAGTTTTTAAGTACCCCTTTCGGTACTGTCCCATGGTAAACACCTTCCGGAGTGAAAAGGATTGCTCCTTTAGCGGCCATCGAGATGATCGCGTACTGCGCTCCAGCTTCAAGCAGCTTCTTCCCGTAAGGCAAGATATCCTCATCGGTTTCGAAAGTAGTATCGAACAATTCCGCCAATTCGTGGTGGTTCGGTTTTACCAATAACGGATGGTACGGCAAGGCATTCTTCAATTCCTCTCCGGTCGTATCGATCAGGAACGGGATGCCTTTGTCCGTCAATCTGCGGATGATGGTCTGATAGTAATCGTCAGGCAAGCTTGTAGGTTTGCTTCCCGCTAAGACTACGATGTCGTTTTCCGGATCAAGCGTATCGAATTGTTTCAGGAATTCTTCGGCGACTGCAGGCTCGATATTCGGGCCCGGCCCGTTCATTTCCGTCTCCATTCCTGACTTGATCTTGACATTGATGCGGGTCGCTTCATCCACATGCGTAAAGCGTGTTTTGCTGTTTTCTGCTTCCAACCAGTCTTCGATGTATTTTCCGGTGAAACCACCCAGGAATCCCAAAGCGGTGTTTTCCACTTCCAATTCATTCAGGATGCGGGAAACATTGATGCCTTTGCCCCCCGGAAGTTTGAAATCCTGTTGGATACGATTCACCTCACCCAACTGGATAGCGGGCAAATGGACGATGTAATCGATGGATGGATTTAATGTTACTGTATAGATCATTATTCAGCCTCCCAAATAGTTGTACTGTCTTTCAGGTTACGTTTGATTTCCGACGGGACATTATGGCTGATGATGCCGCAATCCTCAATATCGCAGACCTTCACAAAACTGACTTGCTTGAACTTCGAAGCATCCGCTACGACATAGCTTTGTGCGGCATTCTCAATGGCTATCCGTTTGATGGCCGCTTCCTCGGTGTCGGGCGTCGTGAATCCGTACTGCTTATCGATGCCGTTGATGCCAAGAAAAGCTTTGCTGAAACGGTAATTTCTCATTTGCATTTGGCTGACTGGTCCGATGACTGCTTTTGTCTCCATCTTGATTTTGCCGCCGATAAGGATTGTCTCGAGTTGCAGATCCGATAATAAACTGGCATGCGGGACGCCATTTGTGACGACGAGGATGCTCTTGCCTTTCAGGAAAGGAATCATCTCATAGGTGGTCGATCCGGCATCCAGAAAGATGATGTCTTGATTGCTCACTAATTGAGCGGCTTTTTCGGCAATCCGTTGTTTGTCCCGAACGTTTTTGGACGTTTTATCTTCCATCCTATCTTCAGCGGAAACACTGTAGTTTCTCTTTGCTCCGCCATGGACACGAACCAAGAAACCAGCCTCTTCAAGAGTGCTTAAATCCCTTCGTATCGTTGATTCAGAACTTCCAGTCTGATCAACAAGCTCCTGTAATTTTACAATGTTGTCTCTGGCTAAAGTGTCTAGAATGATTTTATGCCGCTCATCTGTAAGCACTTTCTATCACCTCTCGAACAAAAATATACCACCAACGCGTGAATAAATCAATCATTTTCCTTCAAAAACATTAATTTTCATTCAAAAGCATCCAGACTGGGATGGACTGAAATTATTTGGATATGTTTTCATCAATAAATTGGATGATTATATATTCATTTCGAATCGAGTAGGAGGAGCCAAAGGCTCCGACCTCTCACACCACCGTGCGTACGGTTCCGTACACGGCGGTTCAATAACTTAAGTATCTACGCTGGTATAGTTGATTGAGGTCTTTCAGACCCCAACTAGCCAGCCTTTTTTTGTTAATGGCCCGGTGAATGGTCTGGTTCTTAGACATTCTCCAGTAGCCTTTACGGGAATTCGCAACTTTCCAAACTTCTTCTCTATCAATGCCATAACACATCAATCCGTAGAAGCGGGTAGAGACTCTTTTCCATCTCTTCCAAATTAGCTGCCTTAGGCGATGATTCAGCCATTGAGCCGTTTCCCTGATAAAGTTTTTCATATCACCAATGCCATAGTAGTTTATCCATCCTTGCGTATACTGATTGATTTCTTTTACTATGTCTTGAAAGGTTCCTGGTCGTTTCCGACTGGTTAGCTGTTTTAATCGTTTTCGGAATTTCTGTTTAGCCGTCTTATGTGGACGGCTTCTGACTTTCCCATCGTTTTCCAAATGGTGAACCCAAGGAATTTAGCACTACCTGGGGTAGTGACTTTACTCTTATCGGTATTCACCGTCAGTTTCAGTTTCTTCTCAAGGAAGGTAGTGACACTAGCTAGCACCCGTTCTCCCGCACGAGGAGTCTTGGTGTATATGCAGAAATCATCCGCATAACGAACGAAGCGATGGCCACGTTTTTCCAATTCCCTATCCAGCTGATTGAGATAGATATTGGCTAATAGCGGGGAAATTACCCCTCCTTGAGGGGTGCCTTTGTAGGATTGGATAAACACATCCTGTTCCATGATGCCAGAACGAAGAAAACTCCAGATTAACTTCAGTACAATCTCGTCTTGTATGAATTCCCTCAGATACACCATCAGTTTTTGATGATTGACTGTATCGAAATAATTCTTCAAGTCACAATCGACGATTGTTTTGTATCCTTCTTCAATGTATTTCTCAGCTTGTTTAATTGCATCATGCGCGCTTCTTCCTTTTCGAAAACCGAAACTATACCTGGAAAAGTTTGGGTCAAACAGCGGTTCAATTATCTGTAAGATAGCCTGTTGAACAACTCTATCTCTCACTACAGGAATTCCCAGATTACGCATACTGCCATTTTCCTTGGGTATGGATACCCGCTTGACCGGTTGTGGCTTGTAGGTCCCATCCAACAATTTTGCAATGATCGCCTTTTGGTACTTGCCCATATGTTCATCTATTTCCTGAGCCGTAATGCCATCAATACCTGCAGCGCCTTTGTTTTTGTAGACTTTCTCGCAGGCAATGACTAAATTCCTTGGTGTTGCGATTCTCTCGATTAACGTGATACCATCTTGTTTCTTCATATCCATGCTGTATCTCTCTACGCTTCTCCATATCTCTTTCGTTTCCAACTTATCTCTTCTGGAGATAGCCGCCATTTCGGTCTATACCACGACGTTTTCTGTAGTGCCGAGATACATTCACCTCCTTGTTTCTATCAAGATTATTATTGTTCAGCCCTTCGTGACCCTATGGTCACTACTATGGCTTCTGCTGACTTCTTATGACAAGCTTTACTCCATGATTCCTCATGTCCATAAGACCTCCCCGGGTAAGAATGATAACCTTCCACTCGTGTCACTGCCTCATTTACTGTAAGAGATTCGTGCAGTATAGGATTTTACTTTGTACAGCAAGCTCGTCCGTCTCTATCCAGCCTTATATGAGATGTCTGTTCGTCAGTGCGAGTATTTGCGTCCGACTTCCTTCAGATTCCACCTCACGGTGGACACCATTGTCATTCGCTAACAGTTCCTACTGCAAAGCCTGTAGTGGACTTTCACCACCAAGTTATCACCCATGCCGGGCACACTATAAAAATAAATACGGCCCTCAATTCTGTTTGAATTGAGGGCCGTATTTATATTTTTGTTGCTGAATTTGATGCCTTGAAGGTTATTTGTCATCCCTCAACCAGATGCATGGCTACGCGCTGAGATGTTTTTCCTGAATCTGAAGGCCAAAAACAGTGAGCGTATGTAAAGATCGATCCCGATCGAAACCCAGACGCCGGCAATTCCCCAACCCAACACTCTTCCCAAAATAATCACACCGATTATGCGCAAACACCACATCCCAAAAGCTGTGCTGTACAATGGCGATTTGGTATCGCCCATGCCTTGCAGGGAACCTGTCGTGATCAGGCTGATCGCAAGTCCCGGTTGGTTGAATGCATCTATTCTCAGGGCTGTCACGATTTGATCGATTGCCTCAGCATCCGAGGTGAACAGTGCGGCAAAATAAGGTGAACCCACAAACAGAATGATCCCCAAGAAACTCATGATGAGTACACCAAATGCTGCCGATAGGATCGCGACACGTTTCGCCTCCTTGAAATCCAATGCGCCTGTACTGTTGCCGACAAGAGTGGTGGCAGCAGTGGCCAACCCGTATGCAGGCATATACACAAAGCTTTCGATATTTCCCGCGATGGAATGCGCCGCAAAAGTCTTTGCGCCGATCGCAACGATCAATCCAAAATAGACTACTTGCCCCACCCGCATGACCAACCTTTCAAGCGCTGCCGGAATCGAAAGCCTCACTAATGGCGCATAATCACTTTTCACAAAAATGGATTTCAGCTCGAATGAAACAGGGGACTTCTTTATCTGTTTGTACAACAGCACGCACCCCAGCATTCTTGCCACTGTTGTGCCTATCGCAGTCCCGACAACGCCCAGAGCCGGAATCGGTCCGATACCAAAAATCAGAATATAGTCCAAACCTACATTCAATACATTTACGATTACGCTGACCTGCATGGGGGACTTAGTATTTCCGGATGCCCGCAGGATGCTACCGAAAATGGTCATGACCGCCAAAAAGACTGAATTTCCCCCGACAATGTAGAAAAACGCAGTGGAATAAGCCATCACTTGGTCAGCGGCGCCCATCAGCCCCAAAAGCGTTTTCCCGAAAGTAAGCGTCAGTAACCCAAACAACAAGCCGATGATCACTGCGGAAAATGTTGACTGTTCCGCAATTCGGACAGCGCCGGCCCTGTCCTTTGCCCCTAGTTTCTGGGCTATCAGGGAAGAAGTTCCGACCCCTAATGCTATGAATATCGCCAAATACACATTCAGGATCGTATTGGCAACGCCGACTGCCGTAACGGCCATAAGCCCTATCTTAGCTATCAGCAGCGTATCAACGAAGCCAACCAACGTCTGCAGCAGATTTTCGATTGTAGCAGGAATTGCCAAATTCAGAATTCTCTTTCCAGTGCTTTCTTCCATATTATCACCTAGTTCATCTTATTGTATTGCGCAATCACTTTTTGCAGTTTGTTCATTTCTTCATCCAAGTCAGCACCTTCGCTTACGTGCATCAGAGCATGCTCTGTTTGGGCCTCCAGAAGGATATGGCTGATTTTCTGGATGGCCGATCGGGTCGAATTCAATTGGATGATGACGTCAACGTACTCTTTTTCTTCGAGGATCATTTTTTTGATTCCTGCTACTTGTCCTTCGATCCGATTCAAACGTTTAACCAGACTTTCCGTTCTGTGTTCCTGTGAATGAGACATACGTTGCACCTCTTGTTCATATAGGATATGCCCCCATAGGGCATATAAAATTATATAAAAAAATTCATCAGGAGTCAATACCACAGTTGAAGCACTCTCACTTTAAAAAATCTGCAGAAAAAAAGACCAATCAGCCAAAAGCAGGCTGGTTGGTCCTTAATTTCGTTAGTGCTCGATTTCTAGAGTGGGATTCATCGTATCCTATAGTTGAGTTCTGATTCGCAGATACCGCTCCCGTTTTGTCATGGCTCTTGCGATTTTTAATTGCTTAGAGACATGATAAACTTGACCGTTACAGTCACAGTGCGTCCTTGCGTAGTGAACAAAAGAGGTTCCCTTCATGATTCGCTCCAACGTACGGGTGGCTAAATGCGAATCATCACATCCTGTTAGAACGGTTCTGAATCCTAGAGTTCTCCGCCTAAGCTGAAATCACCACCTCGACCAAAACCAGGTCGTGGTGGTGATTTCCTCTTAGTGCTCAAACTCTGAGCTCAGGATTCATCACACACTGTTTTTTACATCATGCCCATGCTTGGGTCCATTGATGGGGCTGTGGCTGGGGCTGGACGGTCGGCTACGATCGCTTCTGTCGATAGGATCAGGGCAGCTACGCTGGCTGCGTTTTGTAAAGCGGAACGTGTCACTTTTGTAGGATCCACGATTCCTGCTTCGATCATGTTCACCCACTCATCGGTTGCGGCGTTATAACCCATACCAACTTCAAGTCCTTTGATCTTATCGGCTACAACAGAGCCTTCTTTACCAGCATTTTCAGCGATTTGTCTCACTGGCTCTTCCAATGAACGCGCTACGATGCGCGCACCTGTTGCTTCGTCGCCGGTCAGTTCCAACGCTTCAACGCGTTTTTGAACGTTGATTAAAGCTGTACCACCACCGGATACGATACCTTCTTCAACAGCGGCGCGGGTTGCATTCAAAGCATCTTCGATACGCAGTTTGCGTTCTTTCAATTCAGTTTCGGTAGCAGCTCCGACTTTGATGACGCCGACGCCACCTGATAATTTCGCAAGACGTTCCTGTAATTTCTCACGGTCAAACTCTGAAGTTGTCTCGGCTGATTGCGCACGGATGACCGCAACACGCTGTTCGATGGCTTCTTTTTCGCCGGCTCCTTCAACGATGGTTGTGGAATCTTTGGTTACGACAACTTTACCTGCACGACCCAAATGTTCTACGGTAGTATCCTTCAATTCCAAGCCTAAATCCTCAGCAATAACGGTACCACCTGTCAGGATTGCGATGTCCTGCAGCATTTCTTTACGGCGGTCACCGAAACCAGGTGCTTTGACTGCCGCTACATTGAATGTTCCGCGCAATTTGTTCAATACTAATGTAGGCAACGCTTCGCCGTCAACATCATCAGCAACGATCAACAATGGGCGACCTTGTTGCAGGATTTGTTCCAATAAAGGCAAGATGTCTTGGATATTGGACAATTTACGATCCGTGATCAGGATATAAGGTGCTTCCAATTCTGCTTCCATTTTGTCGTTGTTGGTGACCATGTATTGCGATAGGTAACCGCGGTCGAATTGCATCCCTTCAACAACATCCAACTCGGTTTCGATCCCTTTTGACTCTTCGATCGTGATGACTCCGTCGTTGCCGACTTTCTCCATTGCTTCCGCAATCAATTCGCCGATTTCTTTCGATCCGGACGATACAGCAGCTACCTGAGCGATCGACTCTTTTGAATTTACGGTTTGGGAAATTTCTGCCAAGCCTTTTACGGCTGCTTGAGTAGCCAATTCGATACCGCGACGGATGCCTACCGGATTTGCGCCTGCTGTAACGTTCTTCAAACCTTCACGAACGATCGCTTGTGTCAAAACAGTGGCAGTCGTTGTACCGTCACCAGCAATGTCGTTTGTTTTGGAAGCAACTTCGGAAACCAATTTCGCTCCCATATTTTCGAAACGGTCTTCCAATTCGATTTCTTTGGCGATTGTCACTCCGTCATTCGTGATCAATGGAGAACCGTACGCTTTTTCTAAAACAACGTTGCGGCCTTTAGGTCCTAATGTCACTTTTACGGTATCTGCTAAGATATCCACACCACGAAGCATTGCTGCTCTTGCGTCTTCTGAAAATTTAATGTCTTTAGCCATTTATCGATTCACCTCATGAATTTTATTTTTAGTCCAGGATTGCTACGATGTCGCTTTCTTTGATCACTAAGTATTCTGTGCCTGCATATTTGACTTCTGTGCCTGCATACTTTTCGAAAAGGACAGTATCCCCCGCCTTTACGGTCATTTCGATGGTTACGCCGTTATCCGTCACGCGGCCTGCTCCTACAGCAATAACGGTACCGGTTTGGGATTTTTCTTTAGCGGACGACGGTAAAACGATGCCGCCTACAGATTTTTCCTCTTCTTTGGCAACTTCTACAATAACACGGTTTCCTAATGGTTTTAACAAGATGATCCCTCCAAAAATAAGTTCATTTTAGCACTCATCAACTCAGAGTGCTAAGTTACATTTCTATATTAATCAATCTCCAATTAATTTGCAAGAGGGAAGCCGATTTTTTCTGATTCTATTTTTTTACGCTATTATGCTATACTGTTTATCAAGCGTAAGACGTCAGTTCTCTCAGAAAGGTACTATTATATGAATAAAAAAATACGTTCCAGGTCAACGTTAGCCATACAGATCATTCTCATCTATCTCGCTTCTCAGCTTCTGCCGGTCGTTATACTTTTTTTCATTCCGGAAGCGGATCGTATCGCAGCGGCTATGAATCTCTCGCTATTCTTCGCTTTCCTAGGGACTGTCCTTATGGTAGCATGGAATAGCAGAAAAAAATGGACACCACAAAACAGCCTTACAGAGCAACCAGCCGCCCCAATCGGAAAAACGCTCGCGATCGGAATATTTGGCTTCTTGGGAGCTATCCTGATTCAGATCGTCGCGATGAACGTGGAGTATCTTTTGTTCAAGATGCCCGTGATTTCCGAAAATACGGAAGTATTGCTGGACTTGACAAACCGCTATCCATTCTTTATTTTTAACATTATCATCTTTGCACCTGTGATGGAGGAATTTGTATTCCGTAAAGCGATTGTCACACATCTGGTTGATGCAATCGGGATCGTCGGCGCAGCCACTATCAGTGCTTTGCTTTTTGCGATTGCGCATAATGATGGGCACTATTTGGTTTATGGCTCTTTGGGACTATGGTTTTCTTTCCTTTATTACAGAACAAGAAACATAGCCACTCCGATGATTGCGCATGCGTTGATGAATGCCGTATCCGCTTTGCCGATTCTCTCCCAACTCATTTCGTAAGGCACGTGAAGTCCGCTATTTAGGAAAAAGAAAGGAATAACATGACTTTAAAAAATCTATTAATTCAAGTAATCATCCGTTTTGTTTTTGCAATCCTCTTCATTTCGCTGGCAGTCGACGCAGTGAATACTGCGGGGTGGGGATTCATGGCCATCATCAGCGTGCTGTTCGCAACAAGTGATGTCGTAAAAGGCGTTCGCATGTTCAACGCCTACTTGAAAATCAAAGACAGCATCGATAAAAACTAGGAAAAAAAGAAGGATGAGGCGGCCTCATCCTTCTTTTTGCGTTTTCTTATCATCAACTGCCGACTTTGCTCAGCCGATATCATTGTCCAAGAAATAAATCAACGTCTGCAATTCATTCGTCAAATCCACATTCTGAACGCGGACATTTTCCGGAACGGAAAGACGGATCGGGGTAAAGTTCATGATGCCGCGAACGCCCGCTTCGGTCAAACGGTTCGTTGCATCCTGCGCAACTTCTTGGGGAACGGTCAGAATGGCTACATCAATCTGTTGGATACGCAACTGCTCCACCATATCCGTCATGGGGTACACCGGTACACCACTGAGGATTTTACCAACAATGCCTTCATTGACATCAAATGCTGCACTGATGCGCACATTGTTGCTTACGTGGAAGTTGTAGTTCAACAAGGCATGACCCAAATTACCCACACCGATCAAAGCAACGTTCGTCAAACGGTCCTGATTCAAGGTTTTGCTGAAGAAATCCAACAAATACTCGACATCATAGCCGTATCCTCTTTTACCCAGTGCGCCAAAATATGAAAAATCCCTACGGATAGTAGCACTATCCACTTTTACTGCTTCACTGAGCTCAGTGGATGAAACACGTTTTTTACCAGCATTATGCAAAAAGCGCAAATAGCGGTGGTAAATCGGCAACCTCCTTGCCGTAGCTTTTGGAATATCATTCGTCGACATTTTTTCTCCTCTTCTTTCCTCTTTCATTTCGTAACCCATAGTGTTTGTGCGATTCCGACAAACTTTAAAAAGTATGTTCACATACTTAAGCTTTCATTTCATACTGCCTATTATATCACCTGATTGTGAAAAATCTACTAATTTGTTCGAAATCGGACTTGATTGTGAAGCCTTTTTTGAACAACATGTGAAATACTGTAACAAATGTAAGCGGAGTCGCCAACATTTTTTCACATGTACAAATACGTGAATATAGCAATAACTTTGCTTGTCCCTATCGAATCATTGCATGCTGTGATAAAATGGAAGGGATAAATGCCAGCATTTGCTTAGAAAGAGGACACTACATATGATTTTACTGCAAGGACAAAATTTGGCGCGCCTTTTTGGGGCTAGCGTCTTATTCGACAATATTCAAATTACTGTTCAAGACCATTCGCGTATTGCACTCGTCGGCCGAAACGGAGCCGGCAAATCGACCTTGCTGAAGATTTTGGCAGGCATCGAAGCAACGGATGCCGGCTCTGTTTCAAAGAGCAAGGACGTAACGATCGGCTACCTGGATCAGCATAGCGCGGTCGATTCATCCAACACGATTTGGCAGGAAATGTTGACCATTTTTGCCCCGCTCATCCAATTAAGTAAGGAAGCTGAACAAGCCGCCGTCGCTTTGGGGGATCCGGACTTGCTCGAGGATGAAGAAGCCTACCAAAAAGCTCTGGAACGCTATGACCAGCTCCAGCATACTTTGCACGAAAAGAACGCGTACGGCTATGAATCCGAGATCCGTTCGGTGCTTCACGGATTCCAGTTCTACGAAGGAGATTACGATCGTCCGATTTCCCAATTGTCAGGCGGCCAGAAAACCAGGCTTGCCTTGGCCAAAATCCTGCTTGAAAAGAACGACCTGCTCATTTTGGATGAGCCCACCAACCATCTGGACATCGATACGCTGGCTTGGCTGGAAAATTATCTGATCGGTTACAACGGTTCGCTTTTGATCGTTTCCCATGACCGATACTTCCTGGACAAAGTCGCCACGGAGGTGTATGAAATCAGCCGCCACAAGATCCAGCACTACAAAGGCAACTACTCCTATTATCTGACCGAGAAAGCCGCCCGCCTGGAGCAGGAATTGAAGGCTTACGAGAAGCAACAGGATGAAATATCCAAACTGGAGGATTATGTCGCCCGCAATCTGGCGCGCGCTTCCACGACCAAAATGGCGCAAAGCCGCCGCAAACGTCTGGAAAAAATGGAGCGGATGGACAGACCGAAAGGCGATGAGCGTTCCGCTCGCTTCTCTTTCGATATCGCAAAAGAAAGCGGAAATGTCGTCTTGACGCTGGAAAACGGGGCTGTCGGCTATGCCGATAAGATCTTGGCTGATCCGATCAATCTCGATATCCGCAAACAGCAGGCGATTGCGATCGTCGGGCCGAACGGGATCGGCAAGTCCACTTTGCTGAAGTCGATCATTTCCGAGATTCCACTTTTGAAAGGCAGAGTCCAGCTCGGCGCCAATGTCGATCTCGGTTATTATGACCAGGAATTAGGCAACCTTTCCAAAAACAAGAGCGTTCTCGCCGAAATCTGGGATCTTCACCCCACGCTGAACGAAAAAGATGTGCGCAGTATCCTGGGGAGCTTCCTGTTCTCCGGCGCCGATGTCGAAAAAACGATTCCGGCATTGAGCGGCGGCGAGAAGGCAAGGCTTTCGCTCTGCAAGCTGGCACTGGACCAAAAAAATTTCCTTGTCCTCGATGAACCCACAAACCATTTGGACATCGACAGCAAGGAAGTGCTTGAAAATGCCTTGATCGATTATGACGGCACCCTGCTTTTCGTATCCCACGACCGCTATTTCATCAACCGGATTGCGACAAGCATTGTCGAACTTTCCGCTGAGGGCAGTAAATTATACCTCGGGGACTACGATTACTATATTGAAAAGAAACAGCAAGAAGCGGCGTTGGCAGCTCTGCAGCAGGCCGAAAACGCCACGGAAACAAACACTGCCGTTGAGCCTCTTTCGAAAGCCAAAGGGGATTACGTTTCTTCCAAGGAAAAACTGAAATTGGAAAGAAAACTGGCACGGCAGGTGGAGGCTTTGGAGGATGAATTGGCGACCGTCGAGGAGGCCATCGCTGCGATCGAGCTGCAATTGACCGAACCGGAAGTCTACGGTGACCATGAAAAAGTCCAACAGTTCAACCAGCAGTTGCTCGCCCTACAGGCACGGCAGGACGAGCTGATGCAGGATTGGGAAGATCAGACAACCGCTCTCGAGGAACTGAGTGAATAGTGAAGCCGATAAGCGTTTCCTGTCTTAGTTGAGGAATGCCGGAACTTTTGCTAAGTTGCACTGGAACAAGTACGCATAATAGGAATATGGAGGTACGAATATGTTGGAAGCCGTTTTATTTGATATGGATGGTGTCATCATCGATACGGAACCATACTTTTTGCGATCAGAAAGTATGCTATTGAAGGAATTCGGAGTGGACACCGAGTTGGAGTATCATTTCCGCTACCAAGGGACCACGCACGAATACATGTGGGAAACAATGAAAAATGAATTCAATCTGGATGCCCCGGTAGGAGAATTGGTGGAACGAGCGAACGTCATCCGCAATCGCCTGATGGATGAAGACGGCCTGCAGCCGATACCGGGTGTGATTCCCTTCATTGCACGTCTGCATGAAGCCGGTGTTCCTTTGGCAATCGCCTCCTCTTCTCCTTTGACGGATATCCATAAGGCTGTAAAAGCATTGGACATCGAAAAATATTTCAGCTATTTTGTTTCGGGGGAAAGCGTTGCGCATTCCAAGCCCGCGCCCGATATCTTCCTGGATGCTGCAGAAAACTTGAATGCCAAACCGGAGAACTGCGTTGTCATTGAGGACTCCAAAAACGGAGTTGCCTCTGCACATGCAGCCGGCTGCAAATGCATCGGTTTCCGAAATCTCGAGTTCCCTCCCCAGGATCTTTCGTTGGCTTCCGTCATCGTCACCGATTTTTCGGATCTCGATGCCGATTACTGCAGAGCATTGATTGGCTAATAACGACAAAAAAAGAGAACGCTGGCCGACTATGTCGGCCAGCGTTCTCTTTTATTATTCGCCTAAAACCAAGCCCGGATGTGCATTCAGATCGTATCCGGCAAAATGTTTTTGTCGGTATTCGGTGTAAGCCGCAGCTCCGATCATCGCCGCATTATCCCCGCACAGCGACAACGGCGGAATGACGACCTCGACTTCCGGAAGCTCCAGTGCCATTTTTGCCGACAAAGCTTCACGCAAGCCTCTGTTGGCGGCGACTCCGCCGGCCAACAGCAGCTGCTTAATGTTCTTTTCCTTGGCCGCGCGCAACGTCTTATGCACCAGAACCTCCACGACACTTGCCTGGAAACTGGCGGCCAAATCATAGGGATTGATGTCATCCCCTTTTTGGCGTGCATTGTGGACAGTATTGATGACGGAACTTTTCAATCCGCTGAAGCTGAAATCGTAATTGTCTTCTTTGATCATAGCGCGCGGAAAATGCATCGTTTCCTTACCTTCATGAGCCATTTCATCCATTTTCTTTCCACCAGGATAAGGCAAGCCCAAAATGCGTCCGATTTTGTCGTAAGCTTCCCCCGCGGCATCATCCCGCGTTTCGCCGATGATATCGAAAGATCCGTCCTTTTCCATATACACCAATTCCGTGTGCCCTCCGCTGACAACCAACGATAGCAATGGGTAGCGCATCGGCGTCACCAACTGGTTCGCATAGATATGGCCGGCCATATGATTGACCGGAATGAGCGGTTTCTGATGGGCAAAAGCAAGAGCTTTCGCCGCACTGACACCGATCAACAACGACCCTACCAAACCCGGGCCATGCGTCACAGCAACTGCATCGATGGCATCGAAAGTTACCTGCGCTTCATTTAATGCCGCTTCCACGATTTGAGTGATCTGCTCGACATGATGACGGCTCGCCACTTCCGGGACGACCCCGCCAAAACGCATATGGCTTTTGATCTGGGAAGCGACAACATTCGAAAGGACCGTATTTCCGTTTTTCACCACAGCTACACTCGTTTCATCGCAACTGCTCTCAATCGCGAGTATGGTCACATCTGTTTGCGTCATCAGCCTTCCGCCTCCTCTTGTTTTTCCGATGTCAGCGCCAATTCCATGATGTAGGCATCCTCGATCGGATTATGATAATACTCTTTTCTTCGGAATATTTCCGTAAAGCCTATTTTTTTATACAGGTTATAGGCAGCTTCATTAGAAACACGGACTTCGAGCCAAAGCCGCTCCATGCCTCTTTTTCTCAGCAAGACAATCATTTCCTGCAACAATTTTGTTCCGATTCCTTTCGCCTGATGATCAGGAGCTACCGCAAAATTGTTGATTGATGCCTCATCTACAACCGCCATGCAACAAATATAGCCCACCAACTTGTTTTCCTCCATATAGCCTACATAAATGGAATGATTGTCCTTCAATTCAGACAGGAATGAGGATACTTTCCAACTGGAATGCCCCTCGTTGGCCAGCATTGTAAGTTCGTACAAAGTCTGTGCATGTTGGTCCAATTTGCCTGCGTCCGTCTTCAGGTCGCATATTTCAAACGTGCGTTGCATGAACATCTTCCTTTTCTTCCGATTGTTTTCCTGACAAAGGCCATACCATATCCAAAGCGTCTTCGCCATCACCGTGATAATAATGCTGCTTGATCTGCTCCGGCAGAAAACCCATTTTCGTGTATAAAGCCTTCGCCCGATGGTTTGAAATCCGCACTTCCAAGCTGATGCTTGTGGCGCTTTTTTCTTCCGCAAAGCTTCTCAACACGCGCAACAACAACGTTGCCGCGCCAATCTGCTGAAATTCGGGCACTACCGCCAAATTCGTTATATGGATATCTTTCCCATCCAATCTTGCACCCAAAAAACCGATAGGCATACGGCCTTCATACAAAACGTAATAAAGCGACTTCGGGTTGTACAGCATATCATTTTCCAAGGCCGTCCTTCCCCAGGGTGTTGCGCCATCGTAGCTCATCCGCTCGATATAAAGAATATCGGGAATGTGCTGTTTTTCGCCGACCATCAATCTGACGGGAAGCTGGTTACGCAGCAGATAGGTTTTCTCATTGGAGAGAACGCGCTTTGAATGGATTTTGGCCAGAACATCCAATCGGATTTCCTTATACATGGATTTAAATCGATGAATCCACTCTCTCAACGTAGTCTTCCCTCCGATTACTAAGATGCTGTTGTTCCCATTTTTCTTCAGCTTCCGGGTTTTTTAAGTAGGACGGCACAAAGGTGTGCGGATCCTCCGCGGTCGCGGATTCCGAAAGTGTGGCCAGCACGCTCGCGCGCGGTAAAGCCTGTGATTCTCCAGCAAATAGTGCGCGTTCCTTGAATAATTCACCGATGCGTTCGCGGTATTTGCTGACATCCTCTCCCACGAACAGATAAGTGCCTTCTTCCGCCAACAAGCGCTGGAACCACTCTTCGCTGGCTATATGTGTGTCGGCAATCCGTTCCACCAACAAATTGTCCTCGAATTGATAAACAGCTGTGTAACAGTTCCCTCTGCGCGCGTCAATCATAGGAACAAGCTTGTGCGCAGCCCCTTCGCAATTGCCGGCGATAACCTTCAGGCTGGAGATCGGCACTAAAGGAATCGCTAACGTCCATGCCAAAGTTTTCGCGATGGTCGCTCCGATCCTGACTCCTGTGTAGGAGCCCGGCCCCTTAGCGACTGCGATGCATTCCAAATCGGCAGGTTTCCATCCGGCAAGTTTTATGACACGATCCACTGCTGGCATCAATTGGGTACTGTGCTGAAGATTTCCGTTGGTGGTGACTTCTGCGAGCAAGCGGCCATTTTCGCATACAGCCGCACTCATGGTCTGGTTTGAGGATTCAATGGCTAATGTTTTCATCTAGATAGCCTCCTTTGACTAATTAATCTGCTCATCCAGTATAGCATTTTAACAGGACGATAAAAAGTATGTGTCCTGCCGAATTCTTTCCGAATGACGGGGGATGTAGCAATCCGGTTCAAGTGCTATTGCTTGATTTTGATACCAGATAAGTTAAAATAGGTTATAGTAAGTAAAGCCAATAAGTGTGACATCAAAAAGGAGGAAACATCATGAATTCAAATTTGGGCGATAAAGCAAAAGGTATGAAGGACAAAGTTGTCGGCAAAGTTAAAGAAGAATACGGCGACTTGGTGGATGACTCAAGCAAAGAATTGGAAGGTAAACTCCAGCAAGCACGCGGCGAAGCAATACAAAAAAAAGGTGAAATCAAAGAAGATCTCCATGATAAAGCCGATGATTTAGCAGATAAGGCAAATGATAAAATCGATGATTGGAAAAAATAAGACTCATTTTTGAAAGAATAAGATTATAAGCCGCCCCAACAACCTCTAACGGTTTGTTGGGGCGGCTTATTCTTTTTGTTGGATAAAAGAAAACCATGGGCTAGGCCCATGGTTCCGGAGAGCTTCCAGCGGTGTATTAAAAAAATCCTCACTAAGTGCTAGAATATATTTGGTTCGCCAACCAATATTCATGACTCAGGAGGATTTTTCATATGTCTCAAGACAAAAATAGTTTAGCACATACCACTTGGAATTGTAAGTATCACATTGTGTTTGCACCCAAATACCGGAGGCAAGCAATTTACGGAAAGATTAAACAAGATATAGGGGTCATACTAAGGCAGTTATGCGAAAGAAAAGGTGTAGAAATAATCGAAGCCACTGCTTGTGTGGATCATATACACATGTTGGTAAGCATACCACCTAAGATAAGCGTATCCTCGTTCGTGGGCTATCTTAAAGGGAAAAGTAGCCTTATGATATTTGATAGGCACTCCAACCTAAAATATCGATATGGAAATCGCAAATTCTGGTGCACAGGATATTATGTTGATACGGTTGGGAGAAACAAGAAGGCAATTCAAGAATATATACGCAACCAAATTCAAGATGATATAGTCGCAGAACAATTAAGCCTATTAGAGTACACGGATCCATTTACAGGCGAAGAAGTTCGTAAGAGTAAAAAGAAAAAATAAGAGCCAGACCTTTAGGTCTAGCCCGTGGTAGTAGTACAATTGGCGAACCATTCAGAGCCCCTTTAGGGGTTGGTTAGTAACAAAGGCTTTCAGCCGCAGAGCAAACCACCCGTTCACACGGGTGGTTTTGATTTCAAAGTGATTCACCATTGATTGGTGGAATCACTTTGTCGATGCACGCTTAATCCATTCGGTGGATAAGCTGATTTTTTTGGATATTTTGCGTGGATAGGCGATGCGGTCAAGCAATAAGGATACACCTGTTCTGCCCATCTCACGCGTGTCGATTCGGATGCTCGACAACGGTGGGTAAACGTATTTGGCAACCTTGCTGTCGTTGAATCCGACTACCGAAATTTGATCCGGCACCGCAATATCAGCTTCTTGAAGCGCACGTAAGGCTCCTATGGCAATCGCATCATTTTCGGCAAACAAGAAAGTCGGAAGTTGTTTCCCATTGTCGTTAAGCAGCTGATTCATCATCTCGTATCCCGAAGAAGTACTGAAGCTTCCGCTACGATGATACTTATCCCGGTACCAGCCCCGCTTGCGCAGTTCAGCAAGAAAGAGTTCAGACCGCAGATCACGGACCAGCATTTCTTTGTCGTTCGTCAGTTCCTTGCCCTCCAAAAAACCGATTTGGGTATGACCGCCTCTGTCCATTTCGGCAATGACTTGTTCCATCGCGGATGCAAAATCCACAATAACGCAATCCTGTTTCCACTTGAACTGATCCGAGTCGATGAAGCACAAAGGTTTCCCGAAATCCATCAGCCTCTGCACCTGCTGTTCCCCAAATTTTCCGATCGCCACGATGCCGATGACGTCCTTTTCGATGTCGAAGGTCACATCATGGAAAACGCGTACGACATCATAACCTTCAGCTTCGGCCCGCTCCTCGGCTCCTAGACGGATGCCTTGATAATAGAGGTCATCTAACTCTTCCTCTTGAGTGTACCATTGCAGCAGTAGAATCTTTTCTCTGCTTTTCTTTTTTTTCGCTTTAATATAATTCAGCTCTTTTGCAGCTGCGAAGATCCGATCTTTCGTTTCCTTTCCGACAGAAAGCGTCTCATCGTGGTTCAGCACGCGAGAAACTGTTGCAGTCGAAACTCCTGCCATTTCGGCGATATCCTTCATGGTCGCCATCCTACTTCACCTCCATGGTTCTTCTATGCATTTTCATTCTTGATTTTCAAACGTGCTCAAAAAGCGATCGAAGGCAGCTTGTCCTTCCGGTGTTTGTTTATACACACCCGCATCCTCGATTACGCGCAGAAATTTTTCGCCGACTGCCTCATGGATCATTTCCATGATGGATTCCGCTTCGAAAGGTCCTTGTTGCTTCAGTTCTTCGGCCCACTCCCGATGGTAAGATGCAACAGCAGCGGTTTTCCCCAGCAGATAATCGGCTACTTCACTGAGTTCTGTTTCCAATCTCGGCGGCAGAATGGCCAGGCCGAGCACTTCAATCAAGCCGATGTTTTCTTTTTTAATGTGTTGGACATCCGGATGTGGGTGGAAGATGCCGTCAGGGAACGATTCGGTTGTCCGGTTATTCCGTAATACAACATCCAATTCATAGGCTTCTTTGACCCGGCGTGCAATGAGCGTTACCGCATTATGCAGTCCGCCTGAAGATTCCGCCAAAATTTCTACTTGCGGATCGCTGTATTGTTGCCATTCTTCCATAATGGTACATGCAGCTGCAGCAACCTCATTCCTGTTATTCGAACGGAGACGAATAACAGAGAGTGGCCAATAGAGTATTTCCGCTTCGACTTCCGGGAAACCTCCCAGTGTCAAGGTCCGGAGTACTTTGGCAGCTTCCATCGGGAAAGAATGGCGCCCGCCTTGATAATGTTCATGACTGAGGATAGAACCTCCGACTATAGGCAAGCCTGCGTTGGAACCGATGAAATAGTGCGGAAAGATCGTAACAATTTCCAACAGATTTGCAATCGTCCCTTCATTGACATGCATGGGTACGTGTTCTTCGGAAAGGATGATGCAGTGTTCGTTATAGTAGGAATAAGGCGAATATTGAAAGCCCCAGTTTTCTCCGAATAAAGGAAGGCGCACAATCCGATGATTGCTTCTCGCTGCCGCATCGGCTCTCCCTCTGTATCCTTCGTTTTCCATACAAAGCGCACAAATAGGATAGTTACCGCTTTCTGATTGTCGCGCCGCTTCCATATGTTGGCGCGTTTTTTCGGGTTTGGATAGGTTTATCGTGATTTCTAGTTTTCCGTACTTGGAATCGAACGAAAAATGTTTGTTTCTTGCGATTTTCCTAGTTTTAATGTAGTCATTATCCTGACTCAAACGATAGAACTCATCGGTTGCCCGCATCGGTGCTTCTTCATAATGCATCCAAAAACGCTTATTTACCTCGGAAGGCAAAGGTGTGATCAGTTCCATTATATGCGCTTCCATGATTTCGATTTCTTCGGGAACATCGGTAATCAGATGTTTTTCAACCGCATAGCCGACCATCCGATCCAGTGAGTCCAGCAAATTGGGCAAAGGAATGGAAGGTATTTTTTGAACATCATAAACGTCTATCTCTAATAAACCCAATAAATGATTGATGGTGTATCGCTCATCCAGGCTATGGATGCGATGGGCCGCAATGCCTTTACTGACAAAATCCCGTATGACTTGGTCGATGCTGCTATCCTGCAAATTTACCCCTCATTCCTCTGTTGTTGTAGGTTTAATTATAGCATATGCCCCGCGGTAAATTTTACTTCTATCTTAACTTTTTATTTACTGACTGCTTTACACTTACTATTTGACAGCATGATTTTCTCGTGCTATTATTATTTCGAATTCGAGATAATAAATTTAATGAACCCAAAATTATCCAAAAGGAGTGTCTTTCATAATGAAGAAAACAGCAGGAATCCATCATATTACAGCCATCGTGGGTCATCCACAGGAAAACGTCGACTTTTATGCAGGCGTGCTCGGAATGCGCATGATCAAACAGACTGTCAACTTCGATGATCCGGAAACTTATCATCTTTACTTCGGCAACGCGGACGGCGATCCCGGGACCGTCATCACATTCTTCCCGTGGGCCAAATCCCGCCAAGGCAGCATCGGCGATGGCCAGGTCGGCATCACCGTTTATGCAGTTCCCGCCGGATCCGTGTCATTCTGGGAAAAACGCCTGGCCGATTACAATATTCCGTTCGATAAATCGACCCGTTTCGGGGAAACGTATCTGGACTTTGATGATCCGCATGGTCTGCATCTGGAATTGGTGGAACGTGAAGACGGAAAAATCAACCCTTATTCCTTCAACGGCGTTCCCTCTGAACATGCCATCAAAGGCTTTGCGGGAGCCGTCCTGTTGACGGGAGCGCCCGAGGACACTGCGGCTGTCGTCGAAAAAGTGATGGGCTTGGAGCGTATCGCCCAGGAGGATGACCTGATCCGTTTCCGTTCCGAAGCTGCTCTCGGCAATACCGTCGACATTAAAATGACCTCCGTCGGTGCTGGTGTCATGGGCGTCGGAACCGTCCATCATATCGCATGGCGGGCAAAAGATGAAGCGGATCATCTCGATTGGCTGAAGCATGTCACCGCCCTAGGACAACATGCCACTCCTGTCCGGGACCGCAATTATTTCAAAGCCCTTTACTTCAGGGAAAAAGGCGGCATCCTATTCGAGATTGCTTCGGACTCGCCGGGATTCGCTATTGATGAGCCCCGCGAAACAATGGGCCAGAAATTGATGCTGCCGCCGCAGTACGAAAGCAGACGTGAGGCCTTGACGGCAGGGCTCATCCCATTCGAAGTCCGCAACGTATAAACAGAGAGGATTGATTTAGATGAATCATCAACATATTTTCAAACAAGGGAATCCGGAAAGGCCTTTGCTGCTGTTATTGCATGGCACAGGCGGAACCGAACACGACCTGTTTTTCTTAGGAGAGGCGATCGATCCGGAAGCTTCCTTGCTGGGCGTGCGCGGAAACGTGACCGAATCCGGAATGAACCGTTATTTCCGTCGTTTGGCAGAAGGTGTATTCGACGAAAATGACCTGGAATACCGCACAAAGGAATTGATTGCGTTCTTGGATGATGCATCTGCAGAATATGGGTTTGACCGGAATAACATCGTAGCGATCGGATACTCAAATGGTGCAAATATCGCCGGGAGTATGATATACTCTTTCAAAGATGCGGTCAAAGGAGCCATCCTTCATCATCCGATGGTTCCTTTCCGCAATCGTCAATTGCCTGATCTGCATTCCCTTCCTGTCTTTATCGGTGCAGGCACAAACGATCCGCTTTGCGCACCGGAAGAAAGCATGGAATTGAAGGCGACACTAGAAGGAGCCGGCAGTGAGGTAGCCATTTATTGGGGAAACGCTGGACACTCACTGACGAATGAAGAGGTTGTTGCAGCGAAAGCTTGGTACAACAAACACTTCTGATATCTCCTTCCACATGAGAGGAGAAACATATATGGAAAAACTATTGAACAGAATCAATGAATTGGCCCGCAAAGCCAAAACGGCGGATGGCCTGACCGAAACCGAAAAAATTGAGCAAAAGGAATTACGTCAACAGTATCTCCGCTCTTTCCGCAGTTCTTTTGACGACATTCTTTTGAATTCAAAAGTTGTCGATCCCAAAGGAAATGACATTACACCTAAGAAATTGGTGGAAGCCAAAAAAGATAAACGCCGGACTGATGTGAAAAACATTTTGGGCGGGAAGAACGTCGTGCACCTGCACCCAGAGGATGCAGATAAAAAGTAATGCCTACTAAAAAACAGGACTCACTCCGAATTGATGGAGTGGGTCCTGTTTTTTGGTGCGGGATTCATCGTATCCTTTTGTAAACGCGAATCATCACGCTCTAAGTTGAACTCTGAATTGCAGAACGGACATCCACTTCACACCCAAGTATTAAATCTGAAAAACACAGATTTTATCCTTGGGTGCTCCAGTGATTCCGTTCTAAACGCAATTCATCGTATCCTATTGTAAACGCGTTCTGAATCCCAGGAATCTCCGCCTAAGCTGATATTACGTCACGGCTAAAAAACGGCCGTTCTCGTAATATCCTCTTAGTGCTCGATTTCTACCAGGGATTTGTCATGGCTCTTGCGATTTCAATCGCTTAGAGCCATGATACACTTGGGAGCTTGCGACCACAGTGCATCCTTCATTCTCTTAATATGCTCTTGCTAACCAGACTGTGTGTTTGGCTGGCTTGCCTGATACGATACAGGTTGTTTTTTCGACTGGTGGGTTGAAAGGCATGTTGCGGGTCGTGAAGCCAGTTTCTTCCTTGATTTTCGCTTCCGTTTCAAGCTCGCCGTCCCATCCTGCCAATACGAAACCAGGCACTTCGCCTGCTGCTTTCTTCGCTTCGATATGTGCTTTCAGTTCATCCAATGTATCGATGTTGGTGTATTCATTGGCTTTGCGGTTTTCGCGGGCCGTTTCCAACAGACGGACTTGCATTTCGTCCAATGCTTTCGGCACGAAGTCCATGATTTCATCCAAGGATACAGCCACTTTGTCAGAAAGGTCACGCATTTTCACCATGACTTGGTTGTTTTCCATATCGCGCGGTCCGAATTCGATGCGCATCGGTACGCCCTTCAGTTCCCACTCGTTGAATTTGAATCCAGGCGAGTTGTCGCTGTCGTCCAATAATACGCGGATACCAGCCGACTTCAATTCTGTTTGCAATACTTCCAGACGTTCCACGATTTCAGGTTTCTTCTTCCATGGGCCAACCGGCATCAGGACAACTTGTTTCGCTGCGACTTTAGGAGGTAACACCAATCCTTGTTCATCGCCGTGGACCATGATCATTGCACCGATCAAACGTGTGGAGACACCCCAAGAAGTAGTATGCGCATAAACGTGCTCGTTATCGCGGTTCAAGTATTTGATGTCGAATGCTTCCGCGAATTTCGTGCCCATGTAGTGGGAAGTACCAGCCTGAACTGCTTTTCCGTCTTTCATCATCGCTTCTACGGAGTAAGTATCCACCGCACCTGCGAAACGTTCTGAAGGCGTTTTTTGACCTTCGTAGACAGGAACTGCCAACAAACCTTCGATGACTTCTTTGTAGACTTGCAGCATCCGCATGGTGCGACGGCGCGCATCTTCTTCATCGGAATGGGCAGTGTGGCCTTCTTGCCAAAGGAACTCGGAAGTACGCAAGAACGGCAATGTTTTCTTTTCCCAACGGAACACGTTTGCCCATTGGTTGATTTCCATCGGCAGATCGCGGTAAGAATTGATCCAGTCACCGAAAGCCGTACCGATCATCGTTTCCGATGTTGGACGCAACGCCAAACGCTCTTCCAATTTTTCGCCGGCAGCTTCCGTTACCCATGGCAATTCCGGGCTGAAGCCTTCGATATGGTCTTTTTCTTTTGTGAAGAATGATTCCGGGATCAGCATCGGGAAGTAGGCGTTGCGGATACCTTCCTCTTTGAAACGAGCGTTGAATTCTTCCTGGATATGTTCCCAGATTTCATAGCTGTCCGGTTTAAAAATGATGCAGCCGCGTACAGGTGAATAATCCATCAAATCAGCTTGTTTGATGGTTTGGATATACCATGCTGAAAAATCTTCTTTTTGTAAATTACTCATGTTTTTCCTCCTGATTTTAAAATATTTTTTCTATTTGATTGCAAAAAAATAAGCATAATCCATCCTTAACAAGGACGAAATATACTTTCCTGATGTATTTCCGCGGTACCACCTTCATTGGCTTTCAATATTGGCGAAAGCCCAACTCAACATCTGGTAACGGCAGAAAACCGGCCATATTTCTATGGCATTACTGTCAGGTAGGTTCAACGGATCAGTGGGGGTCCCTCTTCCAGCCTAGGAAAGACTCTCTTTGCCCATCATCCATCTACTGTTCCTTACGCTCAATCACTACCTATTGTATGAAAAAAACTCCGAAATAGCAATGCTTTTTTACGGTTCAGTCTTCTCATGCTTGCTGAAAATACTCCTCCTTCAAAATTCCGTAATAAGCCACATCGCAGCTGCGCCCTTTGAAGACTTTATGTCTGCGCAATACGCCTTCCGGATGCATTCCGATCCGCTTCATCACTTCTCCCGAAGCCGGGTTAAGCGTGTCATGCATCGCAAAGACTTTTTCCAGTTCCAAAACTTCAAAAGCCAAAGCCGTGATGAGCTTGCCTGCTTCCGTCATGTAGCCGTTCCCGCCGTAATTCTTGTTCAAGATATAGCCTATTTCCGCGATACGGTCAGTCGGATTCGGACGGATATCGATCGTCCCGATCATCTTTTTGGTGTCCTGCACTACAATCGCATACTTTCCCGCCGGCGCCGCCAGAAAGTAATTCGCGATGGCTTCTTCCGTCATCGTCCGCTCACGATGCGTTTCGAAGACAAAACGGGTCGTTTCCTCATCGGAAGCATACTCGTACATATCTGGAGCATCCGCCAAACCGACCGGACGCAGCAGGATCCGCTCGCCTTCCAAAATGCTGTGCTTCATCAATTCTAAGGTTATATCCATATTTAGGGCCTCCTGTGTTTGACCTGTTTCAAAACAATAGACAACAAAGGCGGATCGACTGGACTTGCCTGCCGATCCGCACTTCGCCGAAAAAATTAAACCATCTTCATCGGATCCACGTACTGATCGAACTCTTCAGCAGTGACATGCCCCATCGCGACAGCCGCCTCTTTCAAGGAAGTGCCGTCCACAAAAGCCTTCTGGGCGATCTTGGCTGCTTTCTCATAACCGATGTACGGGTTCAAAGCAGTCACCAGCATCAAGGAATTGGTCAGGTTATGGTTGATTTTATCCTGTTCCGCCTTGATTCCGCTCGCGCAGTTTTCATCAAAACTGATCAGTGCATCCGCAAGCAGGCGGACAGACTGCATGAAGCTGTTCACGATGAGCGGCAAATAAGTATTCAGCTGGAACGAACCTTGCGAAGCCGCAAAGCCGATGGCGCTGTCGTTGCCCATCACTTGGATGCAGGCCATCGTTACCGCTTCGGATTGGGTAGGATTGACTTTTCCGGGCATGATCGAACTTCCCGGCTCATTCATCGGGATGCTGATTTCGCCGATGCCGCTTCTCGGGCCGCTCGCCAGCCAACGGACATCATTTGCGATCTTGTAGAAATTGGCCGCCAACGCTTTAACCGCCCCATGCGTATGCACAAAAGCATCCTTACTGGTCAGCGCATGGAATTTGTTCTCTGCTCCAACGAATGCCTCGCCCGTGCGCTCCGCAACCTTTTCGATCGTTTTTTGGATGAAGATCGGATCCGCGTTCAACCCCGTTCCGACCGCTGTGCCGCCTAAGGCTACTTGGCGCATGTATTTCAAGGAGTCCTCGATCATGGACATGGTTTCTTCAAGCATGACGCGCCATGCGCTGATTTCCTGGCCTAATGTCAATGGTGTCGCATCCTGCAGATGGGTACGCCCCAATTTGACGATCGCTGCATTTTCCTGCTCCAAACGAGTCAGCGTGCCGATCAACTGCTCAATTGCCGGGTACAGTTTATTTTTTATGTATAGCACGCCGGCGATGTGCATAGCAGCCGGGAATGTATCATTGGAGCTCTGTCCTTTGTTCACGTGGTCGTTTGGGTGGATGCCGCCGTCAACTAGCTGGTTGCCTCGGTTCGCCAGCACTTCGTTCACATTCATATTGGATTGCGTGCCGCTTCCGGTCTGCCATACGGATAACGGAAATTGATCGTCCCATTTGCCTTCAAGCACTTCATCAGCCGCCAAAAGGATGCCTTTTGTAACGGTCTCATCCAACAAGCCGACTTCGTGGTTTGATGCCGCGGCAGCACGCTTGATTTCGACCAATGCATAGATGACTTCCATCGGAATTTTTTCGATTCCGATCTTGAAATTTTCCAGACTGCGTTGCGTCTGTGCACCCCATAATTTATCCGCTGCAACTTTTACTTCCCCTAATGAGTCATGTTCAATCCTATATTCCATTCATCCCGTTCCTTCCTGTTGGCTCTTCCGTTTTTGGACGTGCTTTTTGTCCTAATACTCCGCTTTCCAGATGGCAGCTTCGACTGCTTCCATCGGATCCGTTATTTCAACACCATTTACTCCATCTTCGATAGCTGCTTGGATGACGGCTGCCGCAACCAATTTCGAGGCTTCGCGCAACTGGGAAACCGGCGGCAAAATCGCTGCTCCCGCTTCATCCAAGTTCTGTAGGGAAGTGATGCCGTGCGCGGCAGCGGACAGCATTCTGTCCGTCACTGTCTTGGCTTTTGCGATGACGATCCCGAAGCCTAAACCTGGGTACAATAAGGCATTGTTCGCCTGGCCGATTTTATAGTCCACGCCATTGTATGCGATCGGATCGGATGGGCTGCCGGTAACGACCAACGCTCTCCCCTCGGACCAAGCAATGACATCCGAAGCCTTTGCTTCGCATAAGCTGGTCGGATTCGAGATCGGCATGATGGCCGGACGTTCATTGTATGCTGCCATTTTTTCGACGACCGCTTGCGTAAAGGCACCTGCTTGGCCTGAAGTTCCGATCAGCACGGTCGGTTTGACCGCTTCGATGATTTCAGCCAAATCGTTCAATGGTGCGGAGAACTCAGCCGCAGCGCGCGCATATTTTTGCTGACCCGGCGTAAGATCCGCCATGTCATCAGTGACCAGCCCATAGCGGTCGACCATGTAAAACTGTTTGCGGGCTTCCTGGCTGTCGGCACCTTGCAGCACCATCTCCATGAGGATTTGGTCGGATACACCGACACCGGCAGTCCCGCCTCCGAAAACAAGGATTTTGTGTTCCGTGATCGGCTTATCGGTGATCCGGACCACTGAATCCATCGCAGCCGCCATCATCACGCCGGTCCCCTGGATGTCATCATTGAACGTACAGATTTTATCGCGGTACTGCTCCAGTATATTGGCGGCATTGTCGCGGCCGAAGTCTTCCCAGTGGAACAACACATCCGGGAACAGCGCTGATGCCTCTTCAACGAACTTTTCGATGAATTGATAATACGCCTCTCCGCTCACACGTTTGTGCTTGTTGCCCAGATAGAACGGATCCTCCAGCAGCTGCTCGTTGTTTGTGCCCGCATCGATCACAATCGGCAGCACCTGTTGCGGATTCAATCCCGAAGCGACGGTGTAGACGGCCAGTTTTCCGACCGAAATCGCGATGCCCTGGATGCCCCAATCGCCGATGCCCAGCACCCCTTCGCCATCCGTGATGACCATCATTTTGATTTCTTTATCCATGCCTTTGCATCCGTTCAGCAAAGCGGTGCGGATCGCTTCCGGACGATTCACATCCAAGTAGACCGCATCCTGGGGAATTTGGTAATCCCGCGAATAATTCATGACTGTGTCGGCGATGGTCGGCGTATAGATGACCGGCAACAACTCGGTCACGTGTTTCCCGATGACATGGTAAAAAAGTACGCGGTTCTGGGCGTAGATATTCATCAGATGCTTCTGTTTGGAATAAGCATCAGTCAGTTGGCCCAGTTGCGCATAGACAATCTCCCCTTGTTCTTCCAAGGTACGCACTGCGGTCGGCAATAAACCTTCCAGCCCTAATGTTGCTCGTTCTTCCAAAGTGAATGCGGTCCCTTTATTCAAAAATGGCTGACCCAATAAATCTTTTCCGTTAGTTTTCGACACGTTGACACACTCCTGCTCCATCATTTGTATGTATTTCTTTCCATGCTTTTCAAATCAAGGCTTGCCGCGCTTATTTTGTCTACAAGTGCTAGTCCGCCCAAGGTATTTCTATCGTGAGATGTTCATGTAGCTGTTTTTGGTAGTCCAGATCGGCTCTTCGCTTTTTCCGTCTTTCTTCATATCCGCTGTTGATGAATTTTTCCTCGACCGTTTCCGGTACGATTTTCGGAAGAGAAACCTTTTGCCCATTCCCATCAGGAAGCGCCACAAAGGTCAAAAAGCAAGTCGCTGCCAAATACCGTTCACCCGTCCGAAGATTTTCTCCGGTAACTTTTGTGAAGGTTTCCATTGATGTCTTCCCAGCTCCCGAAACAAACGTATCGATGCAGACCGAGTGGCCAGTAGGAAGTGGCTTGATGAAGTTCAATGTGTCCACCGATGCGGTCACATTGGTCGTACGACCGAAACGCTCTCCGGAAATTGCCGCACAATCATCGATCATGCTCATCAGTTTGCCTCCGAACAAAGTACCGTGGTAGTTTGAATCGAACGGAAAGACGTGATGTGTCTGAATCACCTTCGTCTGCCTGCAATATCTGATCTCCTGTTCATGGTTCGTTTCCGTCATATCCGCCTTCAACCCTTTCTTTTTCGTTAATTCATTTTAGCATGCTTCATTTCCGATTAACAGTTCTGCCAAATAATTCTAATTTTTGTCACCGCTTCCCGGCTTCCTTTTCAAACAGGGTTGTTGTAAAATGAGTATAGGAAGCGTTTTCTGAACAAATTCAAAAAAGGAGCGGGTAGAAATGTTAGCAGAATACAAAAATATTTTGGTTCCCGTTGACGGTTCAGGTCAGTCAGAAGATTCGTTCAAAAAAGCTGTTGCCATTGCCAAACGTAATAACGCCGCGTTGCACCTTATCTACGTTAAGGACACAAGAAATGTTCCTCTTAGCCCTGAATATGAATCCAGATTGACGGAAGCATACAAGGACATGGAATATGAATTCCTCGATGAAATGATGACATTCGCCCTAAATGAAGGGATTGAAGTCAAGAAGTCTGTAACCAACGGCAATCCAATGACGCTCATCGCTGAAGCATTTCCGAAAGAATACAACATCGATCTTATCGTCATCGGAGCGACCGGCAAAGGTGCGATCACCAGGGCTTTTGTTGGATCGGTCTCTAACTACGTGGTCCGTCATGCACCGTGTGATGTTTTGGTTGTCCGTACCTAAAAGTAGCGCACTATTTTTGCAGCCGTACCTCAGAAAACGTAAGAACAGCCCTGTACAGCTTAAGCTGCACAAGGCTGTCTCCTTGTATAGGACGTTTTACCGTAGTTTTTGGTATCCTTCAGTCAGCTAGATATCATTGACTGTCTCGCCAACTTCCTCGCTGTCGATCCAAGCGCCATCAAAAAATTGAATCGCGTAAGGCCCTTCACTGGTGATGTCAAAATAAATCTTATCTGTAAAGGACTCCCCGGGTGCGACAGTATGCAACCAGAAATGGGTGTAGCGCAAAGGGAGAATTTTCCCCTCAGCATCAAGCGCCGAAAAATAGTTGGGAGCGATGTAGGTATCGACACTGCCATTGTTGACGTATTGCACTTCTACTTCCAACAGTTTTTCCCCAAGCGGGTTGAGTTCCTCCAGCGCATCTATTTCCCGGATTTCCGTTACCGTCACCAACTCATTTATCCCGGAATCGTCGCTCAAAAAGTTTTGCGCTTCACCCTCATTGACCGTAAAAGCAGGCGGAGTTATCGTTGGGTTCTCATTAGGTATGAAAGTTATGGTGACATAACTTTCAGGCGCAAGGTCTGCCAGTTTAATCCCAGTATCGCCATATATGACGGATGTATCCGTCGTGAAGGTGATTTCTGTTTCAATACTGGGTCCTTGATAAGGATAATCGAACTCCCATACGTTGTTCGTCTCGCGGTAGTCGACAGCCGTCCCTTCGATGATGGTGGTCACTTGATCATAACCTTCAGCATTGCCTTCTAACGCAAAATAGTTATATTTATCGCCTCTGGTGATTCCATCCTCAACACCACTTGAAAAAATGATCGTTTTAGTTACACTTTTCTCAGCTTCGGCAGAAACCGAAGATTGTTCGCTCACCAAAGAATCTTCGGTTTCAGATTCATTTTGACAGGCAGCAAAAACACCGACACAGACAACAAGCAGCAATCCAAACCTTTTATTCATAGGAATTCCCCCTCCCGCAATCCGCACAACAGATCTCCATCTTTCGATTCTTACCCCCATTTTAGCAAATTATCAATCAAAAAACGAATCCCAGACTTTCTTCAGGACATTGTGCGGAGAATTGACTATAATGGAAACATACTTGAATTTGCCGGATATTTTTCCAGTAATAAACTATCCGAAAATCTGAAAGGAACGGTGCGGATGCGAATCATTAGAGGCCTGCTTTTCACTGGCATAGCAGCCTTGTTGGTAGGATACGGAATAAACCGTAATATTTTGAACGAAAAATTCCCGTTTCTCGAGCAAGCAGTACAAACGGATGTGGCTGAGAAAATTCAAGTGCTGACAAGCCCTGAAGGCATTGACCTGCTCATAGCGCCTTTCACCCGACCTGAAGAAATCGACTATACCCTTGTGGAAGATAAAATCATGGTTTTACTGAATGAGCTTCGTCTGGAGCAAGGCTTGCTTCTCCTTACAAAGAACGAAACGCTTAAAGCGGCGGCTGATCGCCGGGCCATTGAAACCCAGACATCGTTTTCGCACACCCGTCCGGATGGAACCGATTTTTACACGGTCATCCAGACCGATGATTACTGGTACCCTTATCAAACGGTCGGAGAAAATCTGGCAATGGCGACCTATTTCAAGGACGAAGCAAGTATGGCCGAATTTTTGTTCAAAGGTTGGATGGAAAGCGAAGGCCATTACGCCAATATGATTCATCCCGATTTCCGTGAGGTAGGCATCGGTGTCCATTATGACGGAGAATTTCTGTATGCTGTGCAGCTGTTTGGGAAACAAAATCAATAACTGGGAGTGATCCCCAAAAAAACGTAAGAAAAGCTGAACGGGTTCGTTCAGCCCTGAAAGAAATTTAGGAAATCTGTCCGACTGAGCATCGAAGAGCGCAATAGGACAGATTTATCTAATTTCCGAAGGGCTTACCCGTGAAGCTGGACATCATTTTAGATGCATGAAACATCCTGCAATCTTGTGAAACACCTACGGTGATGCACTTCTGAGTTGAAAAAAATTTATACATTCCTATATGTCAAAAAAAAGCAAGCATCAGGAATATCCTGCATGCTTGCTTTTCATTTGCGCGGCAACGTCCTAGTCTCACAAAGGGAAACCCTTCACTACAATCGGCGCTAAGAAGCTTAACTTCTGTGTTCGAGATGGGAACAGGTGTGACCTTCTTGCCATCGTCACCGCACATTTTTAATTAGAGAACGTTGTTCTCTCAAAACTGAATCTACAAAAGTAAAGGGATTCCGAAAACACCGCTTGAGTTTTCTTCTTTTTAAAAAATGGTTAAGTCCTCGACCGATTAGTATTGGTCCGCTCCATACATCGCTGTACTTCCACTCCCAACCTATCTACCTGATCATCTCTCAGGGGTCTTACTCACTTAAAGTGATGGGAAATCTCATCTTGAGGGGGGCTTCACGCTTAGATGCTTTCAGCGTTTATCCCGTCCACACATAGCTACCCAGCGATGCTCTTGGCAGAACAACTGGTACACCAGCGGTGTGTCCATCCCGGTCCTCTCGTACTAAGGACAGCTCCTCTCAAATTTCCAACGCCCGCGACGGATAGGGACCGAACTGTCTCACGACGTTCTGAACCCAGCTCGCGTACCGCTTTAATGGGCGAACAGCCCAACCCTTGGGACCGACTACAGCCCCAGGATGCGATGAGCCGACATCGAGGTGCCAAACCTCCCCGTCGATGTGAACTCTTGG
>NZ_FJND01000005.1:134478-171466 GCF_900067165.1 Trichococcus sp. ES5
CTCATTGAAGAGCGTATTGAATGGAATAAAAATCACCCTGTTTCCGAGATAATGAAATGGCAATAGCAGCATCAACCAATACTGACTTTAAATTTTACAGGTAGAAAACATATTAGATATTCCCTAAGAGCCGTTCCTGGATTATATGGAACGGCTCTTAGGTGACCTTAGGGTCAGGATTGTTGGTTTTAAACGCTCTGTCCACTTACTGTTCAACCTTACACACTAATGGTTCCATTTTGACGTTATTCACAAAAGCTGCCCAAATCCTTTAGATAAAGGATTTGGGCAGCTTTTCGTGAGCGTTTTTTCCACTGGTAACTTATCTGTCAGTCAGTGGTAATTTTGATGTCACTAGGTGGTAATAACTATGTCACTGCTGGTAATTTCCTGTGGCGGATATCAGCTGCAGTCAGGACTTTATACTATACGTATTCGGTGGGCACCCCAGTAGTTATTTATTGAAGAAATTCGGAGCTGTAAAAAAAACGCGCAATCGATCCAGCAAAATGCTGCTGGTCCGGTTGCGCGTTTTTTTATAACTTGTAAAGTGGTGTCACTAATAAAAAAGCTGTTCCACCATGTTAAAAAACAAAAAGAAACATTTATGGAACAAAAACAAAAAAATAAAACAAAAAAACGAACAAAAAGATTGATTTTATGTTTGGTTCTGTTTATAATGAGGGCATAAGGAAATAAAAACGCTTCCGGGAAAATGAGTTGTGATTTTCCAGACTGTCTTCGTAAAATCTTTAAAATATTTTTAGTAAGGAGAAATGAATAGGGCTATTGTACTGGGGACGGATTTAGCTGGTAAGGAATTGAAATCAATCATTACAAATCAAAGAAGGTGAGCAAGCTGCACGTAAATGGTGGCGTAAGACTGGCTTTAATACTATCGATACACTAAGCAAAGTTCTTGGAACGACAGCAACATCTTGGAAAGAAAAAATCTGAACAAATTGGAGGAAATAAAATGAACAGAGAAGAAGCTACTTTATTAGGGTTTGAAATTGTTGCCTATGCAGGTGAAGCACGATCGTACCTTTTGGATGCTTTAAAAGCAGCGGAAAAAGGTGATTATGATAAAGCCGAAGCATTATGTGAAGAAGCAAATACCAGCATCATAGAAGCTCATAAAGCTCAGACAAGTTTGCTTACTATGGAAGCTTCAGGCGATGATATTGCGTACAGCGTTACGATGATGCATGGACAGGATCACTTGATGACAACATTACTGCTTAGGGATTTGATGAAACATATGATTGAATTGTATAAAAGAGGGAGCAACTAATTATGATGAATGCCTTGATTGCACAAATTGAAAAAGCTAAACCTTTTTTTGAGAAAGTATCCCGTAATATCTATCTACGCGCAATACGTGATGGCTTTATCTCAGCGATGCCTGTTGTTCTGTTTTCAAGTATTTTCCTATTGATTGCCTATGTTCCTAATATCTTTGGTTTCTCATGGAGTGCATCGACTGAAGCTTTGATTATGAAACCATACGGATATACAATGGGGATTTTAGGAGTTTTGGTTGCCGGCACAACAGCAAAATCTTTAACGGATTCCTTCAACAGAAAGCTGGAAAGCACCAATCAAATTAACTTCCTTTCCACTATGCTGGCTTCCATATCCGGTTTCTTACTCCTTGCTGCGGATGCAGTTGAGGGCGGTGGATTTGCAAACGGATTCTTAGGAACAAAAGGACTATTGACAGCGTTTCTTGCAGCGTTCATTACTGTGAACATCTATAATATCACTGTGAAAAATAATGTGACAATCCGGATGCCGGAAGAAGTTCCACCAAACATTTCACAAGTTTTTAAAGATATCATTCCTTTTACCTTAGTGATTGTCGTCCTTTATGGTTTGGATATAGTGACCAGAAATATTATGGGGACGAATGTGGCGGAGTCCATCATTAAGTTATTCGAGCCACTGTTCACAGCGGCTGATGGCTACTTGGGCATTACAATCATATTTGGTGCCTATGCACTGTTCTGGTTTGTCGGGATACATGGACCCTCTATCGTTGAACCTGCTATTGCAGCGATTACGTATGCGAATATTGAAACAAATTTCCAACTTTTACAGGCTGGACAGCATGCAGATAAGATTCTGACATCCGGAACGCAGATGTTTATCGTTACAATGGGTGGTACAGGTGCAACTTTAGTTGTTCCATTCATGTTCATGTGGTTATCAAAATCAAAACGGAATAAGGCGATCGGCAGAGCGTCAGTCGTACCGACTTTCTTCGGGGTTAATGAGCCAATTTTATTTGGAGCACCTATCGTTTTGAATCCGGTATTCTTTGTTCCATTTATTTTTGCACCGATTGCCAACGTATGGATTTTCAAATTCTTCGTTGATGTTCTTGGGATGAACAGCTTTAGCGTGAATTTGCCTTGGACAACACCAGGTCCTTTAGGGATCGTTATCGGAACAGGATTCGGGCTGATGTCACTTGTTCTTGCTCTTACACTGATTGTAGTGGACGTAGTGATTTACTACCCATTCTTTAAAGTCTACGATGCACAAATTCTTGAAGAAGAAAAAGCTGGAGTATCATCTACGGATAGTTTGAAAGAAAAAGTTGAAGGCAGCTTTGATACTAAAAAAGCCAAAGCGGTCCTTGCAAGTGTTGATGCGAACGAGAATGATCCGAAAGTTTTTGAAAATAAAATAATAGAAGCTAAAAATGTTCTTGTCCTTTGTGCCGGCGGTGGAACAAGTGGCCTTCTTGCTAATGCTTTAAATAAAGCTGCGGCTGAATATGGTGCTCCTGTAAAAGCAGCAGCGGGCAGCTATGGTGCTCACATGGATATCATGAAAGACTATGACTTAGTCATCCTGGCACCTCAAGTGGCTTCGAATTACGAAGATATTAAACAAGATACTGACAGATTGGGCGTTAAACTTGTTAAAACGCAAGGAGGTCAATACATTAAATTGACCCGTGATGGCCAAGGGGCTCTTGCATTTGTTCAGGAACAATTTGAAGACTAGACAGGAGTTATAATATGAAGAAGTTACCAAAAGATTTTATTTTCGGGGGCGCAACAGCAGCCTATCAAGCTGAAGGGGCGACACAAACAGATGGAAAAGGCCGTGTAGCTTGGGATACTTATCTTGAAGAAAACTATTGGTATACAGCAGAGCCAGCCAGTGATTTTTATCATCGTTATCCTGTTGACCTGGAACTTAGTGAAAAATTCGGTGTAAACGGCATTCGGATCTCCATTGCATGGTCACGTATTTTTCCGACTGGTTTTGGTGAAGTAAATCCTAAAGGTGTTGAATACTATCATAATCTCTTTTCAGAATGCCATAAACGTCATGTAGAACCTTTTGTCACGCTGCATCATTTTGATACTCCTGAAGTGTTGCATTCAGATGGAGATTTCTTAAATCGTAAAAACATTGACTATTTTGTTGATTACGCTGAATTCTGTTTTAAAGAATTTTCAGAAGTGAACTATTGGACTACATTCAATGAAATAGGCCCGATAGGTGATGGTCAGTACTTAGTGGGTAAATTCCCACCAGGGATCAAGTATGATTTTGAAAAATTATTCCAATCCCATCATAATATGATGCTCGCACATGCAAGAGCCGTCAAGCTTTATAAGGATAACGGCTATCCGGGAGAAATAGGTGTCGTTCATGCGCTCCCAACAAAGTACCCTTATGATCCATCCAATCCAGGCGATGTGCGAGCAGCAGAATTGGAAGACATTATCCACAATAAATTTATTCTGGATGCCACTTACTTGGGTAGGTACTCTCAAAAAACGATGGAGGGTGTCAATCACATTCTCTCCGTAAATGGTGGCAAGTTAGATCTTCGAGAAGAAGATTTTGAACTTCTTGAAGCAGCTAAGGATTTAAATGATTTTCTGGGCATTAATTATTACATGAGCGATTGGATGCGTGCGTTTGATGGTGAATCAGAAATTACGCATAATGCAACCGGGGCTAAAGGTGGATCAAAATATCAGCTGAAAGGTGTCGGAAGAAGAGAGTTTGACGTAGATGTTCCACGAACTGATTGGGATTGGATGATCTATCCACAAGGCTTATATGATCAAATGATGCGGGTCAAAAATGATTATCCTAATTATAAAAAAATCTATATTACTGAAAATGGCTTAGGCTATAAAGATGAATTTGTAGAGGGTACAGTCAACGATGATGCACGTATCGATTATGTCAAAAAGCATTTAGAGATCATTTCAGATGCAATAACAGCAGGTGTGAACGTGAAAGGTTATTTCATATGGTCATTGATGGATGTCTTCTCATGGTCAAATGGCTATGAGAAACGCTACGGATTATTCTACGTGGATTTTGAAACACAGGAACGTTATCCGAAGAAAAGTGCTTACTGGTATAAGAAGTTGGCAGAAACTCAGATAATCGAATAGCACGTTTATTCTTACAGAGTAGGAAAGAAAAAAATAATACAACTACACAAAACAGCATCGGGAAATTTTCCCCGATGCTTTTTTTCGGGGAATTGAGAGCCAGCTCCGGTGAAAGGACTGCTCGTCGGTGGAACCGACCCACAAACAGGGGCCAACGCCGGCGAATCCCCCTTCGCCGGAGCAGGACAGCGAAACCCAGCAGTCAACTACGGCGAAGCCGTCGTTCACCGGAGCACAGCTCCCGTTGATACGGTAACCTTGGCAACAACGTACTTTACCAAAAAGAGAACGCACCATCGGCCGGGCCGATGGTGCGTTCTCTTTAACTTTTATGCTTGCTCTGCGAAAAGGCGCTGGGTGAAGCCGTGGAAGTCCGTGATGACACCGTCCTTGCAGAGGTTTTCCTTTTGGAAGGTTTCCCGGTTCTTGAAGAACGGGTCGATTGCGATGATCATACCGATGTTCGCGCTGTTGGCCGCGCGGAGCCCGGAATAGGCGTCCTCAATGACCAGACATTCTTCGGGGGGGACCCCGAGTTTTCTGGCGGCATGCAGGAAGATGTCCGGCTCCGGTTTGCCGGGGAAGGAACCATCATCGAAGACGACTTTGTCCGGATCGAACCAACGATCAAGCGCAAAGGTGTCGAAATAGAAGTCAACATTTTCTTTGATGGTCGCGGTGGCGATCGTCAGCGGCAACTTGCGCTCCTTCAGATCGTCCAGCACTTCGGTCAAGCCGTCCGTCAATACGAGTTGCTCCGGTTTGTTCAGGCAGAGTCTGCGGTAATGCTCTTCCTTCTCCAAAGAAAGTTTCTGCACTTCTTCGTCCGTCAAGTCAGGGGATACAAAATGACGCAGGATTTTGTCGTTCGTGCGGCCGTGTACGTTTGTCAGAATCTCTGTTTCTGTGAGCCCGTTGCCTGGACTGTACTTTTGGATCATGTCGATCCAGGCCTGTTCGTGCAGATGCGAATCCTGGAACATTGTGCCGTTGAAATCAAAAATGATGCCGTTCAGTTTCATAAGTTAGCTCCTTCTTCTGTTTGGACTTGGGTCAAGGTGACGTATTGCGAGTAATGCGTGACCAGATCAGCGCTGATATGGTCATCGGTGACCAGGTGATCGATGTCGTGCAGATTGTAGAAATTGTAGAAGTCGTCCCGGTTGAATTTCTTGTTGTCCGCCAGTAAGTATTTTGTGCGGGAGTTGTTCAGGGCGATATTCTGGGTTTCTCCTTCCGCCATGCTATAGGTGGAGATCGCTTCATTGTGGATGCCGTTGGCGCTGATGAAGCATTTGGAGAACTTCAACTTTTTCAGGTTGTCGTTCGCGATCGGGCCGAAGAAAGCACCCGTGTTTTTCCGGTAATCGCCACCGATCATAATGATATCCGCGGTGTCGTATTGGCGCAGATTTTCGAAAACCGGATAGCTGTTTGTGATGATGCGGATTTTTTTGCCGCCGAGATAGCTCGCCAGTATTTCGATCGTCGTGCCCGGCCCGAGGAAAATGGTGTCGCCATCCTCAACGTAGCTTGCCGCCAATTTGGCAATCGCTTTCTTTTCTTCTTTTTGGACTTCTTGTTTTTCCGTATGCGAGAGTTCCTGGTCCAATGCGTAGCTGATGCTTTGTGCTCCGCCGTGGATGCGCAGGATTTTTCCGGCCTTATCGAGTTCGTCCAGATCCCTGCGCACGGTCATGTCGGAAACGTTCAGTTGCTTGACGATATCGGCTACGGTGATGATGCCTTCCTGGTTGACGATTTCAGTGAGTATCAGCAGGCGTTCTTTTTTTAACATTTTCATTCACCTCTTTATATTAACCATAATTTAGCACAATTTCACGGTCTGGTCAACAGAGAACGAACAAAAATAAACAAAAACGCGACAATTTGATGGGGTTTCGAACAAAAATGCGTTTTTTAATACCGTAAAGGTTCAAAGAAACACAAACAATCATTAATGAACATGAACAGGAGAGAGGCAGCTGTTTCGATCACCTGAAGATCTTCTATTTGGTTGGGCCACTGCTGTATATCAAGAAGGTGTGTATTTCTATCATAAAGTCTTTGTGGAATGCGAAGAACAAGATGTGCTGCCATTCGTGACGTTGCATCATTTCGGCGCAATTCTGATTCGCAACAAAAAAACCAGCACATAAGCTGGTTTTTTTGTTGCGAAAATACATCGCCATCTCCGGGGAATGGCCTCCCACCGGAGGAGACAACAATAAGATACCCGCCAGCTCCGGCGAAGAACCGCTCGCCGGAGGAAACAACTAAAAGAGCAGTCAACTCCGGCGAAACCGTCGATCACCGGAGCACAGCTCCCGGTGATCCGTTATCAGATCAGGGTGTAATTGGAAAGGCACAAAAAAAGACGCACACCAGCTGGTTGCTAGTGCGCGTCCGTATTTCTTGATTATAGTGATTTTGCCAATGCTTCGACTTTCGCCAAGCCTTCTGCGATGATGGTTGCTGCTTGATCGGGAACTGCTGCATGTCCTTCGATGACAACTTCGCCGATGATTTCCATTCCGAATACGCCGCCGAATACGTTGCGCATGTAGTTGACGCCCATATCCATTGGGGCCATTTCAGGAGCGGAGTAGTAGCCGCCACGAGCGTTCAATAGGATAACTTTCTTTTCAGGCATCAAAGCAACCATTGTGCCTGTTTCATCATATTTGAAAGCAAAGCCAGCTGCAAAGATGTAGTCGATGAATGTTTGCAATTTAGCGGGGATCGTCAAGTTCCACAATGGGAATGCGAATACGATCACGTCAGCTGCAGTCACTGCATCCATTACTTTTTGTTTTGCTGCCAAAAGGCGTGTTTCGATATCAGTCAATTCTTCGCCGACTGCCATTTTGCCGTAAGCGCCGAAAAGATCTTGGCCTAAGTATGGCATGTCTTCTGAAAAGACGTTATAAGTTGTGATGTTCAATTTTTCATTTTCTTTGGCTGCAGCCAAAAAAGTTTCATACATTTTTGAAGAAATGGCTTCCTCTGCTGGTCTGTTGTTTCCTTTTACTACTAAAACGTTCATGTGTGTTCCTCCACTTATGGTATATTTGATGCGAGTTTCATTTCACTTACCGCATGTAAGTATAGTATAACATCTCGGCTTCGAAATAAATAGTCGAAATGCTCAAAAAAATAAACAATTTGAATTTTCGTAACATTTGCACTAACATAGGAAGGAATATTTCGATAGTTTTGTTGATAATGGGAGTGAATGATATGCAAAAATCCGGCCAAAGCCAACGGATTGAAATCTTTGACGGTATGCGGGGATTAGCCTCGGTCATTGTCATGATTTTCCACATGGCGGTCTGGACAGTTTATGGTTACAGTGCCAATGAATATAAAGTTTTTGCCAACTCATTTTGGCGGGTGGCGACACAGACACCCTTGAAACTGATCTGGGGCGGCAATGAGGCGGTGCTGGTCTTCTACATCATCGGTGGTTTCGTGCTGGCGCGGCCTTACCTGAGTGGGCGCAAGCTGGATTTCAAGCCTTTCATCCTCAAACGCTGGATCCGCTTGATGCTCCCGTATGTGCTGATCATCATGGGAACGGTCATACTGATTGCCCTATTCGGAGCTTGGAAACATGACACGATCGACTTGAGCGGTTCGTTTAATGTGAAATGGAAAAGGGTGCCGAATGCGCTGGAAATGCTGCTGTATTTTCTCGGGTATGACTACAATCTGAATATTTTGAGTGGGGCTTTCTGGAGCATGGTTCAGGAATGGCGCCTTTCCTTCATCCTGCCTTTTATCGCGGTGGCATTGCATCGCTACGCGACGGGGAAAGTGTTAGGCGGCTATGCGGTCATGCAGTTCGGGATCGAGAAGCTGACGGATTGGGGTATGCACAGCGACACAGCTTGGTTGGCGCAGCTGTCTGAATCGCTCAACCGGACGAATTATTATGCAATCTTTTTTGTTATGGGAGCTGTTTTGGCGAAGCATATGGCGGCGATCCGGACATTTGTGCAGGAGCACCATCTTTTCCGGATCCTGTCGGCCTGGGCGATTCCGTTCTTGATTCCTAGCCAGTGGATCCTGGCGGCGCTCGGATTTTCGTTCCGGGTGCGGCATGCGCTGTTGCTGACTGGTTTGGGCATCATTTTGTTCCTGTTGTTGTGCCTGGAATCGCCGCGTTTGACGGCCTTCTTCAAATCGAAACCGCTGCTGCTCTTGGGAAAGCTGTCCTTCAGCCTGTACCTGACGCACACGACGTCGATCGTCCTCTTTGTGACGTTACTCGGCCAGATCATCCCGCCGGAAATCGCGCTGTTGCTGTCGCCGCTGTTCGCTTTGCCTGTGGCCTACTTATGGCAGAAGTATGTCGAAACATGGTGCCTCGATTTGCTGAATCATTTCAAGAAATAGACGGTCAACCTGCGCTAAGTATGATACGATAAAGGAAAGCTCAGAATTCTGAAAGAACATGCAGGGGTGGACACATGTCAAAAGATATCATTTCCATCGTCGTTCCTTGCCACAACGAGGAAGAGATGGTGCCGATTTTCCATAAAGAAATAACAGCGGTCAGCGAACAGTTGCCGGATGCCGTATTCGAAATGATTTTCGTGAACGACGGCTCGAAAGATGCCACGCTGGCTGAATTGAAGCGAGTTGCTTCTTTGGATGAGCGCGTGCACTACCTTTCCTTTTCGCGCAATTTCGGCAAAGAAGCGGCGATGGTTGCGGGACTGCGCCACGCGACCGGTAATTACGTTGCCGTGATGGATGCCGATCTCCAGGACCCACCGGCTCTGCTGGTGGAGATGGTTGCCCTGATCCGCGCAGGCGAATACGACTGCATCGGCACGAAACGAGTCGACCGCAAAGGCGAACCGCCGATCCGTTCCTTTTTCGCGCGGCAGTTCTACCACCTGATCAACCGCATCTCAGATACCGAGATCGTCGACGGCGCCCGGGACTTCCGGCTGATGACGCGCCAGATGGTTGATGCGGTGCTGGAAATGACCGAATACAACCGTTTTTCGAAGGGAATCTTCAGCTGGGTCGGCTTCGAGACGAAGTACCTGTCCTACGAAAATCAAGAACGCGTCGCCGGCAAGACGACTTGGTCGTTCTGGAGCCTGTTCAAATATTCGCTGGACGGAATTGTGGCCTTTTCCGAGGCACCGTTGGCGATCGCGGCCTTCACCGGTTTCCTGTCGTTCGCCGTTGCGATTTTGGCAGCCTTGATCCTGACAGTGCGGACGCTGGTTTTCGGCAACGCAACTTCCGGCTGGACTTCGCTCATCGTTATCATCTTAGGGATGGGCGGCTTGCAATTGCTCTGTCTGGGGATCCTCGGAAAATATCTGGGGAAAACCTTCATGGAGACGAAGCGGCGTCCGCTCTATATATTGAAGGAGACGGACCGTGCCTTGCCGACTGGTCGCAAGGAGGAGCAGAACGATGACTAAAGTGTTGGCTCAAGTGGCAAAATTCGGACTCGTCGGTGTCGTGGCGACGGTACTGGATTTTCTGATTTTGTTTGTTCTGGCCGACTTCATCGGCCTGCATTACTTGACGGCCGCTGCGTTGGCGTTTGTTGCGGCGACGTTGTTCAATTACGCGGCGAGCATGCGCTACGTGTTCACGAGCCGCTTTGGCGAAGCTGAGAAGCGCCAGGAATTGTTGCTCTTCTTCACTCTAAGTGTCATCGGCCTGGGCTTGAACCAAGTGCTGATGTGGGTGTTCGTTGATCAAGTGGCGTTGCATTACCTGGTGGCCAAGATTGCCGCTACTGTGTTCGTGATGGCCTGGAATTTCATTTCGCGGAAGATTTGGCTGGAGGATAAGAATGCAGGATGAAGAAAAGCGTGGTTTGGGACCGGAACTCCGGCGACAGCATGGTTGGCCGGAGCTGGAGGTACCCTGCGAGCACCAGCTCCGGTAGGCCGGTTTTCGTCGTAGTTGGAGTCGGAAACGCGTTGCCAGCTCCGGCGAAGACCTCCTTCGCCGGAGCTACGGTTCCAATTATCAAGCGGGCAACACAGACATAAGAAAAAACGAATGCGGCTGTTCCTGACAAAGGAGGCAGTCGCATTCGTTTTTTTGTGAGAGTAACCAAAAATCAGTAGCTGGTCCAGCCGCCATCTGCAGTCACGATGGCGCCATTGACGAAACTGGCATCGTCAGAAGCCAGAAAGAGTGCAACGGAAGCGATCTGCTCGGGCATTCCGAAGGCCGGATTAATGGCCATGCCGACGCCAGTTGTTTCTTGGCCAAATGTGCTGATGTTGCCCATTGACTGGGCGATATTGGTGGCGACAGCTCCTGGGGCGATTGCGTTGCAGCGGATACCTTTTTTCGCGTACATGAAGGCCGTGTTTTTGGTCAGTCCGATGACAGCATGTTTGGAAGCGACATAAGCCGCACCGGCACAACCTCCCTGAAGACCGCCGATTGAGGCGATGTTGATGATATTACCATGGCCTTGTTCCAGGAAATATTGGATGGCTTTACGGCTTGCATACATCGGGCCGTTGACATTGACGGCGAAGACACGGTCCCACCGCGCATTTGTGACTTCTCCGACCGGTTCGAAGCCGTCCATGATGCCGGCATTATTGATGAGGATATCCACTTTACCGAAGAAAGTGATTGCAGTGTCAATCATGGCATTTATGTCGGTTTCGATGAAGACATCGGTTTTGATGGCAGTTGCAGCGTCAGGGGTTTCCGTGTTGACTTCACTTGCGACTTTTTCGGCACCTTCGAAGTTATAATCGGCAACGACCACTTTTGCGCCTTCTTTAGCAAACAGGCGACAGATGGCTTCGCCCATACCCGAAGCGCCTCCAGTTACAACAGCGACTTTGTTCATCAGTTTTATGTCGTTCTCCTCCTTATGCCTTGCTGGTTTAATTGTATCACGACAACGCTTACAAGTTTGAGGTGACGATCCACTCAAAATAAAAAATATAAAAAGCGATGGCATATTTCCACATTTCAGATAAAATAGAGTGATAATAAGGTGAGAAAAGGGTGTGGAGAGCAGAAGATGGCAAATTATCCATTCGACAAGGAGCGCAGCCTCCTGAAGACGGACGAATCGACCAGAATAACGATGTTGCTGCTGAATGTATTTCTGATCGTGACTGCCGTATCTTTGACAATCAGCTTCTATATCCTCGCCAATCTGGAAATCAATGAGGAACCGGTCGTTTCCGACATCATCATCGTACCTGAAGGCGCGCCGGAACGAGGAGTCAAGGCCTCAGAACTGTTGGAAGCAGGTTATTCCGAATCCGGAAAAATCATCGTTTCTCCGCTGCTTGTGGATGCCGAACTATTGCATCTGCAGCCCTACGGCGAACTTGGGATGATGGATGATGATATACTGGTGGATTACCAAGCGACCAGCACTTGGACCAATGCCATATACAGTATCGCGTTGATGGAAGAAAATGGTTTCGACACAGCGATTGTTGTGTCGAGCGATTATCACATGAACCGGGTCAAGTACAGCTTCAAGAAAGCTGCAAAAGGAAAGGATATGACATTCATCTATGTGTCAGCTGGCGGTCCGTACGGCTTGCCCTGGATCGAAACCCAACTCGGGAGACGCCTGGCGCAGCATGAAATCTTTAAAACAATCGGTTATTGGCTAGGTTTGTATCATTTCATCGATATCGGCGAAGGCGGCTCTTAATGGGGAGTGCGTCTTTTTTTATGGTTCGGGGTACCTGATTTCCGGTAAGATGGTGGCTCGCCGGAGATTGGGTGTGGATTCACCAGCTCAATTTCGGCGAGGAAGGCTTGAGCGGAGAACAATGCATAATCATAGTTGTTTCCTCCGGCGAGGCAAACGTTCCCCGGAGCTGGAGAGCCCCTCCCCCGGATTTGTTCGCCTCAGTGTGATCTTCGCTGATGATGCAAAGATCCACAAATTCCCTACAAATCCGCGCATTTGTATCCGTTTGCAAAAAAGTTATCCGCTTTTGCATTCTTGACGGTTATTCTTAGAAGAAAAGCCGCCAGGGTGCTATACTTTTTGGTATAGGAGGTGTCGAGATGCTTGTAGAAATAGTGATGGAGAATTTTTTTTCCTTTAAAGATGAGGCTACCTTTTCGATGGTCGCCAGCCCGATCGGTGAACACCCGGAGTCCGTCTATGGCAAAAACAATATCGCTGTGACAAAATTGGCGACGATCTATGGGGCGAATGCCAGCGGGAAAAGCAATCTTCTGAAGGCCATGAAGATGATCCAGGAAGGCCTTCTGTTGCAGAAGTGCTCATCCAGTGAATGGCTCGACCATATCGAACCGTTCCATCTGGATGCGCGCACCGAGAAAAAAGATACGATGTTGGAAGTAAGTTTTCTGTTGGACGGGAAGCTTTATCGCTATGGTTTTTTCGTCAACCGCAAACGGGTTACCGAAGAATTCCTTTACCTGGAAGGCGACGAGCAGAAGGATCTGTTTTTCCGGAATGCGACCGGACAGATCGCCGGTGGGGAATGGGCTGAAATGTTCCGCGACATCATTTTGGACGATATGCGTTTGGCCTTGTCTTCGTTGCTTTCCGCTCCTGAATCAGCTGAACATCCGGAACTGAAACTGTTCATAGAATGGTTCACGGAGATGCGCATCATCCTCGACACTTCGAAAATCGGATTGTCGATTTCGATGGCGAAGATGCACCTGTCAAAATACAAGCATAATCTCTTGGCCTTGATTCAGGTGGCCGATCCGTCCATTCAGGATATTGTTGTTCACGAATTGGAAAATTCGCGCAATGGGAGGCCGGAACTTGCCTTTTTTGTCGTCAAGACACGGCGCAATGAAGCCGGGGAATCGGAGCTCCATTGCGAAAATTTCCGTTTCCAGGATACCGAATCGGCAGGGACAGTCAAGCTTTTGGCTTTGGCCGGTCCGATCATCGAGGCGCTCGAAAAAGGTGGACTGTTGATGGTCGATGAAATGGATACGCAATTCCACACTTTGATGACGCGCTACGTGCTGGAACTTTTTTCCGGCGACGTCAACGATAAGGGTGCGCAGATGATATACTCGACGCACGATATCACGAACCTTTCCAGCAACCTTTTCCGCAGGGATCAAGTCTGGTTCGTGGAAAAGGACACGTACAGCGCCAGCCACCTGACTTCCTTGGTTGAATATCGTTTTGATGACGAGGAAAGGAAGAATAGTTTTGAATTTTACCGCAACTACCTGAACGGCAAATATGGGGCAATCCCATTTCCTCGGCCGTTGGATTGGTGGGTCGACAATGGAAAATAGAAGAAGAGAACACAAGAAAAAATTTGAACGGCCGGTCGGAACGAAAAGGCCGGAAAAAACTTTCCTGATTCTTTGCGAAGGCACTAAAACCGAACCGAACTACTTCCGCAGTTTTCACGTCATCTCGGCGCAGGTCGAAATCGTTGGTACAGCGATGAATACGATGTCTTTAGTCAACCATGCGCGAGAGGTCGTCAAGGATCGACCGGACGAATATGATGAAATTTGGCTGGTATTCGATAAGGATTCATTTGACCGGGATATCTTCAATGAAGCCGTCTTTTTCTGTGAAACGCATTACCGGCAAGGCTTCCGTGCCGCCTACAGCAACGAAGCTTTCGAAATCTGGTATCTGCTGCATTTTGAGCTGATCAAAAAATCGATTTCACGTTTCCATTATCCTGACATGCTGTCGAAACGACTGGGATTTTTCTACAAAAAAAATCATCCGCATATGTATAACGTACTATTATCAAGGCAGCCGGCAGCCATCCAGAACGCCAAGAAACTCTACAGTCAGCGCTCGCCGTCGCCTGCCCGCGACAATCCATCCACGACCGTTTTCATGCTGGTCGAGGAGCTGAACAAGCATCTGAGGAAATAATTTAAAAAAGTTTAAAAATAAAAAAAGCTGGAACGATTTTTTGCGAATAATACCAGTGTAGGTCTTATCAAGCAGCTAAGGCCACTTAAAAAGACAAAAGGGGATTGATTGCATATGTTCATGACACCGGTATTGGGAATGGATTTCTTGGAGGATAAGAAAGGGGTCGTCATTCATTTTGTCGAAGACGACACATTAGCGGAGGAGTATCTGTTCGAAACAACCGATGAGGCAGCCTCGTTTTTCAGAAGCTGCCAAAACTTGTGCGAGGAGGTCAAAGAGGAATCGCTAGAGGTCCAATATGCCCTTATCAGAGAGTTTTTGGATCTGGACATCGGCAAATTCAACTACGAACGCGCTTATTATTGATAAACATAAGAAAAAGAAGGCCAGCCCCGGAATGATTCAGGGCTGGCCTTCTTTTTGGCGCCGGAATTGGCGCCCTCAGCTCCGGCGAGGGGTCGGATCGCCGGAGGTCACCGGTAATGATGGGCTTCATCTTCGACGAAGCCTGCCTCATCGGAGCAGGAATCAAAAATGTGAACTGAACTGCGGCGAAGCCTGCGTTCCCCGGAGCAGACCATTCCCGGCGGTAGGTAGACTCAGTACTGGCGCACCTTCAATTGCTGTCCAATCAAGATCAGATTGCCCGACAGCTGGTTCAGCTGCTTTAGCGTAGCTGGGGTCGTTCCATATTTGCGCGACAAGCCCCAGAGCGTGTCGCCTTTCACGACACGGTGCAGCAGGAACGTGCCGGGTGCGCTGGCAAGGGGAGGCAGCGCGGAGAGGCCGGCCTCGATATCCTGACGAAAGCGGGCCTGCGATATACCCCAACTTGCGAGGTAGCCGTCCGGATCGGTATGATCGGTCCCGCCGACATTTTTGGAAACCCAGGAATGGGTTTTGATGCCTTTGTCATGTACGCTCGCTCCGCTGTTCAGCGTGCAGGGGATGCCTGCTTCCAGCGCCAATTTCTGCAGCAGCCAGACGTAGGCTTTGTAGTCCTGTTCAAAGATGGGGCGACTGCTTGTCCGCGCCAGCTCGACTTGGGCATAGGCATAACCGTTCGCTTTCGGGCCGACACCCCATTGGACTTTGCCGGCGTTGGCGATCTGGATTATTTTCCCGCCTCCGCCGACCCAATGGGAAACAAAGGCGTTTTGCCAGTTGCGCAGCATGTAACTGACTTCGTTCTCGAGGCTATTTTTGCCGACGTTGTTCGGATTGCCGGACTCGTGGGCGATGATCAGGTTGCTTGCGGTGAGTGGATTCTGGTAGATGGAAAAGATGCGTTTTTCGATCGTGTAGTTCATACTATTCCTCCTCTAACTTGTAAAACAGCCGCCCGGAATCGCATCCGGGCGGCTGTCTGTTGTTGATGAAAACTTAAGTTGTCCAGCAGTCCAAGCGGCTTGTACTGCTTTTCTGATATAACTAGGTAAATGTAAAATTTTTTAAGTTCAAAAGTGCATCACCGTAGGTGTTTCACAAGTTTGCAAAATGTTTCATGCACCTAAAATGATGTCCAGCTTCACGGGTTAGCCCTTCGGAAATTAGATAAATCTGACCCATTGCGCTCTACGATGCTCATTCAGGGCCAGATTTCCTAAATTTCTTTCAGGGCTGAGCGAACCCGTTCAGCTTTTCTTATTTTATTCGGCTTCGGCGATCAGGTCGGTGATGGTGCGTTCCACGTAGCGGGCGCTGTTGACTGCCGTGAAGGGGTTGATCCCTTTCACTTCGAACGCGTTCAAGCCGATGATGGCGTCCATTGCTGGTTGCAGTTCAACCGATGTCAAGCCACTTTTCGGGTTCTTGACACTCAAGTTGCGGGTTTTTCCGTCGGCCGTCAAAAATTTCAATTCCAAGGTTACTGTTGTCGTCATGTTCATTTCCTCCTAGATGTCTGATGGGTGCTTATCGTTCTGTTTCGGTTGGCTTAAGCGATGGAGTAGCGGTTCTTTTCGACGACGACTGCGTAAGCAGCGGGCAGGTCGACGAGTCCGGATACGGCTGACTGGAAGGATTGTACTTGTTCAGCTGTGACACCTGGTTTCAGGTTCGCGAATGACTGTTTGACTTCCTTCTCGTTTGCAAAATCATTGAAATAAAGCTCGATGTTTCCTTCTTCGTATTGTTTCACCATTTGGCATTCCTCCGTTTTCTTTTCTGGTAAGTGTCATGACTGCTTACACCTATAACGACGAAAGGGGATAGGCAATGTGTAACCCCGTCTTTCAGGCCTTCAAAAAAGGGCTGGCTTTGGTTTGGATCTGGCGTCTTCTTTTGTAGAGCGTTTTGCGCGAAATGCGTTGTTTTTTTGCGATTTCGGTGATGTTCAGTCCCTCCAGCGCGTCCCGCAGATAGGCATTCTCCTCGGCTGTCAGACAGGCGCAAAGGCGTTGCAGCAAATCCGCTTGCTCGAATTGGTCTTCAAACGAAGTTGTGCTGGGGACTTCCTCCAGCTCTTCTTCGCAAAGGTAGGCTTCACGGCTTACTTTTTTCTGTTCCTTGCGGATTTGGTCCAGGAAAGTCCAATGGATTTTTTGTTTGGCATAGCTGACGAACAAAAAGCTGTTCTCGGTCACGAGCGCATCCTTCAGGCACGTTTCGTACGTGTCAAAAAGGGTGATCAACCCTAATTGATAGAAGTCGTCGTAGTCGTTGTGGTCCGGATACCGGTTGATTTTTTTCAGACAATGATGGATGACACCCGCGTACAGGTCGCACAATTGGGTGGCGGCTTCATCGGTGCAGATTCTTTTTTTCATATTCATGGCGTTGCCTCCGTATGTAGTGGATGGCGTGATGCAGGGGAGAGCCCTGTGCATGCTCATCACGGCCTCGGCAAGCTTGCTGATGTCTATGTTATCGGTCCGGAGGCGGCAAGGTCAAAACTGCAAATGCGGCAAAAAAGAAGAAAAATGCGGTACTGGTCATCTATTTGCAGACGAATTTAACGGATATGTGATAAAATGTAAGCGCTTCTATATCATTCGGGTTGAAAGTAGTATATATTTTTATTAAACATTTAATTTGGGGGATTTTATGGAAAAGAAGACGGGAAAAAACTATTCGAATAATCAGAAACGGCAAGCGGATGAGCAACCGATGATGGAGCAACGCGGTAAAAATAATGTCGGAAAATCAACAGCAGAATTATTGGCGCAAGCATTCACGAATGGAGCAATGGAGGAAAAAAATGCAGGCCCCTCTTTTGATGTCGAACTGTGGGAAACGATCCTTTCGGGTCTGCGGACGTCTTTGCAGGAATCCGCATCGGCCCAGAGCCAGAAAGAAACGGAGGAGCCTTTCTTCGTTTTGCTCGATCCAGAAAGTACCCAGCCTTATTTGAATCGGGCTTGGGCTTTGGATCGGTTTGTGCTGGATGACTCATTTCTGTACATTATGAGCTTGGACCCGCAACTGCACCAGACCGACTTCCGCACGCTCATTTTTTTCAAAGACGGTCGCCTCATCAAAACGCGCGAAAACAGCAACAATGTGATGTTCTCTTTGTTTGAACTGATTGGTTTCGATTATGATTTCATTCGCGGGATCTCCACACGGGTCAGCGGCAAGGATACCCATTGTGTTCCCTATATTTTTGGGAGGTACCGATTTTTGCCGTTGAGCGGTCCGACCCGCAAAAACAGTTCCTGGATCAATCTTTCAAAGGTGCTGCATTCCCGGACTTTAAAAGGGGAAAAGGGAGTGGAAGTCCACTTCGTGAATCAGCATGTTTTCCACTTACCGGTGCGTCCGCAATTTTTCACCGAAAAAGTCAAACAAGCCAGCCAAACCGTTCATCGCCAAAATCACCTTTTGCACAGCGTCCTGACAAATTTCGATTACGCTGATGGAATAAAAGAAGAGCGCAAGCACAATTTGCTTGGGAACGCGTTACACGCCAATGCGGCTCGGCTTTCGACGATTCCGATGGATGAATATATCCAAATTGTTCAGTTTTCTTTGGCTGAAACGGCTTTGCGCCATCCTTCGTTGCGTGACAACCCGGTTGCGGACGAGGCGCTGCATCTGCTGCGGGAGAATCTGTATGGGGGACTTCCCCATTTAAGGAATGCACCCATCTGATCAGCGGTGCCGAGTAAAGTTTAGTATGATGGGAAAATAGGCTATCATTTGTGATTCAGGTTGAAGTATTTTACAATGAGTTCAAAGAATAAATCTTCAGTCATGGGAGGAATCGTTATGGACAAGAGAATCGAAGGTACCTTTGCTAATCAGGAAATGTTGCTTGATGTAATTACGCATCTGATTAAGCATGAGGGCTATGCGCCTGAGCAACTGCTGGTCATCACCCGCAACGGAAAAAGCAATTTCATCACGGAAGAGACGGCTGTACAAGTTATCGTAACCGGTGAAGACCGTGAGGAGGACTCCTTATGGGACAAAATCGTTAAGTTCTTTACGGTGGATTTGGAAGAGGAAGAGGAGGAAGCCATTTTCGAGCGCTACGGCATTGACGAGGATACGTACGAACGGTTTGAGGATGCTTTGGATGATGGGGAATTGTTGCTGCTGATCGATGATGCCGCTCCGATCAATGATGAACATGCCGAATTTCTCGTGCGCGATGGCATTTTGCCTGACGAAAAAGCCGTCCCTGTTGCAGCCATCACTGCCACGAAACCGGATTGGGCATCCGCCGATAGCGAAGAAGCCGGCGATGTTCCGGCTCATTCAATCGAAGCCGAGAAACAGCTCGAAGTCACCGAAGTTGCAGCTGCGTCGCCTACACAACCAGCCGATGTGACCGACGACATCACCGGACAACGCATCGAAGCTGAAACGGTGGCGGATCCTGCAATGGCAGAAGACAGTCACCGGTTGCCTGAAATGCAGTTTGACAAAGATGACTCCTTGCAGGAACTGGAAGAAGAGAAGGAACAGTTTTCCAAAGACCCATTTGGAGGCGACACGGTTGCTGCAGAAACCGTTGAAGATGCGGAAGATATCGAGCCTGATTATGAAGAGACGGATAAACCGAAACCGGCTCTGTGATTGACAGAAACACCCAGGGCTGCCTCGAAAGAATGAGGCAGCCCTGGGTGTTTTTAGCACGCGGCGGGAATTTCGAACATACGTTTTGTTCCTTTCGTTTTTTGTGTGTATAATAGCAAGTGAGATTCGCCGAAAGGATGTATAGAATGGACCATACCGAGGAACAGGCTGAAAAATTGCCTGTCGTAACAAAAATAACTGTCCAGAAAAAACGCAAGGACCGTTTCAACGTCTTCATTGACGGGGAGTACGCCTTTCCGATATCGGAAGCCGTACTGATCAAGGTCGGCTTGCATAAAGGGATGACGCTCACGAAAGAGCGCAGCGCTGAAATCGAGAAGGAAAATTACGATTACATGGCTTATACGACAGCAGTCAATTATCTGTCCTACAGCCTGCGCAGTGAGAAAGAAGTCCGCAAAAAACTGTATGACGAAGAAATCAGCCCGGACGCAATCGAACGTGCTTTGACGCGGCTGATCGAACAGAATTACGTCAATGACCGTATCTATGGCGAAAGCTACACGCGCACGGCGGCTAACCTGAACCTGAAGGGACCGCAACTCATCGCCAACGAACTGAAAGGAAAGGGCTTGTCGGAAGAAGATATCGCCATTTCCCTGCAACAATATCCGCATGAGTTGCAGTTGGAAAATGCCCAAACGATTGCTGAGAAGCAACTGCGCAAACAAAGCCGGGTTTCTTCGCATGAAGCAGCTTCAAAAATCCGTCTCCATCTGCATCAGAAAGGCTATCCTTCCGACATCGTCCTGGAAGTTATGGGAGAGATCGAAACGGAGAAAGAGGAAGAGGATGAAATGGCCGCATTGCGTCTGCAAGGGGACAAGCTTTGGCGCCGTTATGAGCGCAAAGCGAAAGGCCGTGAGCTGCAGCAAAAAGTGAGATCGGGCCTTTACCAAAAAGGCTACCAGGGAGACATGATCTCCGCCTATATCGAAGAAAAGGAACAGGAAGCAGAATAATGACAAATTCGGAACATACAAAAATATTCAAAGCAGCCGGCATCGAAATGTGGCCGGCCGAGAAAATACAGGCTTTCCGCAAAGCGCTGTTGGACTGGTACGACAAAGAGAAACGCGATCTGCCTTGGCGCCGGACGAGCGATCCCTATAGCATCTGGGTTTCGGAAATCATGCTGCAGCAGACACGGGTGGATACGGTCATCCCGTATTATCATAATTTCCTGGATAAATTCCCGGACATCGCAGCGCTGGCGGCAGCGCCGGAAGACGCGATCCTGAAGGCGTGGGAAGGGCTGGGTTATTATTCTCGTGTCAAGAACATGCAGAAAGCGGCGCAACAGATCGTCGCCGATTACAATGGTGTTTTCCCTAAGAATCCGCAGGAAATCGCTAAGCTGAAGGGCATCGGACCGTATACAGCAGGCGCCGTCTCCAGCATCGCTTTCCAGATACCGGAGCCGGCAGTCGACGGAAACGTCATGCGCGTCATGAGCCGGTTGTTCGAAATCGATGCCGACATCGCCAAACCAGCCAGCCGGAAAACTTTTGAAGCGGTCGTGCGGGAATTGATCGACCCGGAGCGACCAGGCGACTTCAATCAAGCGTTGATGGATCTGGGCTCGAGCATCTGTTCGCCGCTGAATCCGCAGCCTGAAATCAGCCCGATCAAGGCCTTCAATGCCGCCTACAAAAACGGGACGATGCATCTTTATCCGGTCAAAAGCAAAGCGAAAAGACCGGTACCGATGAATCTGCAGGGTATCATCCTGCAAAACAAGGAAAAGCAGTTCCTTTTGGAGAAGCGTCCGAGCAGCGGGCTACTGGCGGATTTTTGGACGTTTCCGTTGATCCAACTGGATCTCGATGCGATACCCGGAACAGTGGCTGCGGAACCAGAATCGGCGGCCAGCATCCAGACGGAACTGCTGGTTGCGGAGGAATTCCAGAAGTTGACAGAAACTGCAAACAAATCCGACAAAAAGCTGCCCTCCTTCAACCAGATCGAAGCGAAGCTTTCCGAAGTTGTGGCTGAGAAATACGGCTTGAAGCCGGTCTGGTTGAAGGCGGAAACGGGATCTGTCAATCATGTTTTCAGTCATATAAAATGGCACATCACTGGCTATTACGGACGCGTATTAACGAAAGAGGATAGCCGTTTACCCGAACAATGCCGTTGGGTCAGCGAAAATGATTTTGCCGATTATGCATTCCCGGTGCCGCAGCAAAAAATGTGGCAACAATTCAAGCAACAGACCCGAAAAGAATTTGGCTTATAATGGCTAAAATTTCGCAATCCATTTCCATTCTATGATATACTGTTCAATGAACTGAAAGTTGAGAGTTCCGCCGAAATGATTTCCGGCGAGGGCTCAAATAGTTGAAGAAAGTTGGGCACCGTGATGCATAATCCTCGGGAGGGAGAATTCATCACCATAAAGAGTTATAAGCATGACGGCAGCCTGCATCGAACGTGGCGTGACACCATGGTATTAAAAACTAGTGACCAATCCATAATCGGCTGTAATGATCACACCTTAGTAACGGAAGCAGATGGGCGTCGCTGGGTCACCAGAGAGCCTGCATTGTTGTATTACCATAAGCATTATTGGTTCAACATCGTCACCATGATCCGCCAAAAGGGTGTCTCCTACTATTGCAATCTGGCATCGCCTTATGTGATCGACCAGGAAGCATTGAAGTACATCGATTATGATTTGGACATTAAAGTTTTTCCTGATGGTGAAAAACGTTTGCTTGATGTAGATGAGTATGAATTGCATCGCAATCGCATGAATTACCCAAAAGAGATCGACCATATCCTGAAGGAGAACGTCAAGATTTTGGTGAGCTGGATCAACGAAGAAAAAGGTCCATTCTCCAAGGAATACGTCGACTTATGGTATGAGCGGTACTGTCAGCTGTCGCATAATCAGCAAAACTCGTGATGAATCCAAAATAATAAAAAACCAGTCGAGCGTAATGATCGGCTGGTTTTTTATCGGAAATGTGCGCTAACTCAAAAAAATACCGTGCATTAATACAACTGTTATATTATGATAAATATATCTGTAATAAAGAGTCAATATTTGAAATATCATTAAAATATTGGAGGAGTCAGAATGAAAAAAAGGGAAATAGTGCTTGTTTCCATCATGGGTATCCTTACGATTGCCATTGTTCTTTTTGGATATAAATACGCAGTCGCTAAAAAAGAGGCATTATTGAATGAAGGTGAGAAACAAACGGAAACTGTTGCGGAAACAGCTTCTTCCCAGGAGTCTATAGTCGCAGAGAGTGACACATCCGAAGCTTATGCGCAGTTCTTGGCCGCGTTTGCGGAGAACCGAAACAGCGCGCCGGTCATCGATTATCTGCAATATGTTCATCATCATACGAAGGAAGTCAATGTCGTCTTTTTCGGTGACGTGGCGGCAGATGCAGCTTGGGCCAAGTCCGCCATTGCCGGTATTCAGACAGAATTTCCGCTAGAAAACCTGTCGACTTCTTTCTTCAGCTCCCCTTCTGATAGCAGCTCGGTTTATCTGAGTAGCCAGTATGTTCAGGAAATGGTCGCCAGCAATCCGGATGTCATTTTTTACACGATCCCGACGAAAACCGATCAAGTGGTTGATATCAGTTTGGTGGATTCGACGCAAAACATCTACAAGATTTATGATGAAATCAGGGCTGCCTTGCCTAATACGCTGATCGTCTTGGTAACGCCACCTCCGGCAGAGGCCAAAATGGCTGATTGGAATTCACGTTCCTTGGATTATCGGAACTATACCAATAATCTGGTGGAAGAAAATGCAGCTTTCACTGTTCCGCTGTATGACCTGCATGCAGATTTCTTAGCTGAGTTGGCGAACCGCAGCGAAACGTTGGCCAACTATATGGATGCAGCTGGTTTGGAATTGAACGAAACCGGACAGCAACTTTATGGAGAACTCTTTGCCAACAGCCTACGAACAAAAATGGTCGATACTACGGCCGGTCTGTATGTTGAAGGTGAAAAACCTGCCTACACACCTATTGCTCCATCATTGGTCGTTCCGGTGGCGCCAGTCACTGTAATCGAGGAGCCTGTTTATGAAGAACCGGCATATGAATATGTCGCACCAACCTATGAAGAGCCGGTGTATGAATATGTGGCGCCGGTTGTTGAAACACCAGTAACACCGGCAACACCGATCCAACCAAGCGAAGATCCGATAACCGAACCGGAAACAACAATTACTGAGTAGGGATACGCTCACATAGGCACGTCGGATTTGAGTTGATCCATAACCTGCAAATCACAAAATATAAAGCCCGCATGTACCGGATTGTCCGGTAAATGTGGGCTTTTTTTGTGATTTTTTCATATTTCCATCTACAATAAAGCAGAAAAGTCAATCAGTCATTATCCTGATTTCACAAATAAGGTCAGTAAGGATAATACAAAAACATTATTGTTCTAAATGCATAAGAAGTTCTTTGAAAGGTTGATATTATCGTGTTTCTTATGTATAATTATGACATAAACAAAAGATGTAAGCGTTTTATGCGAAGGTGTTCTGTGTAGGTCGAAGATTATGTATTTCACAAACATGCAGGCAAATTTGGAGGCCGCTGCACAATAGACAGCTGCTTAAACGCAATTTCACCAGAAAAAAGATTTTTCGGAGGTAATGTCATGTACATACAAGTTGATGAACGGAAACGGACTGACGTTCCATCGACTACTTGTTATCAATACGACTTAGATAATTTAGATGATCCACTAGAGCAATTTGTGCAGTCGCCTGTTTTTGATAAAAAGTATTCATTTGATGGAGAATTGGGGGCAATTTATACACCGCAGAGGACTATTCTGCGGTTGTGGGCTCCGACAGCGCTCAGTGTAGAAGTAATTGTTTATGAAAGTCTGTACCGCAAAGAGAAGAAAAGACACACGATGGGGAAAGGCGGAAGAGGGACTCACGAACTCATTATGATTGGGGACTATGCAGGGACCGCATACAAATATGCGATTACTTTCCCGGATGGCAAAGTCGTCGAAACGGTCGATCCCTATAGTTACGCGACAACCGCAAACGGAGAACGTTCCGTTATTTTGGATATATTCAATACCAATCCAAAAAAATGGGGACCCCGATTGGAACCGATCGCTTCACCAGTCGACGCCATTATTTATGAATTACATATTCGTGACTTCACGATTTCCCCAACAAGCGGGATTGCAAACAAAGGCAAATTCCTGGGAGTGGTCGAGCAAGGTACCTTATCTGCGGATGGCGACAAGACCGGGCTGGATTACCTTAAAGAACTGGGCGTAACGCATGTCCAGTTTTTACCGATGGCCGATTTTTCCACAGTCAATGAGTTGAAACCGTTGGAACAATACAACTGGGGTTATGATCCGCAGAACTTCAATGTTCCGGAAGGATCCTATGCCACCAATCCCTATCAACCGGAAGTTCGCATCCTGGAAATGAAGGAAATGATTCAAGGCTTGCACGATGCGGGAATCCGTGTCATCATGGACGTCGTTTACAATCACGTCTATTTACCGAAACTGCATGCTTTGGAAAAAACTGTGCCAGGTTATTATTTCCGAAAAAATGCTGATGGAACGCTATCCAATGGGACGGGTGTCGGTAACGATACCGCTTCGGAGCGTTATATGATGCGCAAATACATCATCGACAGCATCACTTATTGGGCGAAGAACTTCCACATGGACGGATTCCGCTTTGATCTGATGGGAATCCATGATGTCGAAACGATGAATGAAATCCGTATCGCTTTGGATGCAATCGATCCTTCCATCATCATTCTCGGTGAAGGGTGGAATCTGAACACCAATCTGCCTCCTTCCGAAAAGGCTGTCCAACAGAATGCGGACCGCATGCCCGGTGTGGCTCATTTCAACGATGCGTTGCGTGAAGCAATCAAAGGTTCCGACTTCAACAGCGGGAACGATACCGGCTTTGTCACCGGCAAACCGTTCATGGAAGGCTGGATCGCCACAAATCTGCAAGGCGGAGCGTACTACCCCGCTAGCCGAGGCAACTACAAGACTCCAGCCCAGATGGTGCAATATGTGGAGGCTCACGACAATTTGACGCTTTATGACAAATTGAAGATTTCGCTGCCATGGGATGATGAAGGTTCCCGTATGCGGCGCCATCTTTTGGCAAGCAGCTTCGTTCTGCTGAGCCAAGGCATCCCGTTCATTCATGCAGGGCAAGAGTTCATGCGCACAAAGAACGGGCTGGAGAACAGCTACAATGCACCGGATTCGATCAACCGCATGGATTGGCACCGTCGTTCTGAAATGAAACAGGCTGTGGATTACATGAAAGGCTTGATCGCGTTGCGCAAGCACGAGCCGTTATTCCGCTTGCGGACCATTGATGAAGTCAAGGAGCACATGAATATAGTCAAAGCAGACTATCAAATCGTTGTGTATCAGTTGGAGGACACGGAAAAGTTATACTACGTCATTTTCAATGGCCAGACGAATGCTATCGATTTTGATGTTGAAGCCGGAGACTATCGAGTGTTAATCGAAGACGGCAAAGCGAACTTGGATGAACCGAGAATAGTCGAAGGACTATCCCGCATCCGGGTGGAATACCTCTCCGTTACAGTGCTTGTAAAAAATAAATGATGGTAGTCCGGGCGGTCGTCTCACTTGAGGCGGCCGTTTTTTGGTATGCAGGAACTGCCCGGAGCTGTCCTCCGGGGAGGACGGCTTGAACGGAGGACAGCGTTCGAAACTGAGCCCATCTCCGGCCAGCGGGTGGTCGCCGGAGATGGGCCGCCGAATCTGCGATGAACTCCGGCGGTCCAGGTCTTGGCCGGAGTTGGTGATCAGGCGCCGGCCTGATTGCTGTTCTATGCAACATTTTTCATTCTGCTTTATGCAAGATTGTCACATCCTAAAGCATTTTTTGGTACAATGAAGAGGCAAATACATCGAATGAAAATGATGGGGTGGGTTCACTGATGATAAAAATGATAGCAATCGATATCGACGGCACGTTGGTCAACGGCCAGAAAGTGATGACGCAAAAAGTGAAAGAGACGATCCAAGAGGCAATGCGTCGAGGTATCAAAATCGTACTATGCACAGGCCGTCCGCCTGCGGGCATCAAGCCTTACGCGGACGAACTGGGATTTGGCGAACATGAGGACTACATCATCGCACAGAATGGCGCCTACATTCTGCGTGCGGACACGGACGAAACGGTCTACAAAAAAACGTTGAGGCTTGCTGAAGTGCAGGAGATTTATGAGTTCGGAAAAGGTTTTTCCGCCGGCACGCTGTTGGTAGGTGAGCACCATTATTACAGCTTGGAAGATGAAGTGACGGAATCGATGCAGAAGGATGCCACCATCGTCAACATGGACATCAGCGTATTGGATCCCAAAGCGGTAACCGAAGAGATGGGCTTGATGAAGATCCTTTACATCGGCGAACCGAGCGAGGTGGATGTCATTGATTCGGCCATTCCAGTCAAGATGCGTGATGACTTCTATATCGTCCGTAGCCAGGATTTCCTTATGGAAGTAATGGAGAAGAGCTCAAATAAAGGCACTGCGTTGACTAAATTGGCGGACCATCTGGGGATCGCGATGGAGGAAGTAATGGCGCTGGGCGACGGCGAGAACGATTATGAAATGATCCAAGTTGCCGGTCTGGGTGTCGTGATGTCCAACGGAACCGATAATCTGAAGAGCATTGCCAATGAAATCACCTTATCCAACGAAGAAGACGGCGTGGCCCATGCCATCGAGAAGTGGGCTTTCCAAAGCTAGATCCAAAAATGTTTTCAGAATATAAAAGAGGCGCGCAGTCGACAAGAAAATACTCTTGGTCGATTGCACGCCTCTTTCTTGCTGTCCCTAAAAAAGTTGGCCGACTCTTTAGTGGATGATGTCTTCGATATTATTGATGTTTTTTGATTTATTGCCTGGAGTCGCTTTGTAGCTGCGGACCAGTTTGTTGAAGTGAACCAGATCGTCTTCGTACGCCAGGATGGCACTCATCAGGTGGATGATGCCGTAGCTTTCGGAACTGCTGTATTTGCCGAAATCACTTTCTTCTTGGGCGCGTTGGAAAAAGACATCCATCAGATCGTGACGCTGATCTTTGTTGGCTTCGAAGAAATTGACTTGATTGGCCGGAACCCGTCCGCTGAATTTCAGCATAATCTGCTCATGCCCACTCATCAAGGTCTCCAGGCGTTCTCGGATCATGATGCGCATTTCGACAGGAAACTGATAGAAAACATTCTCGTAATCGTGCAGCACTTCCAGAACGTGAAAAGCTGATCGGGTCGTTTGGATCATTTTGCGGTAGACGACCAGCATTTTTTTGTTCTGATATTTATTTTGTTTGTTGAACAGGCCGCTTTCGGTCAAGTATTGATAAAGATTGTCCATTTTTTTGAGCTGCGTGCGCGCCCATTTCAGATCGTTGTTCATGATGGAGTATTCGGTATTCTTGCGCAAACCGGCACGGATCCAAATCAGAAATTCGGTAGTGGCATAGTCCACCGTGTGGTACAGGCGTTCGTCGTATCGCGGTGGGGCGACGAATGTATTGACCAAAAAAGCAATGATGACGCCGACGAATGTCTCCAATACGCGATAGGTGGCACTTAACATCAAATTGTCATCCGTGCCGACCATAATAACGATCAACGTCACGATCGACAACCCGATCACGTCTTCGAGCTTGAGGGCATTCAGGATGGCAATCAACAACATCACTGAAATACCGAGCAGATAGATGTTGTATCCCAAGGTCATGACGACGAAAACGGCTACCAAGCCACCGATTGTATTGGCCATGATTCGGCTTTTCAAGTTGGTGTAAGAACGGCCAAGTGAAGGTTGGGTGGAATAAATGGCTGCGATGCCTGCGATGACGCCTCCGCCTTCGAATCCGAAGTATTGGGCGACAATCATTGCTAATGCGACGGCGAGACCCGTTTTAAAGGTGCGGGCGCCAAGTTTCATATAGATTCAGCTCCAAGTCGATAAATGATGTAAAAAAAATAATCCAAATTAAGAATATACTAATCCCGTGGCCATGTAAAGGTCGACAAGATGGTTGTTTGAAAACTGCCGTTCTGGATTCGTTTCCATCTGCGACATGATAATAAAAAGTAAGGAATTTTTTGAATGTTAAGGGCTTATGTATTGCTATTTTCGGCAAATCGATATATGATGAATTCAGCTAAATGTAAATTATAATGACTATCATATACAAGTGATTCCAGAAGGGGGGGGATACTCCATGCACCATACAGTCGTAAATGATTCAATCGAAAAAATGAAAAACGCCAATATCCGGATTACACCGCAACGTTACGCGATTTTGGAATATTTGGTCGAGTCCAGAATGCACCCTACAGCAGATGATATCTACAAAGCGTTGGCCGATCGTTTTCCCAACATGAGTGCTGCCACTGTCTACAACAACTTGAGACTTTTCGTAAAAATCGGCTTCGTGAAGGAATTGGCATACGGAGATGCTTCGAGCCGTTTTGACTTCAGTAACACGCAACATTATCACGCAATCTGTGAAAGTTGCGGGAAAATCGTCGATCTCTATTATCCGGTATTGGATGATGTGGAGATGGTTGCCGAAAATTTGACCGGTTTCCAAGTCGGCCATCACCGCATGGAAGTCTATGGCATTTGTCCTGAATGTCAGGAAAAAGGGATCCAAAAAGAAGATATTGCTGACGGAGCGGAAGCTGCCGGGCATCATCACCACCATTAATAGTCAAGAGCTCTTCCTCAGGTTTTCCGGGGAAGAGCTCTTTTTGCATAGTAAACGAAACCCCTAAGCGAGTGAGCAGCTCAGGGGTTTTGTTTTGGTTGTTTTCAGTTTTCTTTCGGTTTGCTCATGGCGATGGATTTGTCGATGGTTGTCTGGACTGCTGAGATGACAGCGGATCGGAATCCGTTTTTCTCCAATTCGGCAACGGCTTCGATCGTCGTTCCGCCCGGGGAGCAGACCATGTCCTTCAGTTCGCCTGGGTGTTTGCCGGTTTCCAGAACCATTTTCGCGGATCCGAGAACAGCTTGTGCTGCAAATTTATAGGCTTGTTGGCGGGGCATTCCGCCGCGGACGGCGCCATCCGCCAAAGATTCGATGAACATGAAGACCAGGGCCGGGGATGACCCGCTGACGCCTGTCACGGCATCCATCATATATTCCGAAACCATTTCGCTACGGCCGAAGCTGTCGAAGATATTTTTGACGTCCGTCAACTCAGCGACGTTCACCACTTCGTTGGCGCAGATGCCGGTCATACCTTCGCCAACCAAAGCCGGGGTATTCGGCATGGCGCGGACTACTTTTACCTTGCGGCCGAAGCGTTCTTCGATGTCGCTTAAGCTTTTTCCGGCTGCTATCGTAACGATGACGACTTTCTCTTTGACGGTCGTTTTGATTTCATCGATGACGACATTGTAGATATTCGGTTTGACGGCCAAGAAGAGGATATCCGATTCGGCTGCCACCTGTCTGTTGTCGTCCGCGATGCGGATGGCGTACTGGTCCTTCAAGGATTGCAGGCTTTCGTTGTCTTGACTGGATACGATGACTTGGTTTGGTGCAACAAGTGCAGAACCGACGAGCCCACCGATGATAGCTCCGCCCATATTTCCGCTGCCGATGAATCCGATTGTTTTTTTCATGGATGAGGACTCCTTTTGGATGATGAGTAAGTTCGTTTGATTTCCTTAATTTTATCATTATAACAAGAAAAAAGGAAAATCGTACAGAAAATGATGGAATACTGCAAAGTATGGGCATCATCACATCCTGTGATTTGTTTTTATTAGGCCTTTTGGGTAAGCTTAAGGTAAGTATTGTTCTAACGAATAATGATGGCTAGCTTCACGGGTTAGGCTGAACGAACCAGCGAAGCTAGCCATCACGAAAGTGAGGTTTTTGGTATGGGTAATGTTCGTGAGTGGTGGCATGGATTGATTGTGTATCAAGTGTATCCGATGAGTTTTCAGGACTCCAACGGGGATGGTATCGGGGATATTCGCGGTGTTATCAACCGTTTGGATTATATTCAAAATTTGGGCGTCAATATGATTTGGCTGAATCCGATCTTCAAATCGCCGAAAGTCGATAATGGCTATGATATTTCCGACTTCCTCGAAATCGATCCGATTTTCGGGACGATGGCTGAGGTTGAAGAGTTGATCCTCGAAGCGCATAAACGCGGCATCAAAGTCATTTTCGATTTCGTGATGAATCACACTTCTGAACAGCATCCGTGGTTCCAGGAAGCCTTAAAGGGGAAAGACAATCCGTACCGCGATTATTATATCTGGGCGGACGGCAAAAACGGCGGGCAGGATCTGCCTAATAATTGGGAATCTTTTTTCACAGGAACTGTCTGGGAAAAGGAACCATCCGGTGACCAATATTATTTCCATCTGTTTGCGAAAGAAATGCCTGATCTGAATTGGGCCAATCCGGAAGTGCGGCGCGCGATGGTCGATATCGCGTTTTTCTGGCTCGATAAGGGAGTCGACGGTTTCCGTTTGGATGCTTTTATCCATCTGCAAAAGGAAGAAGGTTTTCCGGATGTGGAAGGACTGGATGAAGGGGAAATCGGCTTGGCTGAGAAATATTACGCCAATCTTCCAAAAATCAACGAGTACATGAAATTCTTCACCTCGACTTTGCGGAAACGCTATCCGGACACATTCATCGTCGGGGAGGCAGCTTCGGCAACCGTCGAGCTGGCGCGTTCCTATACCGATCCCGTTCTTGGCGGCTGCGACACGGTCATCACTTTCCGTTATTTCACGATGGATGAAAAATCGAAAGATCCGCGCCTCTCCTCGAATATGCAAAAGACGAAGCTGCTTTACGGCGCCTTCAAGAAAAATCTTCAGGAGTGGCAGAAAGTCATGGCGGATGTCGGCGGTCCGACGCTCTATTGGAACAACCACGATATGGCTCGGGTCGTTTCCCGGATTGGGGACGACAGTAAGCACCGCGATAACAGCGCGAAAATGCTGGCGGCTCTGATGTATCTTCAGAAAGGCATTCCTTTCATCCTGAATGGGGAGGAGCTTGGGATGAAAAATCTATTTTTGAACGACATCAAAGATTTTAAATCTCCGGAAGCCAAGACGTTCTATAAGGACGCACTCGCGTTGGGGTACAGCGAAGAAGCGGTTCTCTACAATCTGCGGGAAAGTTCAAAGGACGCCAGCCGCGGTGCGATGCAATGGGATCAGTCGGCTTTTGCCGGTTTTTCGACAGTCCCCCCGTGGAGTGGCATCAATGTTGAAGCGGATTATAACGTATCCGCGGAAGAAGCCAATCCCGGCAGTATCCTGCATTTTTACCGGAAAGTATTGGATCTGAAGAAGACGGATCTGTTCGTCGAAGGCGACTATCATCTCTGGGATACGCACGATGATTTTTATGTCTATGAACGTGTGATGGACAAACAAGTCGGTCTGGTCATCTGCAACGTCACGGACCAGCCGAAGGAGTTTGTGCTTCATCAGTTGGAGTCCCATGGTTACCGCCAAGTTCTGTTGCAAAATGAAGGGAACAGGCTGGAAGGGCAAACGTTGCACTTGGCGCCTTACGGTGTGGCTGTTTTCCAGACCGTTTACAATAGCTGAAATGGTTAAGGAGGATCCTTATGGCAAAAGACACACTTTTGGACTTACGGAATCAAATTATCTACTGCATCTATGTTCGGAATCACACATCTGAAGGGACTTTTAACGCCATCATCCCGGATCTGCAACGTATAAAGGGGCTGGGGGCCGACATCATCTGGTTTATGCCGATCCATCCCATCGGTGAAACGAAGCGTAAAGGCGTGGAAGGCAGTCCCTACGCCATCAAAGATTACCGCGCGGTCAATCCTGCCTACGGGACGATAGATGACCTCAAAGCACTGGTTTCCGCGATTCATGATTTAGGTATGAAAGTGATGATTGATGTTGTGTATAACCACACGTCGCCGGATTCACGGCTTGTCGAACAGCATCCGGAGTGGTTTTACCGCAGACCGAACGGCGAAATGGGCAATAAAATCGGCGAGTGGTATGATATCGTCGACTTGGATTACAGTCATTCGGATTTGTGGGATTACCAGATCGAGACATTGAAGCAATGGGCTTCCATTGTTGATGGCTTTCGCTGCGATGTGGCGAGTCTCGTGCCGTTGGAATTTTGGATTCGAGCCAAAAAAGAAGTCGCAGAAGTCAAAGAAGGCGTTATCTGGTTGGCCGAATCAGTCCACCCGAGTTTTCTGAGGATGAATCGGGACCGGGGTAATGTCGGCCATTCCGACAGTGAATTGTATGAAGCCTTCGATATCACCTACGACTATGATGTGCACGATTTCCAGCAGGCTTACTTCTGGGGGGAAATCAGCCTCAAAAATTATCTTGATGTCCTTCTGTTCCAGGACGGCATCTATCCCGTGAATTACGTCAAATTGCGTTTCTTGGAGAACCATGATCATCCACGCATCCGCTCGAAGATCGATGACATCGGCAGGCTGCGGAATTGGACTGCTTTTGCCTATTTCCAGAAAGGGACGCTGCTGCTCTTCGGCGGACAGGAGACCGCGACGGCGCACCTGCCGGATCTGTTCGAAAAGGATCCGATTGCGTGGACCAGTGAGGAGGATCTGACACCTTTGTTGCAGCGGCTGCAACGTTTCAAGCGGGAAGGCGCTGTTCGGGAGGGCAGTTATGACCTGAAAGCAGCTTCCGGATCGGAAACGGTCATCGGCCATTACCGGTTCGGGAATGAAAGGCTGACGGGCATTTTCTGCCTGGATGGGAAAGCTGCCAAGGTTGCTGTCGATTTGCCGGATGGTGCTTATCGGAATCAGCTGGATGACCAGGAGTATCAAATCAGTGAAGGTTTGCTGGAGACCCGCGGCGTGCCGATTTTGTTCAAGAGTTACGGCGAAGCGCTGCTGATCGAGGTCTGAAAGCACATGGGAAATATTATAGAATAATGTATGGGCGCGCTTGCACTGAGGTGGCCGAAATTGGGATAATAGAGTCATCAGAACAATCAATTTTATGCGGTCTCCGAAAAGGACCGGCATCTGATTCCGGAAATAAGGACTGTTATATGAAAAGGCTCTTTGATATCGACCATTGGAAAATAAAGACGGCTGTATTGGACAAAGAAGAGAAGCGACTGCAGGAAAGCTTGACTTCAATCGGCAATGGCTATATGGGGATGCGCGGCAATTTTGAGGAGGGTTACTCAGGCGATACCCATAAAGGGTCCTACTTGGCGGGTGTCTGGTATCCCGACAAAACGCGTGTGGGCTGGTGGAAGAACGGCTACCCCGAATATTTCGGGAAAGTCATCAACGCCATGAACTTCATTGCTGTGGGTATCCTCGTTGATGAGGAACCGCTTGATTTAGCGAAGCAGCCTGTCGCGGATTTTCATATGGAATTGGATATGCGCCGAGGCGTATTGAACCGCAGCTTCATTTGGAAAAGCGAGAGCGATGCTGCGGAAATCAAGTTCACTTTTGAACGCTTCGTCAGCATCTCACAGAAGGAGCTTTGTCTCGTGCGGGTAACGGCAGAAGTGTTGAAAGGGTCCGCCGACCTGGAATTCCCCCCGCGTCTGGATGGCAATGTGACGAACGAAGATGCAAATTACGAGGAGATGTTCTGGGAAGAAGCTGGGCGTACGCTGGATGCGCCTGTCAGTCTGAGCACCAAAACGATTCCGAATCCGTTCGGGATCGACCAGTTCACGGTCACTGCAGCGATGAGCAACCGTGTTTCTGGATTGAGGCAAACCGGCTGCAACGAAAGCGGCCTTTTAGTAGAAGAAACTTTTTCAGGAATCGTTTCCGCGGACGAAAAGGTCGTTTTTGACAAGTATGTCACTGTTGTCACCAGCCGGGACATTCCGGATGCTGAGCAGGCGTTTATAGCCAAAAAGATGGCAACTGAAGCTGCTGGAGAAGGCTACGACACGCTTATCGCCGCGCATGAACGTGCTTGGCAAGCGAGATGGACAAAAGCGGACGTGAAAATAATGGGCGACGACGAAGCGCAGCAAGGGATCCGCTTCAATCTTTTCCAACTTTTTTCTACTTATTACGGCGAAGATGAACGCTTGAACATCGGTCCGAAAGGCTTCACCGGCGAGAAATACGGCGGCGCCACTTATTGGGATACGGAGGCATACATGGTGCCGATGTACCTTTCCGTGGCCGATCCGAAAGTCACCCGCCAGTTGTTGCGCTACCGTCATCAGCAGTTACCTGGTGCTTTCCATAACGCACGCCAGCAGGGTCTCAAAGGCGCTTTGTATCCGATGGTGACTTTCACCGGGGTCGAATGCCACAATGAATGGGAGATCACTTTCGAGGAAATCCACCGCAACGGGGCGATTGCGCATGCCATCTATAACTACACGAATTATACTGGCGATGAAAGCTACCTTGTTGAAACGGGAATCGATGTCCTGGTCGGTATTTCCCGTTTCTGGGCGGATCGGGTCCATTTTTCTAAACGCAATCAAAAATATATGATCCATGGCGTGACGGGTCCTAATGAGTACGAAAACAATGTCAACAACAATTACCACACCAACAATATGGCAACTTGGACGCTGCAGTACACGCTGGACGCGCTAAAAAAGTGTCCCCTGAGAAATGGGCAGAGCATGGCCTGACGGAAGCGGAAACGGAGCACTGGAAAGATATTGTTGCCCGGATGTATTATCCGTATGATGAGGAAATCGGCGTTTTCGTACAGCATGACACGTTCCTTGATAAAGACCTTCGTCCTGCCGATACGTTGGATCCGAGCGAAAGGCCTTTGAATCAGCACTGGTCATGGGATAAAATCCTGCGATCCCCGTTCATCAAACAGTCCGATGTGCTGCAGAGCATCTATTTCCTGAATGATCGGTACAGTATGGAAGAAAAGAGACGCAACTTTGATTTCTATGAACCGATGACTGTGCACGAATCTTCCTTGTCCCCATCCGTGCACGCTGTCCTGGCTGCGGAACTTGGGAAGGAAGAAAAAGCTGTTGAATTATATGCGCGCACCGCTAGGCTCGATCTGGACAACTACAACAATGATACGGATGACGGGCTCCACATCACTTCGATGAGCGGTGCCTGGTTGGCTATCGTTCAAGGCTTTGCCGGAATGCGCGTGAAAGAGGGCGCCCTGCATTTCAAACCATTCGTTCCTAAAAATTGGCAAGGCTATGATTTCAAAATCAATTTCCGCGGCAGCCTGCTTGATGTGCAAGTGATCGGTGGAGAAGTGACCCTCACTATAGAAGAAGGACCAGAGTTAGCTGTGTATTTAAATGATGAATTGGTGCAAGTGAATGAAGCTGTCGTCGTCAAGACGAAGCACTGATCGAATTGGGGGCTGCTGGAAGGCGGCCCTTAAATGCGTTCTATCATTGCTGAAGAGCCGTACTGTCATGGAAAGTGTATAGGCAGTTGAATAGAAGCTGAAGACACTAAAATTGTAGCCATAAAGTCAGCCGGAAACTTGGGGGAATAAATAAAAAAATTCAAATAATTAAAAAAATAGTCAACATTTACTTGCAAAGCAAGCGCTTTCATGTTATTATTACAGTGTAAAGAAGGAAGGGTATATAACTCGAAAGGGTTGTATAAAATGAATTCTTTACATAGAACCAATTGAAGTTCTTGCATCTTATGGTTTTAATTTCATTCATGATCGAGTAGAGACTTTAAGTATAGACCCGAAAAATCTAGAAAAGATTCAACATGACAGATTGAATGAAAAAAGTAACGTAGCAGCAGAAAAGATTTAGATTAGCTTGAAAAACTATGAAAAATTGATTTAACCTGTGAAGTTAAAACCGTAATAGAATGGATAAAGGTTCAGAAAGGAACATTTTAGGCGAGTAAACTTAAAATGTTATCTCGAAGAAGATTCGTATTTAAATGTGAGTGGCGAGATGCCCCGTTTAAATGTTTTATGAATCTTCAGTACTACAACTTCATATTGTGGCCATGTTCCTCATTCAGTGGAAAAAGTAGTCCGGAAGTTTGTAAGACTCACATGAACGAAGATCATGTCAACGAACAGTAACTTTAAATACCAACCGCAACATTGTTGGTAGATAAATTAACAGGAACTAGTGCTACAAGCATGAAGTGAGGCAACCTCGCCATTTGAGGTTGCCTCTTTGATTTTCGGCTCTCTGTCAAATGGTGTTGATGAGACATTTTATCTGTTGAAATAAGGGAGCCACATTCACAAACTCCAGAAGAGAATTTTTCTCTTTTGGGGTTTGTTTTTTTATATTGCCTGAAGCAGATTGAATTGGATAAAAATCCGATTACGGAAATGAATGAAGTTCCTGTAGCCGTAAGAGACTCTCTTGATGACCTTTATTTTGTTATTTATCCCTTCGATTACTCCGTTGGAGTAGGTATAGGAGAGACTGTTGAGAATGTATTCTTCGGCGACCTTGAGTGACTTAATGGCTTTTGTCATGTTGGGTGAAAGGGATTTATGGGTTTCATTCAGAAAATTTTTAAACAGTTCTTTTTCTTTATGGTTCACCGCATATTTGATAGTCTGATAGGCATCATAATTTGCTTTCAGAGTGAGGTCTATTCCCA
>NZ_FJND01000005.1:172051-173716 GCF_900067165.1 Trichococcus sp. ES5
AAATGGTTTTCCTTGCGTATAGGGCAATCGAAACCTTTGTGGCCCTGGAAATAAAACAATTTTTCTCCACGATATTTGTTTGCGCACTAAAGGTAGACGAGCATTCTCTACAAAGGAATCGCTGTTTATTCAAGTCGAGGAAGGCTGGATAGCCGGAAACCTCTGGCAAAACGATCCTGGATTTCTTGGTTCCATTTTTTACGATTGACTGCTGGTTTTCCATCCCGCAGTTAGGGCACCGTAGTGCCTCGAAGGTCAAGACAGCAGAGAAGACTTTCGCAATTTGGCCCTTGATTACGACATCCTGGCAACAATTTTCTCCGAAATGGATATTAAGGTCTTTTATATTCAACACATTTCGCATATACTTTGATATAGACAAATGAAATCACTCCTTAAAATATCTGGATTAGTCACCTTTATTTTAACAGAGTATTTCATTTGTCCTTTTTTTTTTGCACTTTTCACAAAAAAAAGGTGTTGATGAAATTTACTTCATCAACACCATTTATTATAGAGCCTGATTTTCTTGTGCTACCTGAGCGTATTCAGCCTTATATTCGAAAAAAATGAGTTTCGCATAAAATGATGTATCCATAGTAATGTTGATGCACTGACGTTGACAAGGCTTACAATTTTATGGTACAGTTTAGTTCCTCGGTAATCCGATGGATTTTTTTGAAAACTGTTTGACATGGATTTGAAATGATGATAGTATTGTGAAGTTGTCTTTTGTAAGGTGACGGTAAGATAAGATTCATTGTTGACAGCAAGATAAAACGATGTTATCATATAAAAGTTGCTGATTCATCAGTCGAACAGCTTAAATTTAATTTTTAAAAGTTGTTGACAAGATGCAGTGGCCGTGATATTATGAATAAGCAATCACGTAATACGTGATACGCGATTGACCTTTGAAAACTGAACAAAGAATGAACGAACCAAATGTGCAGGGAGCTTAGACTTCGGTCGAAGCAAACGAAGGCGATACATCGTATCGCAAACATAAAGTCAGCAAGAAATTAAGAGCTTTTCAGCTTTTCATGAGGGTTTCTGTACAAGAGCCCACATTACATGAGAGTTTGATCCTGGCTCAGGACGAACGCTGGCGGCGTGCCTAATACATGCAAGTCGAACGGTCTTCTCAGTGGAAGCTTGCTTCCACTGAGAAGATAGTGGCGGACGGGTGAGTAACACGTGGGTAACCTGCCCATAAGAGGGGGATAACATCCGGAAACGGGTGCTAATACCGCATAGTTTTCTTGATCGCATGATCGGGAAAGGAAAGACGGCCTTTGTGCTGTCGCTTATGGATGGACCCGCGGCGTATTAGTTAGTTGGTGAGGTAATGGCTCACCAAGACGATGATACGTAGCCGACCTGAGAGGGTGATCGGCCACATTGGGACTGAGACACGGCCCAAACTCCTACGGGAGGCAGCAGTAGGGAATCTTCCGCAATGGACGAAAGTCTGACGGAGCAACGCCGCGTGAGTGAAGAAGGTTTTCGGATCGTAAAACTCTGTTGTCAGAGAAGAACAAGTTGGAGAGTAACTGCTCCAGCCTTGACGGTATCTGACCAGAAAGCCACGGCTAACTACGTGCCAGCAGCCGCGGTAATACGTAGGTGGCAAGCGTTGTCCGGATTTATTGGGCGTAAAGCGAG
>NZ_FJND01000006.1:0-144174 GCF_900067165.1 Trichococcus sp. ES5
CTTTAAATCATAATAAATATCCTGGAGGAACAGGTAGCCACCATTGAATAGACAAGGCTGATTTTTTTCGATTTGTTTGATAGGGGATAAGGGAGCGAGGATTTCTCGCTGGTTTTCTTTTTCCTTCGCAGTAAGCTCCGACACATACGTTTTTGCCCATGCATAAGGATCTTGCCCATCCAGTTTTTCACGGAGCTCCTTTTCAGTGCCGAGCTTCTCTACCGTGATGGTTCGTTCCTTTCCGTTCTCATAGATGGTTTTGGTAACGTAGAAGGAGGCAGCGTTTTTAGATTTTGAAACTTTCAACCGCATAAGAACAGCTCCTTTTTATTTTCATTATAACAAATCACGCTAAGTCACGCAAAATTTAACCGATAAATTTGACAAAAAAAATAAGCCCTCTCGGGCTTTCCGGATGCTTTTTCGATTCGTAAGTGTCAAACTCCCGCGTATCGGTGTTTCGAAGAACAGATCCAACTGAGAAAAAGAGGCCAGAGATGGCCTCTTTTTTTTGGAGCCATTTATTTATTTCCTGACAATTAATTAGTGGACGCGACGATATGCACAAATTATCTGCAGAAATAGTTCACAATTTCATTCTGATGTATTGTAACATATTATTATACCTGATAAAGAATATGAATGTAAACGATTTTCTTAGTAAATTCTTAGGCGATAGTCCGACAAAAAACAGCTTGTTGGTTTTTTTTTCAAAATATTTATGTTAGTATAGTTTGAGAATATGGGAGGAGTGCGTCACTTGGACTTAACGCTGTTTAACGGTATAATAGTATTGCTTTCCCATATGATATTCATTTTCATTTCTTTTTGGTCGTTAAAAGCCATCAGGCTGGAGAAATGGATCAGAAAGGGACACATACGCGAAGCAAGGGTGCTCTATTTCTTTCTGTCGATTGCTTTAGGCTTTACGGTAAGTAAGTTTCTGCTTGAGTTGGTGACAACCTCGCGAAATATCAGTTACTTACTGTTCTCATGATCCCGCTCACAGTTGCACAATAGAATGTGCCTGTAAAGGCAGATCAGAGTTCCATTTTTTACAATAGTTGCATACAAACATACAAATGAAATCACAATTGACTTTCGGAGGGATTTTTAATGGAAAAAATAATTGTTCGCGGCGGTAACCGTCTTGAAGGAACAGTTAAAGTTGAAGGCGCAAAAAACGCAGTTTTGCCGATTTTGGCTGCTACACTTTTGGCAAGCGAAGGGCAATCTGTATTGACGAACGTTCCGATACTGTCTGATGTTTTCACAATGAATAATGTTCTGAAACATCTGAATGTCGGCGTTGAATTTCAAGAAAACAACAACACCATCTTAGCGGATGCATCAAACGACATCAATTTTGAAGCGCCCTTTGCTTATGTCAGCAAAATGCGTGCGTCAATCGTCGTTATGGGTCCGCTATTAGCACGTCTGGGTCACGCGCGTATCGCTTTACCTGGTGGCTGTGCCATCGGAACACGACCTATCGACCTTCACTTGAAAGGTTTCGAAGCAATGGGAGCTGACATCAAAATCGAGAACGGTTTTGTTGAAGCGAAAGTCGACAGATTGGTCGGTGCACGCATCTATTTGGACTTCCCGAGTGTCGGTGCTACTCAGAACATCATGATGGGCGCTACTTTGGCGGAAGGGACCACCATCATCGAAAACGTCGCACGCGAACCTGAAATCGTCGATTTGGCTAATTTCCTGAACCGTATGGGCGCGAAAGTGGTCGGAGCCGGAACAGAAACAATCCGTATCGAAGGCGTTTCGTCCATGAAGGCAACAGAACATTCGATCATCCCGGACCGAATTGAAGCAGGAACATTCATGATTGCAGCAGCAGTCACGAACGGGAATGTTTTTATCGAAGATGCGATTGCCGATCATAACAAGCCGCTGATTTCGAAACTGAAGGAAATGCACGTTGCTTTCCAGGAAGAAGAAAATGGTCTGCGTGTCATCGGTCCACGTTCTTTGAAAGCGACCGATGTCAAAACGATGCCACATCCAGGGTTTCCTACCGACATGCAGGCACAAATGACGATTGCGCAATTAGTATCCCAAGGAACCAGCACGATGACCGAAACGGTATTCGAAAACCGTTTTATGCATTTGGAAGAGATGCGCCGTATGAATGCTGATTTCAAAGTCGAAGGGCAGACGGTCCTGATTCATGGCAATACTGATCTGCAAGGCGCTGAAGTAGCCGCATCGGATCTGCGAGCGGCAGCTGCTTTGATTATCGCTGGCCTTGTTTCCAAAGGCTATACACGCGTCACGAATCTGTCGCATTTGGACCGTGGTTATTATGAATTCGATAAAAAGCTGCAGGCTTTGGGTGCTGATGTTGAACGTGTAACCGAAGATGAAAAAAATGTTTTCAGCGATGCGGAAGTTGAAGCACTTTTCGTAAAATAAGTCGGACAACGGTCGTCCGCAAGATAGCTATCGCTAAATGATGAATGTTTGAGAGGGGAACAACGTGGCCAGAGATATAGGAATCGATTTAGGTACAGCAAACGTACTGATTCACGTTAAGGGGAAAGGTATCGTCTTGAACGAGCCTTCCGTTGTCGCAGTAGACACAAAAACCGGAAAAGTTTTAGCAGTTGGGGAAGAAGCCTATATGATGGTTGGGCGTACGCCGGCAAACATCAGAGTCATTCGTCCGCTGAAAGGCGGCGTTATCGCAGACTTTGACATCACAGAAGCAATGCTGACCCACTTTATTGATCGCTTAAATGTGAAGGGTTTTTTGACTAAGCCGAACATTTTGATCTGTTGTCCGACGAACATCACTACGATTGAACAAAAAGCGATCATCCAAGCCGCAGAAAAGAGTGGCGGCAAGAATGTGTATCTGGAGGAAGAACCGAAAGTTGCTGCTGTCGGAGCCGGGCTTGATATTTTTCAGCCGAACGGTAATATGGTCATCGATATGGGTGGCGGAACGAGTGATATCGCAGTATTGTCTTTGGGCGGTATCGTAACGAGCAGCTCGATCAAAACAGCCGGTGATAAACTGGATGCCGACATCATGAATTTCGTCAAACGAGAACACAAATTGTTGATCGGTGAACGGACTGCTGAAAAAATCAAAATAACGATCGGGACCGCTTTGGAGCCTGAGAAGGAAGAGAAGATGGAAATCCGTGGCCGTGACATGGTGACGGGACTGCCGCGCACTATTTACATCACTTCGAAAGAAGTATATGAAGCGATGCACGAGACTTTGGTTCTGGTCGTGGAGCAAGCGAAGGAAGTTTTGGAAATGACGCCTCCTGAGCTGGCTGCCGACATCATCAATACCGGAATCGTGTTGACAGGTGGGGGTGCTTTGATCAGCGGAATCGAGAAACTCTTCTCGAGCGAGTTGAAAGTTCCGGTATTTGCTGCTGAAAAACCATTGGATGCAGTTGCTTTGGGAACGGGTATCCTACTGAACAACATCGATCAAAAGAATCGTCCGTCCAGCGGACTTTTCGGTTTGTTGGCGCGACTGATCCAAAAAACAAAAATAAAAAAAGGAAGATAGGTGATCGCTTTGAAATTTGATTTCAAACCTGTACTGTCAACGGTGATGTGGGTTTTGATATTCATGTTGATGGCTTTCATTCTCTTCGGAGCCGGATTGATGGTCGGATACGGTGTTCTGGGTGACGGCAATCCGGCCCTCGTGTTCAGCAAGCAGACCTGGGAACATATCTTTGATTATATCCGTTAAGGAAATAAGAAGGGCAGACAGGAACGATTGCGTTCCGTCTGCCCTTTTTTGATTTTTTTCCTGAATAGGTGCGAGCGGGTGGGGTTTCGGATTATTTCTTTGTTCTTCATTTGCTGTGCTCCGGTGAGCGAAGGCTTCGCCGGAGCACAGACGCAATTAGATGAGCGAACTCCTGAAAGGATGGCCTCGCTGGAGTTTGCACCGATATCAATCGGTCTCCGCCGGTAAGCGGGCGCCTCACCGGAGCTGCGAACTCGTATCCGCTGTTGTGCCAATGAAAAAGGTCAAATCTTTCTACCCATGCTCCACAAAATCAGCCATATAAAAACGAGGACGGCCAGCATCCTTCTGCTGGTCGTCCTCGCTTTTGTCGCATATTTTTATTTCAATGATTTTGAATTGACCATGACTTCGTCGATCAATCCGTATTCTTTCGCTTGTTGCGCGGTCATGTAGTTGTCGCGGTCGGTATCGCGTTCGATGACTTCCATCGGTTGTCCTGTGCGTTCAGCCAAAATTTTATTCAGGCGTTCGCGTGTCTGTAGGATATGGCGGGCTGCGATTTCAATTTCGGTTGCTTGACCTTGTGCACCGCCAAGAGGCTGGTGGATCATGATTTCAGCATTCGGCAACGCAAAACGTTTGCCTTTCTCGCCGGCAGTCAGCAAGAAGCTGCCCATTGAAGCTGCCATACCCATTGCGATGGTCTGAACATCCGCTTTGATGAAGTTCATTGTATCGTAGATGGCCAAACCAGAAGATACGCTGCCGCCTGGAGAGTTGATGTAGATATAGATATCTTTTTCGGAATCTTGGGCATCCAAGAATAGCAATTGCGCGATGACTGAGTTCGCCGTATTATCGTCGATAGGGCCGCTCAACATGATGATGCGGTCCTTCAGAAGACGGGAATAAATATCATATGCACGTTCACCACGGGATGATTGTTCGATTACTGTAGGGATTAAGTTCATATATGTTTCCTCCTCGTTCGTTTTGAATGAACAGTTTTTCTTTACATGGTTTATTTTAACTCATTGGTCAGGAAAGGTCAATTGTAATGTTTGTCCATAAGTCTGACGATTTCTGGTGAAATATACCTTAGTCAATCATATCGTTTCAGTCAGCAAATGTCCAAAAATAGATAGCAGAAATGCGGATTGTATTCAGGGTGAATAAAAAATCGAATAAAAAAATCTCCTCTTCCGCGAGGGAAAGGAGATTTTTTGCATTTGCTTTGCATTCAAATGCTGGGAACGTTGATGCATCAATAAAATAATACGTCTCCTGAGGGAATCGAACCCCCATCTCAAGAACCGGAATCTTACGTGATATCCATTACACTAAGGAGACAAGCAACATTAAAATTATAACCTATAGCGTGAAAGATGGCAAGGGGGAAATTCAATTTCAAATTCCAGAGTTGTCTGGGACGTCTCTTTAAGTCGGAAGAACGTCCTTTAAACTACAGAATCACCAATCCTGCTGCGATTGAAATCCAATCCCTTTAACTGAAAACGATTTCAATAAATGCTTGTGTGTGATAAAATGATTCTGAAAAGGGGAGGAGGGGTTGATGTGTCAGTTATATCAAGTGTGCATATGGATAAGGAAAGCTTAGAGGAATCGCTGAAGCTTGTGGGATACGACAACGAGGAGTTGTTCGCTTATCTTCAACAAAAAGCGTTGGGCAATCCTTTGATCGAAGTGAAAATAAATAAAGAATTCGACGAACGCGCTGTAAAAGAAAAAACGGTTGTATACAAGCCGGATAAGGACGACCCTATGGACACTGCTTCCGCAATGGATCAAGTGTCTGAAGAAGTGCCGGCGTTGGATACTTTTTTATTGGAACAAATCTATGCAAATATGCGGGATACACCCTTGCGCGATTTGGTGTTATTCTTGGTGGCGTTCATCAATCCGGAGGGGTACGTCACCATCAATCTGAATGAAGCCGCGGAACAGAAGGGCGTCGAACCGATTGAGATGTTGGATGCATTGACGCTTCTGCACCAATTGGATCCCCCAGGTGTGGGTGCCCGGAATCTGCAGGAATGTCTGATGCTGCAGACGGAGCGGGATGAACACGCGCCGGAAATCGCCTATTATGTCTTGGAAAATTTCTTCACGGCTTTCAGTGATAAAAACTGGCAAGAAATAGCGGATGAAATGGCAGTTGATCTGGCCGACGTGAAAAGTGTATTCGAGTATGTCCAATCGTTGGACCCGACACCGGGATCCGCATTCGGCGATGACAATCTATTTTTGCCGAGACCGGATCTTTATCTGCAACTGCTGGATGGGCACCTGACTGTGAAATACAATGAGTGGGCTTCTCCATTTGTTGTTTTTCAAAAAGAATATTATGAAGAGATGCTGCAGCATGATGATGAAGACGTACAACAATTTCTGGCAGCGAAGAAAACGGAAGGGGAGCAACTGCGGTCGGCGTTGGCATTCAGAAAAGAAATGTTGCTTGCGGCGGGAGAATTGATCTGTTCCTTGCAGAAAGGCTTTTTCCTGGAAGGCCGAGAACTGGAGCCGCTCGATGTGACTCGCTTGGCTGAAGATTTAGCGGTCCCGGTCACTGTCATGCGCGAAGAAATATTGGAGAAAATGATTGAAACGGACCGTGGGACATTTTTGTTGCGCCAGCTATGCGGTGAATAGCCACGAAAAGCGGTTAAGATAAGTAAAAAGATGCGAAGCGCTAAACAATAACGGGACGAAAAACGACCCTTTTTGAATGGTTGTTGTATCAAGGTTTTTTGAAAGCGCATATCTGAAAGGCAATCGGATTATAGGTTACTCGTGATATATTGAACGAATCTATTTTGAAGGAATTTGAATTAATTTATCAAAACGCTTGAAACGTCTAGTATTTACTGTTAAAATGATGGAGTAAAGACGAGGGAGAATAGACGGAAGTAAAAAAATATTTACAGTCTTATTCCATCTCTCCTGATATGAAATAAACGAGGACCGCCTTAGATTGCAGCGGGGCGAAAAGCGTCCACGTGCAAATGAAGAGGGTTGTTATGGAAGAGTCTATTTCAGTCTTGCAGCAAATAGTCCCGGATATTATGTCAGCCCTTCAAAATCGTTACCACATCATGCGTAATATCCAAATGTACGCTCCAGTCGGAAGACGCGTCCTGGCCGATAAAGTTTCCTTATCAGAAAGGACTATGCGGACTGAGACAGATTTTTTGCGGAAACAAGGTCTCTTGTCGAGTTCTAAGAACGGAATGGAGTTGACCGAGGAAGGCGAAAATGTTTTCCGTCACCTGGAAAAATTCATGCGGTTATTGCTGAATATGAATGCGAAAGAGAAGGCCTTAGCGGATTATTTGAACATTCAGTTTTGTAGGATTGTTCCTGGTGACAGCGATGAAGATGCATCCATTCTGGATGAAATCGGAAAAACGGCCGCCAAAGAACTGCATGCGTTATTGCCGGCAGGCGAATTTATCGTTGCTGTGGCTGGTGGGAGTACAATGGCACGGGCTGCCGAACATTTTTCACCTGAATTGTCCCAGAACAGGAATTTTATTTTTGTTCCGACACGAGGTGGTTTAGGCGAATCGATGTCGATACAAGCCAACAGTGTCAGCGATCGTATGGCGCAATTGGTCGGCGGTGAGAACATGGCACTTTTCGTTCCCGATAACTTGAGCGAAAAAGCTTATGCATCAATGAAATCCGAGCCATCGATCAAACATACTTTATCCGTCATGAAAAAGGCAAACTGCTTGTTATATAGCATCGGTAATGCTAAAGTAATGATGGAAAGACGCAGGATGTCGCATGGGATGATTTCGTCCCTGGAAGCGCACAATGCGGTAGGTGAAGCCTTTGGTTGTTACTTCAATGAAAATGGAGAAATCGTCTATCGGTTGTCCCGCTTCGGGCTTCAGATTGAAGAAATCGAAAAGATCCCGTACGCAATGGCCATTGCAGGGGGAAATACGAAAGCCAAGGCAATTAAAGCATTCATGAAATATGCCCCGCATCAAACATGGCTGATTACAGATGAGGGTGCAGCTAATCTGATTTTAAAAGGGGTAACCCTTTAAAATAAAAATTTTGACTTATCCTAAGGAGGAAATCTCAGTATGACAGTAAAAGTTGGTATTAACGGTTTTGGACGTATTGGACGTTTAGCATTCCGCCGTATTCAAGAAGTAGAAGGAATCGAAGTTGTAGCAATCAATGACTTGACTGACGCTAAAATGTTGGCTCACTTATTGAAATATGATACAACTCAAGGCAGATTCAATGGTGATGTAGAAGTTAATGACGGATTCTTCACTGTAAACGGAAAAGACATCAAAGTGTTATCACAACGTAACCCAGCGGATCTTCCATGGGCAGAACTTGGCGTAGAGTTCGTATTGGAATGTACTGGTTTCTTCATGAGCAAATCAGGCGCTCAAGCTCACGTTGATGCAGGTGCTAAACGTGTTCTATTGTCTGCTCCAGCAGGCAGCGACGTTAAAACAATCGTTTATAACGTTAACCACAACATTTTGGATGCTGACGATGTTATCGTTTCAGGCGCATCTTGCACAACTAACTGCTTGGCTCCAATGGCTAAAGTATTGAACGACGAATACGGAATCATTGAAGGCTTAATGACTACAATCCACGCTTACACTGGCGACCAAAACACTTTGGATGCTCCACATCCTAAAGGCGACTTCCGTCGTGCACGTGCTGCTGCTGCAAACATCGTTCCTAACACAACTGGTGCTGCTAAAGCTATCGGTGACGTATTGCCTGAATTGAAAGGCAAATTGGACGGAGCTGCTCAACGTGTTCCTGTTGCAACTGGTTCATTGACTGAATTAGTTACTGTATTGGAAAAAACTGTAACTGTAGAAGAAATTAACGCTGCTATGAAAGCTGCTTCTAACGAATCTTACGGCTACACTGAAGACCAATTGGTTTCAAGCGATATCGTAGGCATGAACTTCGGTTCTTTATTCGATGCAACACAAACTAAAGTAATGACAGTTGGAGACAAACAATTGGTTAAAACTGTTGCTTGGTACGACAATGAAATGTCTTACGCTTCACAATTAGTTCGTACTTTAGTAGAATTTGCTAGCTTATAAGATCTCATCTTTCATCTAATGAAAGCTGAATCGTAGAAGATATCAAAAGCGGGGAGGCAACGCGCTTCCTCGCTTTTCTTATGTAGATACACATATCAGGAGGCGACGTAATGACAAAGAAAGTTGTAACAGATTTAGATGTAGCTGGAAAAAAAGTATTGGTTCGTGCTGATTTCAATGTTCCTATGAAAGATGGAGCAATCACTAACGACAACCGTATCGTTCAGGCTCTTCCTACAATCAACTACTTGATCGAAAATAACGCAAAAGTCATTCTTTTCTCTCACTTAGGAAAAGTAAAAACTGAAGAAGACAAAGCGAAGTTGAGCTTGAAGCCTGTAGCTGATCGTTTGGCTGAATTATTGGGCAAAGAAGTCACTTTCGTTCCTGAAACACGCGGAGAAGCTTTGGAAACTGCTATCGCAGCATTGAAAGACGGAGATGTTTTGGTATTCGAAAACACTCGTTTCGAAGATGTTGACGGCAAAAAAGAAAGCAAAAACGATCCTGAATTGGGCAAATACTGGGCTAGCCTGGGCGACTTGTTCGTGAACGATGCATTCGGTACAGCTCACCGTGCACATGCTTCCAACGTCGGAATCGCTTCTAACCTTGAAAGCGCAGCTGGATTCTTGATGGAGAAAGAAATCAAGTTCATCGGCGGAGCTGTTGACGAGCCTGTACGTCCATTCGTAGCAATCCTTGGCGGAGCAAAAGTAAGCGACAAAATCGGCGTCATCAAACACTTGTTGAACAAAGCCGACAAAGTACTTATCGGCGGCGGCATGGCTTACACATTCATGAAAGCACAAGGCTTGGAAATCGGCAAATCCTTATTGGAAGCTGATAAAGTCGAATTGGCGAAAGAATTGTTGGAGAGCGCTGGCGATAAATTGATTTTGCCTATCGATGCTAAAATGGCTCATGAGTTCGGCAACGATGTGGAAATCACAATCGCTAAAAACGAAGAATTCCCTGCTGACCAAATGGCATTGGATATCGGACCTGCTTCCGTTGAATTGTTCGCTAAAGAACTTGAAGGCGCGAAAACAGTTGTATGGAACGGACCAATGGGTGTGTTTGAATTATCAAACTTTGCTCAAGGAACAATCGGTGTCTGCGAAGCAATCGCTAAATTAAGCGATGCTGTAACGATCATCGGTGGTGGAGACTCAGCTGCAGCAGCTATGCAATTAGGCTTTGCTGATGATTTCACGCACATCTCAACAGGTGGCGGAGCATCATTGGAATACCTTGAAGGTAAAGAATTACCAGGTGTAGCATCAATTTCTGACAAATAAGCAACCTATCTTAAGGAGTGAGTATATTGCGTAAACCGATTATTGCCGGTAACTGGAAAATGAACAAAACAGCTAAGGAAGCACAAGCATTCATCGAGGCTGTAAAAACTAAGGTTCCTGCTTTTGATAAAGTAGAAGCTGTTATTGGATCACCGGCTTTATTTTTAGAAAACATGGTAGCAGCTACAGAGGGAACTGATTTGAAAGTTGCCGCGCAAAACTGTTACTTTGAAGAAGAGGGTGCCTTCACAGGTGAAATCAGCCCGAAAGCTTTAGGCGACTTAGGCGTCGACTACGTCATTATCGGACACTCTGAAAGACGTGAGTACTTCCACGAAACAGATGAAGACATCAACAAAAAAGCGCACGCTATTCTTCGCAATGGTATGACACCGATCGTTTGCTGCGGCGAAACATTGGAACAACGCGAATCAGGCGTTACAAACGAGTGGGTTTCAGGACAAATTACAGCTGCCTTGAAAGATTTGACTGCAGACCAAGTAGCTAACCTGGTTATCGCTTATGAGCCAATCTGGGCAATCGGTACAGGGAAATCTTCTACTGCAAAAGATGCGAACGACACTTGCGGCGTAGTGCGCGCAACTGTAGCTTCAATCTTCGGCCAAGAAGTGGCTGACAAAGTCCGCGTTCAATACGGCGGCAGCGTTAAACCTGAGAACATTGCAGAATACATGGCTGAAGAACATATCGATGGCGCTTTGGTCGGTGGTGCGAGTTTGGTTTCTGATTCATTCTTAGCATTATTGGAGGCTATTAAATAATGAGTAAAAAACCGGTAGCGATAATTATTTTGGACGGCTTCGGCTGGAGAAACGAAATGATGGGCAATGCGGTTAAGCTAGCAAAGAAACCGAACTTTGACCGTTATTGGAACAATTTTCCGCATGCAACGATGCTGGCTTCCGGATTGGCTGTAGGACTTCCTGAAGGCCAAATGGGTAATTCCGAAGTAGGGCATACAAACATTGGTGCCGGACGAGTTGTCTACCAAAGTTTGACCAGAATTGATAAAGCCATCATCGATGGTGAATTCTTGACGAACGAAGCGCTTGTCGGTGCTTACGATCACACGACTGAAAATGATTCTGCTTTGCATCTTTTCGGTCTGCTTTCCGACGGTGGTGTGCACAGTCACATCAATCATGTCATCGCTTTGATCAAGAGCGCTAAAGAAAAAGGTGTCAAAAAACTTTATCTGCATGCTTTCCTTGATGGCCGCGACGTGGATCCTCACGCTGCACCAGGCTACATCGAAACAGTGGAAAAAGCGATGGAAGAGATCGGACTGGGCGAAATTGCGACTGTTTCCGGTCGCTACTACGCAATGGACCGTGACAACCGTTGGGAACGTGTTGAATTGGCGTACAACGCCATCGCACACGGCGAAGGCGAGAAGTTTGAGTCTGCACAAGATGTCGTAAAAGCAAGCTATGCAGACGGTAAAACGGATGAGTTCGTACTGCCGACTGTCATCGTTAAAAACGGCAAGCCAGTAGGACCGCTGCAAGACAATGATGCGATCATTTTCTTCAACTTCCGTCCGGACCGCGCGATTCAATTGTCGAATGCCTTCACTAACGAAGAGTGGACGAATTTCGATCGCAAAGAGCGCGCAACAAACGTGAAATTTGTGACAATGACTTCTTACCAAGACACAGTTATTGCGGATATCGCCTTCAAGCCGATCCCGATGACGAATGTGCTGGGTGAAGTGTTGGCACAACACAACCTTTCACAACTGCGTATCGCGGAAACTGAAAAATATCCGCATGTAACTTTCTTCATGAACGGCGGACGTCACGAGCCTTTCGAAGGCGAAGGACGCATCCTGATCCCTTCACCGAAAGTTGCAACCTATGATTTGAAACCTGAAATGAGTGCTTATGAAGTGGGCGAAGCATTAGTGAAAGAGATCAATGACGACAAATACGACGCCATCATCCTTAACTTTGCGAACCCTGACATGGTAGGCCATTCAGGTATGTTGGAACCTACAATCAAAGCGATTGAAGCAGTGGATGAGAACTTGGGTGCTGTCGTTGACGCTATCCATGCAAAAGATGGCTATGCCATCATCTTCGCTGACCACGGTAACGCGGATACTATGTCCACTGAAGACGGACAACCGCATACTGCGCACACAACCGTACCGGTTCCTGTGATCGTAACCAAAGAAGGCGTTACGTTGCGCACCGACGGCAAATTGGCCGACGTTGCTCCAACTATGCTTGATTTGTTGAACGTAGAAAAACCAGCAGAAATGACAGGCGAATCGCTGATCGTTAAAGCGTAAGCAAAACGCTTCAGCTATTGCATAAAGTAAGATAATTGTCTAAAATGATACTTGGTAACACAAGTAATTCAGCCAACTAAAAGGAGAGAAAACCATGCCATACATTACAGATATTTTAGCTAGAGAAGTACTTGATTCACGCGGAAACCCAACTATCGAAGTTGAAGTTTACACAGAGAGCGGCGCTTTCGGACGCGGAATGGTTCCATCAGGAGCTTCTACCGGCGAACACGAAGCAATCGAATTACGTGACGGCGACAAAGCGCGTTACCTTGGAAAAGGTGTTTTGAAAGCTGTAGCGAACGTAAACGACATCATTGCTGATGCTATCCTAGGTTTCGACGTACGTGACCAATTAGCTATCGACAAAACAATGATCGACTTAGATGGCACTCCTAACAAAGAAAAATTGGGCGCTAACGCAATCTTGGCAGTATCTATCGCAGTAGCTCGCGCTGCAGCAGATTACTTGGATGTACCTTTGTACCAATACTTAGGCGGATTCAACGCTAAAACATTACCAACTCCAATGATGAACATCATCAACGGTGGATCACATGCTGACAACAGCATCGACTTCCAAGAATTCATGATCATGCCTGTAGGCGCTCCTTCATTCAAAGAAGCTCTACGTATGGGTGCTGAAGTATTCCACGCATTGGCTGCAATCTTGAAATCTAAAGGTTACTCTACTGCTGTAGGTGACGAGGGTGGATTCGCTCCTAACTTGGGTTCAAACGAAGAAGGTTTCGAAGTAATCATCGAAGCTATCGAAAAAGCTGGCTATGTACCTGGTAAAGACGTTGTTCTTGCTATGGATGCTGCTTCTTCAGAATTCTACAACAAAGAAAAAGGTGTTTACGACTTAGCTGATTCAGGCGAAGGCGAAAAAACTGTCGATGAAATGATCGAATTCTACGCTGACCTATGCAAAAAATACCCAATCATCTCAATCGAAGATGGCTTGGACGAAAATGACTGGGAAGGTACTAAGAAATTAACTGAAGTTTTAGGCGACAAAGTTCAAATCGTTGGTGACGACTTGTTCGTTACAAACACTGAAAAACTTTCTAAAGCTATCGAATTAGGCGTTGCTAACTCAATCCTGATCAAAGTTAACCAAATCGGTTCATTGACTGAAACTTTTGAAGCTATCGAAATGGCTAAAAAAGCTGGTTACACTGCAGTTGTTTCTCACCGTTCAGGCGAAACAGAAGATGCTACAATCGCTGACATCGCTGTTGCAACAAACGCTGGACAAATCAAAACTGGTTCATTGAGCCGTACTGACCGTATCGCTAAATACAACCAATTGTTACGCATCGAAGATCAATTAGGTGAATTGGCTGTATACGATGGTTTGAAATCTTTCTACAACCTAAAAAACAAATAATTTTAATTGATTAACAGGAAGGCAGTGCTTGGAACACTGTCTTCACATAAAGACCGTCTGGGATGACCAGACACGAGAAAAGTCCGGCGCTTGGAACGCCGGACTTTTTTTGTTGCGTAAAGCTATAACGTTCGGGTTTTGGTCGATAAATTCGACTTAGGTTCCAATATTATGATATTTTCGAGGTTTGTTCCTAACATCCGTATGTAATTATTTTTGGAAAATAGGCATTTTCGCTTTCATTCGTCGCATAATCTGCTATAATAAGATTAAATTATTATTAATAAATAATGAGGACAATTGATAAGGGGGAGACAAAAGGATGAAAAGAGCAAGAAATTTTTCCGCTGGTCCAGCAATATTACCAGAATCAGTCTTAGAGAAAGTACAGAGTGAAATGCTATCCTACAAAGATAGTGGCATGTCAGTTATGGAGATGAGTCACCGCTCCTCCTTGTTCGAAGAAATCATTCAGGATGCAGAACAATTATTAAGGGAATTAATGAATATTCCGGATGGATACAAAGTTTTGTTCCTGCAAGGTGGTGCAAGTCTGCAGTTCTCCATGATTCCGATGAATCTTGGAAAAGGCGGCAAAGTCGGTTACATCAACTCCGGATCATGGGCTAAGAAAGCCATCTCTGAAGCTAAGATTTTAAAAGTGCCCAATATTGAAGTATTGGCAAGTTCCGAAGCGGATAATTTCACTTACATTCCTGAAATTCCGGAAACAGACGAAGCATATGACTACATCCATATCACAACCAACAACACAATCGAAGGAACAGCATTCCAAACAATCCCTCGTTTCGTGAATGCACCGATCGTTGCCGATATGTCTTCCAACATTTTATCCAATCGTTACGATGTCAACGACTTCGGATTGATCTACGCTGGAGCACAAAAAAATATCGGGCCTGCAGGATTGACGATTGTGATCGTGAAAGAAGACCTGATCCAAACCGAGAATGCATTACCAAGCATGCTTGATTACCGTACACACATCAAAAACGATTCTCTATACAATACACCACCAAGTTTCTCTATCTATGTAGCTAAATTAGTCTTCGAATGGTTGAAGGATTTGGGCGGCGTGGAAGCTATGGTAAAAATGAACGAAGAAAAAGCTGGCTTACTGTACCGTACGATTGAAGAATCAGATTTATTCTCTTCTCCAGTTGCTGTCAATTCCCGATCATTGACGAATATCCCATTCGTTACCGGAGATAAAGAATTGGATGCGAAATTCGTCAAAGAAGCTACAGCGTTAGGCTTCCTTAACCTGAAAGGCCACCGTTCCGTAGGCGGTATGCGCGCAAGTATCTACAATGCATTCCCGTACGAAGGTGTCAAAGAATTAACAGAATTTATGAAAGCTTTTGAAGCTAAGGAAGGGAAATTCAAATAATGTTCGAGATTAAAACTTACAACGCGATTGCCCCAGAAGGTTTAAATTCACTGAATGCAGATCAATTTGTCCTTAATTCAGGCGCAAATCCTGACGGCATCATCCTCCGCAGTGAAAAACTGCATGGCATGGAATTCCCTGAGAGCTTGAAAGCCATTGCCCGTGCCGGCGCCGGCGTCAACAACGTACCCGTTGAAGAATGTTCCGAAGCAGGCGTCGTTGTCTTCAACACACCAGGCGCGAATGCCAATGCGGTCAAAGAGCTTGTGTTGGCAGCTATGATCATGGCTGCCCGTCCAATCAAAGAAGGACTGGATTGGGTCCAAACATTAAGTGGTGACGATGTTGAGAAGCAAGTTGAAAAAGGCAAAAGCCAATTTGCGGGGACGGAAATCTCCGGTAAAACATTGGGTGTCATCGGCCTTGGTGCTATCGGCGCGATGTTGGCCAATGATGCATTCCGTTTAGGCATGGAAGTCATTGGTTATGACCCATATGTTTCAGTGGAAACAGCATGGAACATCAACCGTCGTGTCCAAAAGGCAGCTTCAATCGCTGAAGTATTGGCTAAAGCTGATTACATTTCCATCCATGTGCCCGTCAATGCCGAAACAAAAGGTATGGTTGATGCAGCTTTCCTGGCTCAAATGAAAGACAATGCTGTTCTTTTGAATTTTGCCCGTGGCGAATTGGTCAACACAGCTGATATGCTGGCAGCATTGAAAGAAAAGTGCATCCGCAAATATGTTACAGATTTCGCTGACGAAGCTTTGCTTCATAATGATGACATCATTGTAATGCCTCACTTGGGCGCTTCTACTGAAGAAGCTGAGGTGAACTGCGCAATCATGGCAGCCCAAACATTAAAATACTTCCTGGAAACAGGGAACATCGTGAATTCCGTGAACTTCCCGGGAGTCGATATCGCGATGCATTCTCCTATCCGCATAACGGTCATCAACAAGAACATCCCGAACATGGTCGGACAGATTTCATCCGGTTTGGCTAAATACTTCATCAACATCGAAGATATCCTGAACCGCAGCCGCGGCAACTATGCCTACACTGTCATCGATATCGCCGAAACTGACCAAGCAGTACTGGATGAAGTTGTCGAGAATTTCAAAAAAATCGACGGCATCGTAAACGTCCGCGTCATCAGAAGATAAGAGAGTGTGATGATTCGCGTTTAGACACCCGTACGTTGGAGAAACCAGCTGTCGGTCACCTCTTTTGTGAACGACAGCTGGTTTCGAAACGGTAGTGGTGTCTGCGAATCAGAACACATTTCAAAGAGAGTGTGATGATTCGCGTTTCAAGAAGAGTGTGACGGATCCCTGTTTTAAACGTGGGACATCCCCCTAAAAAAGAACGGCAAAAGTGTCCGGACAGTCCCCTTCGTTGGAGGCGGCAGGTCCGGGCGCTTTTCTTTTCTGAAATTGCTAGCAAAACCCTATAATTTGTGCTACAGTTAGTAGTAGAAAATTATTATAGGGAGGTCCATCCTTTGTCATTATACGATGTACTATTAACGGCCCTGTTGGTTGTTTCTGTGCTGTTGATCATTGTTGTGCTGATGCAACCGTCAAAAACAAATGCAGCCAGTACACTTACAGGTGGAGCAGAGCAATTATTCGGAAAACAAAAGGCAAGAGGTTTTGAAGCGGTATTGCGTCAGATCACAGTCGTTCTCGGAGCGCTGTTCATCCTGATCGCCCTGGCTTTGACCTATCTATCCTCAAATTAACTATTGCAGGCAGAGACCCACTATCCGGTTTCTGCTTTTTTTAGTTAAGGCACGCAAACAGACCAAAATTCCCGGCGAGGAGCAGTTCACCGAGAATTTCCAGAGCGGGATCGACATCGAGCAAAATATTTTCCCAATGGACAAACGGTCAAAATTATTTATAGTCAGATTGGATATATTAGGAAAAAAGCTGTAAATACAGTAAAATGAAGATGAACGAGTTGGGAGGAATATTATGAAAGCAATCCATTTACCAGAACCCTTTTTCTTCGAAGCAGGCCCGCGCGCCGTCCTTTTGCTGCATGCCTACACCGGCAGTGCAAATGATGTGCGTTTGTTGGGACGGTTTTTGGAACGGAATGGGTATACTGTATATGCACCGAATTTTACGGGGCATGCAACCGACCGATTTGAGGATATCCTCGATTTAGGCGGCCCTGATATCTGGTTCGCTGATGCCATGCGTGCAAAAGCAGAACTGATGGAAAAGGGATACGATCAGCTTGCCGTTTTCGGACTGTCGATGGGTGGCATTATGGCAACAAGAGCCATCGAAACTGGCGGATTTATCGGTGGCGGATCTTTCAATTCACCAATCATCAGTTTTGAGGATTCCCGCGTGCCGATCAGTTTTATGCATTTCGCCAAGCTGTCGAAAAAGAAACTCGGTATGGCGAATCTGGAAATCGAGCACGAATTGGCGCTGATGAAGCCAAAATTGAATGCCCAGCTTGCCCAATTGGATGAGTTTACGGAACTGATCAAGGCGAATCTTGCCGACATCACAGTTCCCTATTACATCGCACAATCCGGCAAGGATGAAATGATCAGCGCCGACTGCGGGAAATTGTTGGCGGATCGCCTCGTAAATGCAGAAGTGGATTATCATTTCTTCTCTGAAGCAACGCATGTTATTACTGTCGGGAAAGACAGAAACGTATTTGAGGAAACAGTTTTGGCATTTTTGAACCGACTATATTGGAATGAGGGATAAGTATGAGAAAGATAGATCAGATCCAAATTGACGTTCTAGCCTATTTTCAAGAGCATGCCGCAAAGAGCATGACCTTGAAGCAAGTAAGTGAAGCGTTGGGTTACACGGAATCCGATGAATTCAAAGCACTAGTAAAAGTCTTTGCTCAGTTGGAAGAAAGAGGGATTCTGGTGCTGAACAAAACCGGACAATTCCGTCTTAAAACGCAAAGTGCCACAATGACAGGTACTTTCAGAAGCAACGATCGTGGTTTCGGCTTTGTGACGATCGATCCGAATGAGAGTGATCTCTTCATCCCGCGCGGCAAAACCGGCAGCGCGATGGAAGGGGACACGGTCGAAGTTAAAATCACCCGTGAGGCCGAGCCTTGGAATGACAGAGGTGTCGAAGCCGAGGTAACTGCTGTTTTGACGCGCAAGTCGAATCAGGTCGTCGGTGAGTTTGTTCCTTACGATTCGGACCGTCGTGAAGAAACTGGGTTTTTGGGGTTTGTCATCCCACAAGATACTAAAATCAACAGCATTGTTGTCTACATCAAGCCAGAAGGCCTTCATCCTGTGGAGGGCAGTGTCTGTCTGGTTGAAATCACCAGCTATCCGACACCGCAGAATCCAATCAAAATGGAGGGGCTGGTCACGAAAGAAATCGGCCATAAGGATGCGCCTGGTGTGGACATTCTGGCCATCTTGTATAAGTTCGGCATCCCTTCCGAATTTCCGGAGGAGGTGTTGGCCCAGGCCGAAAATATTCCTTTGGAGATTCCGGCCGAGGCGTTGGAAGGCAGACGGGATTTGCGTTCGGAACAGATCGTCACGATTGATGGCGCTGATGCAAAAGACCTGGATGATGCGATTTCCCTGAAACGACTGGAAAATGGCAATTATCTGTTGGGTGTACATATCGCGGATGTTTCCTATTACGTGACGGAAAATTCTCCAATCGATCGCGAAGCTTATGAACGCGGAACCAGTGTCTATCTGACGGATCGGGTCGTTCCGATGCTTCCCCAAAAATTATCGAATGGTATCTGTTCCTTGCTGCCGCATGAAGATCGTTTGACATTATCCTGTGAGATGGAATTGGATGCGGATGGGGAAGTGGTTGCTTATGATATTTTCCCGAGTGTCATCGAGTCGAAACAACGGATGACCTACTCCGACGTCAACGCAATCTTGATGGATCACGACAAAAAACTACGTGATAAATACAGCGATTTTGTGTCGATGTTCGAAGATATGGCAATACTCCATGAAACCCTTTTGAAAAAACGTCAAAAACGCGGGGCCATCGATTTCGAATCCGATGAAGCGAAAATCATCGTGGACGAAAACGGCCGCCCGCTGGACATCTATGTGCAGGATCGCGGTGTCGGCGAGCGCCTCATCGAATCTTTCATGTTGAGTGCGAATGAAACGATCGCCCATCATTTCACGAAGGCAAATCTGCCTTTCATCTACCGGATCCACGAGCAACCGGACCCGACCAAAATGATGCGCTTCCTGGAATTTGTGACGACCTTCGGCATTCTTGTGAGCGGTACGCATGAAAACGTAAAACCGAAGCAACTGCAGGCTGTCTTGGCGAAAGTCAAGGACGAGCCCTACGAAGCCGTTGTTTCGACCACGCTGTTGCGCAGCATGCAGCAAGCGAAATATGATGCAGTTCCCGTGGGCCACTACGGGCTGGCTGCAAAAGATTATACTCACTTCACTTCACCGATCAGAAGGTATCCCGATCTGATCGTTCACCGGTTGATCCGCACGTATGGAAAAGGTATCGTCGATCCGAAGGTGGTTGAGAAATGGAAGGGGCAATTGCCGGATATCGCTGTTCAGAGTTCGCAGATGGAACGCCGCTCCGTAGATGCGGAACGCGAAACCGAGTCGCTTAAGAAGGCAGAATTTATGATGGACAAAATTGGACAAGAGTTCGAAGGCGTCATCAGTTCCGTTACAAAATTTGGTATTTTTGTGCAGTTGCCTAACACCGTGGAAGGCCTCGTGCATATCTCGAAAATGGCGGAAGATTACTTTAACTACATCGAAAGTCATATGCTTTTGATGGGTGAACGCACCGGGGTCATGTACCGCATTGGCCAAAAAGTCAAAATCAAAGTAGAAAATTCTGATCCTGTCACGCGCGCCATCGATTTCTCATTGGTCATCGATAAGGATAGGACTCAGAGCCAGAGCGATCAGGATCTGGTCAAACAGATCCGCTCGAAGATTCCGAAGGGCAAAAAACGGAAACCGGGCCAATCCGATCGCGACAGCGGGCCGCGCAAAAAGACCGCAAAAGGAAAAGAGCCATTCTATTCCCGTACAGGCAAAAAAACCAAAGGGAAAAAGGACAGAGGCAAAAAGAAGTAAGCTAACGAAATGAAGGTGTCGAAGTATGCCAAAAGGCGAAGGAAAAGTTTTAGCGCAGAACAGAAAAGCCAGTCATGATTACATCATCCTGGATACGATAGAAGCCGGGATGGTGCTGACAGGAACGGAAATCAAATCCGTCCGCAAAGCGAAAATAAACTTGAAGGATGGCTATGCAAGTATCCGGAACGGGGAAGTATTTCTCCAGAATGTGCATATCAGCCCATTCGAACAGGGCAATATCTTTAACCACGACCCGCTGCGTACCAGGAAATTACTGCTGCATAAAAAACAAATCAAATATTTGATTGAAGAGACCAAGACGACAGGCGTCACGTTGGTGCCGTTGAAAGTCTATCTCAAAAATGGAGTTGCGAAAGTGCTCATCGGGCTGGCAAAAGGGAAAAAGAGCTACGATAAGCGCGATGCATTGAAACAAAAAGATATGAAACGTGAAATCGACAGAGCAATGAAGGAAAGATAAGCATAAATGTGAATAACGAACGCGCCCGCATTCCTGATGGAGTGCAGGCGCGTTTTTTCGGTATGTGTGGTAAATTACTGTCAGCTCCGGCGAAGACGTCTTGCGTCGGAGGAGAATTTAGAATCCGCATCCCGCTCCGGCGAAGCAGGCTTCGCCGGAGAAGCGGGTCATGTTGTCGTCGCCAACTCCGATGAGGCAATCCTCACCGGAGCTGGCGCACTCCGGTTTGGACTACAGCAACCATCGGACAGGTACACTGTCGAAATTGTGACCAATTGTGTAATTTTTGTATCTTGTCTATCATTTTTTTTTAATTCAAGCTATGATAGAAGTAATCATCTTGTCACCAAAAATAAAGATAATCCTGTAAGCAATGTTTGTCTTGCGGGGTTCCGTTCTGAGTGAAATGAAAAAAGTAGGGGTGTAATTGTAATGATAACGAAAGACAAGTATCTCCGATTGCTGGCAAAAGAATATCCGACAGCAGCAAAAACAGTAACCGAAATCATCAACTTGGAAGCCATCATGAACTTGCCGAAAGCAACCGAGCATTTCATCAGCGACTTGCACGGGGAGTATGATGCCGTGCAGCATGTGCTCAGGAATGGATCCGGAAACGTCAAAGAAAAGATCCGCGAGATTTTTCAGGGGAGATTGAGCACCCGTGAGATGAACCAGCTCGCGACGATCGTCTACTATCCGGAAGACAAAATCGATATGATCGTGGACAGCTTGGAGTCCGAGGAAGAGATCAATGAGTTTTATTCGTTGACCTTGTTGCGTATCACGGAACTTTGCGCTTTCACCGTTTCGAAATACACGCGCTCAAAAGTCAGAAAGGCGATTCCGGCCGACTATGCCTATATCATCGAAGAGTTGCTGTTCAAAGATACGATCATGACAAATAAAGAGGATTATTACGAAAAAATCATCAAGACCGTTATCTCTTTGGACCGCGCGCCCGAACTGATCGCGGCCATCTCACATGTCATCCAGCGCCTGGTCGTCGATCACCTGCATGTTGTCGGGGACATCTACGACCGTGGTCCATTCCCTGACAAAATTATCGATACCTTCATGGATGGCCACGAACTGGATATCCAATGGGGCAACCATGATGTCCTCTGGATGGGTGCCGCTAGCGGGTCAGCAGCCTGTATGGCTAATGTCATCCGCATCTGTGCCCGCTACAACAACCTTGAGATCATCGAGGATGCCTACGGAATTTCTTTGCGTCCGCTGATCACATTTGCGGAAATGGTTTACAAAGAGGACCGCTACGAACCGTTCATGCCGAAAATCAACACCGAAGACGAAAGTAAAATTTTCCCGGAAGAACTCCGCCAAATCGCTAAAATGAACCAGGCGATTTCAATCATCCAATTCAAGCTTGAAGGGGAAATCATCAAACGCCATCCGGAATTCGATATGGCCGATCGGATGGTGCTGGATTTCATCAATTACGAAACAGGAACGGTGAAATTGGATGGGAAAGAATATCCGATGCTGTGCGATTATTTTCCGACAGTCGATCCAGCTGATCCCTACCGCTTGACCGAAGAGGAAAGATTAGTTGTAGAAAGACTCATGACTGGCTTCTTGAATTCGGAAAGACTGCAGAAGCACGTCCAATTCCTTTTCAGCAAAGGCAGCATGTATTTGAGCTACAATGATAATCTTTTATTCCATGGGTGTGTGCCGCTGAATCCGGACGGCAGCTTCATGGAGTTGCCGATTGCGAACGTCAAGTACAGCGGCAAAGCCCTCCTGGACAAGTACGAAGAAGTATTGCGCAAAGGCTATTTGAACCGCGAAGGAAAGAAACATAATGTGCGTATTCTGGATTTGATTTGGTATCTATGGGAAGGAAAAGCATCGTCCTTGTTCGGCAAGGATAAGATGACGACTTTCGAGCGTCTTTATGTCGCGGAAAAAGAAACGCATATCGAGAAGAAGAACCTGTATTACGAGCAACGCGACAATGTGGAACTATCACACAAAATACTGAAGGAGTTCGGACTGGATCCAAATAAAGGCCATATCATCAACGGCCACACACCCGTCAAAGAAAAAATCGGTGAGAATCCGCTGAAGGCGGATGGCAAGCTGATCGTCATCGACGGGGGCTTCTCGAAAGCCTATCAGAATACGACAGGCCTGGCCGGTTATACATTATTGTACAACTCTTTTGGGATGCAGCTGGTTTCGCATCAGCCGTTCACTTCCCGTCAGGATGCCATCGAGAACGAAAAGGACATCGTTTCGACCCGACGCATCGTCGACAAGGAATTGGAACGCAAGACGGTAAGACAGACAGATGTCGGCAAGAAACTGACCCAGCAAGTCATCGACCTGCAACAATTGCTGCGGGCCTACAAATCCGGCGAAATCGTGGAAGATCTGCTCAGCGACAAATAGTTGTATGAAATAGATGCAATCAGCCGCCGAAATTGTTAAGATAAGGGAAGGAAAGCAAGTATCCTACTGCGAAAATAGCTTGAGAGAGGCGGGTTAACCTTGAAAAAGGGAGTAACGTTTTATTTTATGCGACACGGAGAAACTTATCTGAATAAATACAATCGGATGCAAGGCTGGTCCGATACCCCACTGACGCCCAGAGGCAGACGCGATGTCATGAGAAGCGGAGCGGGCTTGGGCGATGTCAAGTTCGATGCTGTCTATTGCAGCGACTTGAGACGTACATTTGAAACAGCACAGATCATTTTGAAAGAAAATCAGCATGCCGATCATTTGAAAGTAGTGGCTATGTCTGAGTTCAGGGAGATATTCTTTGGCTCTTTTGAAGGGCTGGATGCGAGCGAAACCTGGGGGAACCTGAATAAATTCCTTGGAAGCGCGGATGGTCAACCGAATTATGAAGCCCACCGCTCCGTCATCGAAGAGCTGAACGGATTGAAAGAAATGGATCCGTATCATGAAGCGGAAGATTATATGACTTTCTGGCTACGCGTCGAGCGCGGCTTGATCAAACTGATCAGCGAGCACCGTGATTCCGAAAGAAACATACTGATTGTTTCCCACGGGATGACGATCCGCAACATGATCCACGCTGTCATTCCTGATTTCTCGATCGACCGCCATCTGGATAATGCCAGCATTTCGGTCGTCCGCTATGAGGATGGCTTTTATCACTTGGATCTATATAACGGCACCGATCATTTTGTCGATGACTTCACGCCTGGCGACGAGCAAGAACCGGAAGTCCACAAAGTGACGCCTGCCGATAAAGTCGAAGAGGACGTAAAATAAATTATGGTCAGTACCCTTGGAACAAAAGCCTTTGGTTCCAAGGGTATTTCTATGTTTAAAATTCAAAAACAATTAAAAATCACATCTTTTTTTCCTTTTTGGGAAAAATCAATTGAAAATCTTATCCAGATAGTCTAAAATTAACGTAATCCACACTACTGTACGGGATACAGCGTGGCCAGAACGTCTTTAAATTAGCACAGAGAGGCTAACAAGGCATGTGAAACGATTAATGTAAACAACCGTTGAAACACGCCCATCAATAGGTGTGTTTTTTTTACATTTTCCTATTTTTCATGCAAGCGTGAGGTATGAACCTTGTCAATCAGAAATCAGGAGGAAGAACATGAAACAACGTAGATTTTTAGTTTTAGAAGATGGTAGCTGCTATCCAGGATATGCTTTTGGCTCAGAAAAGGATGCAATCGGGGAGATCGTATTCAACACAGGGATGACGGGTTACCAAGAAACGTTGTCCGATCCTTCCTACACAGGCCAGATCATCACGTTCACATATCCGTTGATCGGCAACTACGGCATCAACGAAGATGACTTTGAAGGCTTACATCCAGGCTTGAAAGGAATGGTCGTGCATGAGTTGGCGGAGCATCCGAGCAACTTCCGCTGCACCAAAACGTTGGATGTCGCTTTGAAGGAATTTGATGTCCCTGGAATCTACGGTGTCGATACACGCAGCATCACCAAAAAAATCCGCAACGCCGGCGTTATGCGCGGTACAATGGTAAAAAATGCGGACAACTTGGATGCGATTGTGGCATCATTGAAAGCCTATGAATTGCCGGTTGACGAAATCCAAGTGAATTCTACAAAAGAAATCAAGAAATATGCAGGTGAAGGTCCAACCGTTGTCTTGCTTGACTTCGGATTCAAGGACAACATCCTTGCTGAATTATTGAAAAGAGGCTTCGAAGTCATTCTGGCTCCTTGGAATACAAGCGCAGAAGAAATTTTGGCCTACAAACCGGATGGCATCATGTTAAGCAATGGACCTGGAGATCCGACATCCGTTCCGGAAGCAATTGAAACAATCAAGCAATTGATTGCCCAGGAAAATCTGCCGATGTTCGGTATTTGCTTAGGCCACCAGTTGATCTCATTGGCGAGCGGCGCGATAACCTACAAATTAAAATTCGGTCACCGCGGTGCGAATCATCCGGTGAAAGATCTCGAAACCGGCAAAATCAGCCTGACGAGTCAAAATCATGGCTATGCCGTGGATGAGGAAAGCCTGAGCCAAACAGATTTGCTCGCAACGCATCATGCTCTGAACGACGGTACGAATGAAGGCGTCAAACACAAAACCAAACCGGTCTTCTCGGTTCAATACCACCCGGAAGCAGCGCCGGGACCGCACGATGCCAATTACTTGTTCGATCATTTTGTAGATATGATGAAAGCAGTCCAAGGAGGAAAAAAACATGCCTAAACGTACCGACATTCAATCCATCTTAGTAATCGGCTCTGGCCCCATCATCATCGGTCAAGCCGCTGAATTTGACTATGCCGGAACGCAAGCATGCTTGGCTTTAAAAGAAGAAGGATACAAAGTCATTTTGGTCAACTCCAACCCTGCTACGATCATGACGGATGTTGAAATCGCCGATAAAGTCTACATGGAGCCACTCTCTGTGGAATTCATCACGAATATCATCCGCAAAGAGCGTCCGGATGCTTTGCTGCCGACATTGGGCGGACAGACCGGTCTGAATATGGCTGTGGAATTGGATAAAGCAGGCGTGTTGGAAGAGTTCAATGTCGAGTTGTTGGGAACCAAATTGAGTTCCATCCAACAAGCCGAAGACCGTGATCTGTTCCGTCAATTGATGGCGGAATTGCATCAGCCGGTTCCGGAAAGCGACATCATCCATACGGTGGACGAAGCGCTTCGCTTCGCAGCCGAAATCGGATATCCTCTGATCGTCCGTCCGGCCTTCACAATGGGCGGTACCGGCGGCGGCATCTGTCATAATGAAGCCGATCTGCGCGAAATCGTCGCCAATGGCTTGCGCTACTCACCGGTGACACAATGTCTGTTGGAAAAATCGATCGCCGGCTTCAAGGAAATCGAGTACGAAGTAATGCGCGACAGCAACGACAACGCCATCGTCGTCTGCAACATGGAAAACATCGACCCGGTCGGCGTTCATACAGGCGATTCCATCGTCGTGGCGCCTTCCCAAACCTTATCCGATAAAGAGTATCAAATGCTGCGCGACGTCTCCCTACAGATCATCCGTGCCCTGAAAATCGAAGGCGGCTGTAATGTCCAGTTGGCGTTGGATCCGTACTCGTTCGACTACTACATCATCGAAGTGAACCCGCGCGTCAGCCGTTCTTCGGCTTTGGCGAGTAAAGCGACCGGTTATCCGATTGCGAAGATGGCGGCGAAGATCGCTGTCGGCTTGACTCTGGATGAAATGAAGAACCCGGTCACCGGCACTTCCTATGCGGCTTTCGAGCCGGCTTTGGATTACATCGTCTCGAAAATCCCGCGTTTCCCGTTCGATAAATTCGAAAAGGGCGACCGCACTCTCGGCACGCAGATGAAAGCGACAGGCGAAGTTATGGCCATGGGCCATACGTTCGAGGAATCGATGCTGAAAGCCGTCCGCTCGTTGGAGTATGGCGTCAACCATTTGGCCTTGCCGAAAGACCAAGGCCAGACCGTGACGATGGCAGAAATCGAACAGAATATTCGCGTTGCTTGCGACGAGCGTCTGTTCTATCTGGGAGAAGCGTTGCGCCGCGGCGTGACACCGGAAACGATCCACGAATGGAGCGAAATCGACTACTTCTTCCTGTACAAATTCAAGCACATCATCGATCTGGAGAAGGAAGTGGCGGCAGCCGAACCGAAAGACCTTGAGATCCTGCGCGAAGCGAAGAAATACGGCTTCAGCGATGAAATCATCGCGGAACTGTGGGGCATGGCTTCGGAAGACATCTACGCGTTGCGTAAAGCCAACGGCATCGTCCCTGTCTTCAAGATGGTGGATACGTGTGCGGGCGAATTCGAATCCTTCACACCGTACTTCTACAGCACGTATGAAATGGAACAGGAATCATTCCCGAGCGACCGCGAAAAAGTCATCGTCTTGGGCTCCGGTCCGATCCGTATCGGCCAAGGGGTCGAGTTCGACTACGCGACCGTGCATGCGGTCTGGGCGATCCAGGAAGCCGGCTACGAAGCGATCGTCGTCAACAACAACCCGGAAACCGTTTCGACGGATTTCTCGATCTCCGACAAGCTGTATTTCGAACCCTTGACCGAAGAAGACGTGATGGCGATCATCGACCTGGAACAACCGTTGGGCGTCGTTGTGCAGTTCGGTGGCCAAACGGCCATCAATCTGGCAGACAAATTGGTCAAACACGGCGTGAAGATCCTGGGCACGAGCCTGGAAGATCTGGACCGTGCCGAAGACCGTAAACTGTTCGAACAGTTGTTGCGCGACTTGGATATCCCGCAGGCACCCGGTAAAACAGCCGTGACCGTTGAAGAGGCGGTCGCAGTTGCCGACGAAATCGGCTATCCGGTCTTAGTGCGTCCGTCCTATGTATTGGGCGGCCGGGCGATGCAGATCGTCTACAACCAAGCCGATTTGGAGAAATACATGCGCGAAGCGGTCGTGGCCAGTCCCGAACGGCCGGTCCTGGTCGATCATTACCTGATCGGACAAGAGCTGGAAGTCGATGCGATCTGCGACGGCGAAACCGTCCTGATCCCGGGCATCATGGAACACATCGAACGCGCCGGCGTCCACTCGGGCGACTCGATCGCGGTTTACCCGCCGCAGAATCTGTCGGCTGAACTGATCCAAACGATTGAAGATTACACAATCCGCGTGGCGCAAGGGCTGAACACCATCGGTTTGGTGAACATCCAGTTCGTCATCAGCAACGGTGTCGTCTACATTATCGAAGTGAATCCGCGCGCGAGCCGGACAATCCCGTTCTTGAGCAAAGTAACCGGCATTCCGATGGCGAAGTTGGCTACGAAGGGTATCCTAGGACTGAAACTGAAGGATATGGGTTACAAGACAGGTCTGGTTCCGTCGAAATCCGGCGTATACGTGAAGATGCCAGTCTTCAGTTTCAGCAAACTGAAGAAAGTCGACACGGTTCTGGGTCCTGAAATGAAGTCTACCGGAGAAATCATCGGTAAAGATGTCAACTTACCGAAAGCTTTGTATAAAGGCTTCATCGCATCCGGCGTGCACGTGCCAGACTACGGTACGGCGTTGATGACGGTATCGGATAAAGACAAAGAAGAAATCATCCCGTTGGCGAAACGCTTGATTTCGTTGGGCTACCATATCGTTGCTACAACAGGTACCGGTAAAGCGTTGGAAGCAGAAGGAATCAAAGTCGACGTCATTGAGAAAATCAATGAAAACAGCAACGACATTCTTGATGCCATCCGCGATGGCCGCATCAACCTGGTTGTCAATACGATGACGGAAGGTAAGACAAGCGAGACCGACGGATTCCTGATCCGCCGTGAAGCAGTCGAAAACAACATCCCATGTTTGACTTCATTGGATACAGCAGAAGCTTTGCTGCAAGCAATGGAAACCATCCATTTCCAATTGGAAGATATGAGTAAATAAGCTAGAAAATGACTGATGGACAAAGAACCACCGGCAAGGGCAAGCGAGCCCCGGCCGGTGGTTCTTTACTTTTTGGTTGTAAAATATTTTGTGCATAATCCTTGCTTTTTGGTATGGATGACGTATAATATGAAATGCAAGATAACTCTGTGCATTCCCATTACGGGGACGTTACGGATTCGACAGGTATAGGTCGAGCTTTTGATGCGCTCCGTAGGTTACGTCTACGCTAAAACGTTACAGTTAAATACAACTGACAAAACACAAAACAACACTTTAGCTTTCGCTGCTTAATTGTAGCTAGCTAAGATCCTCCTGGTATCGCCCATGTACTCAGATCAGGGTCTCAATGATGTGGGATACGCTGTGACCTTCCATCTGGAGGAATCAGAAGAGATCAATCAGATTAGCCAACAATAATGCCTGTTAAACGGCTAGTTCAAGGCGAATTCCAATAGTTTAACTATGAGCGTAGATTTGGAAGTGCCGATATGCTTGGACACGGGTTCGACTCCCGTCGTCTCCATCTAGATGTAGATGAAACCCTTAGAAAGGTTGATATGAAGCGATTCATATGACTTTCTAAGGGTTATTTTTTTTGAAATTACATTTCTCATCATAGGTTAGTTAATGCATATCTTCTTGATTTAAAATCTACTGTAATGTTGATTTCCCTTTTTTATCTTTGATGAGTGGTTTTATTGCTTGATAAATCTCCCCGGCTTGTTTACTTTTATACTTAGATACAAGTGCATTATTAATGCCTTGTTTTGTTTTATAGTTAATAATGTAATCAGTCACTACTTTTGCAATTTCTTTATCATTTACGAGTTTTTCAACTTTTTGAAGGAGCTGCTGCTGTTCCTGGATAATATTTAATCGTGTTAAGTTTGCGACTATTGAAATGCCTATCTTTCTTTTTTTCCAATAATTATAAACGCTAGTATATCCAGTGTCTTTGCTTACAATATAGTACTCATCATCTTTTTTACTGGCAATTTCATAACCCAAAAAAGTCGCTAATTGAAAATCCAATGCGTTTTTAGACCCAACTTCGACCTTCTCAAACGTAATGGTGGCTTTCGACTCATTAAGTCTTTTATGGAGATCAAATGTTAAGGTATCTGCATGTTCACTATAAAATATACACACCTTATCACTTGGTTCGAGTTTGTTAATGCCGTTTAGTCCATCTATCTTTACGTTTTCATAATCAACAAAATAATATCCCATAACTACCACTCTTTCTTTATGTAATTTGATAGATTAGAGTTATCCGTTCCATCTCCATCTTACTTTTTCAAATGGTCCGCACAAGTCTGCGTTCAATTTATGTATCATATTTCGCGGATATAAAATGATTATAAGTTAATTATACAATAAAATTGATTTTTGATATATGATAAAGCCGCATAAAAGTGCAATGGTTCCAATGTTGTATCTGTTTTCAGAAAAAAATATCAAACAATAATCTTGAATGCTTCAACGAGAAGTTGAGATATAGGTTATTCTTTGAGCTTATTCTTTGATAATTATGCAATTGTCCTTTACACTGATTATAGCTAGACAAAAAAACCATGAGAAAGGAAGGATAGGAATGAAACAAAGAAAATTGTTGATGAGTTTGTTCAGTCTATCTGCCGCCGCTTTATTGGCAGCTTGTTCAACGGACACTAACACGGAGGAAGCTTCTGTTGGATCGGAGAGTGTTTCGATGGAAAGCATGGTTGAGGAGTCTTCATCCAGCAGTTCGGAAGGCATGGGGGATATGGTCCATGACGATTCCGGCGTGATTCCGGATGGTTTGATGGAAGCTGAAAATCCTACTTATAAAGTGGGGGATACTGTCATCATGCAGGCAGGCCATATGGAGGGCATGGAAGGTGCGGAAGCGACAATCATTGGAGCCTTCGACACGATCGTTTATGAAGTTTCCTATGATCCAACCAATGGAGGTCCAAGAGTGGAGAACCATCAATGGGTGATCCAGGAAGAAATCATGGATGCCGGAACGGATCCATTTGGTGTCGGCAGTGAAGTGATGCTGGTAGCCGAGCACACGGAAGGGATGAGCGGCGCTACTGCTACTATAGATGCTGCTGAGGCAACTACAGTCTATATGGTGGATTATATAGATACGGTCACTGGGGAAACAATCAAAAACCATAAGTGGGTGACCGAACAAGAACTTTCGCCAATTGAAGAACTATAACAGTAGGTTGAACATATAAAGATTTTCCTGAATATAAGAAAGGACTGGTCCTAATGAAATTCGGGATACGCAAACCAAGCCTGAAACGCTCATTTAAAGCTAGGACAACCGGGAAGGTGAAGCGGGCGATCAAACGTAAAACCAATCCGTTCTACGGCAAAAAGGGGATGGGGCTGGTCCGGGATGCCAAAAGGGCAGCCTACAATAGAATATACAAAAAAGCCACTTTCTCGATTTGGGATCTGTTCAAAAAAAGAAAATAAATCAATAATAATGACCGCCTCCTTAGTTGGAGCGCGGTCATTTTTTTGCCCGAAAATGCTGCGTCAATTCGAACTCATCCGGTATTCGTGCGGCGTCATATCATAGGCTTGCTTGAATTTCTGGTAGAAGAAAGTGACGTTCCTGTAACCGATCTGTTCGCTGATGTTTTCGATCGGGGTATCGGTATTCTTCAGCAGGATGCAAGCGTTGTTGAGGCGCAGTTCCTGGACCAATGCAACATAGGATTTTCCGGTCTGGCTCTTGATGAAACGGCTCAGGTAACTCGGATTGAACTTGAAAGTATCCGCGATCTGTTGCAAACTGCAGTCCTGATAATTCTTTTCGATAAAAAGCAGGATATCACCGATATAGGAATGATCCGCCTTGCGGTGTTCGCTGGATTGTTTCTGCTGGAACGCCTTCAGCAGTTCGGAAAAGAGGATGATCATGTAGGCGTCGGTCACATCTTTTGAATAGGACGACGGTTCATAGTAATTGACGAGCATCCCCTCGATAGCGTCGATCAGGAATTCGCTGTTTGTTGTGTTGAAAAGAAGATAGCGGTCATGTTTCTGTGTTTTGGAAAGCGCGTTGACCGCAAACTGGGTGATGATGCTGTTTGAGGCCAGCCGGCTCAGCATGTGGGTAGAGAAGTACTCCTTCCTCATCAAGAAGTTGATCAGAATATCATTTTCGCCCGTTTCCAGGATCCGATGGCAAACGCCGGTGTCCAGGATGCAAAAATCTCCCTCTTTTAATGAAATTTCTGTCCCATCGATTATAATATCTATATTGCCTGAGTAGACGTAGTTCATTTCGATAAAATCATGGACGTGCAGCGGGGTATAGGAAAAGCGCGCGTGTTTCAGAAGCAGCAGTTGGCTGCCTTCTATAAAAGCGGCTCGTTCTTTCTGTCGCTCTTCGGCACTTTTCAGAATCTTTTCAAACGTATAACGGTATACGCGTTCAGCGTCCTCGTTCAGATAGGAATCAAAATTTTCGAAGAAGTCCGACGGCGGACCATCTGAATTCTGAAGATAAAGTTTCTCTGTCACTGTATGGGTGAATAGTTTTTCGCGAATCTGTGCTTTATCCATAATAACTCCCTAATGTAAGAAATGGTCAATCATTTCGTAAGAATATGATATTAATAAAATATGGTACATCAGTTAAGATGTACTTGTTAGCGATACCATAATGATAATCCGGATGATAAATTTAGTCAATATGATTCGCCTGACATTGTTCTTTGCACAGAAGTATCAAATATAGGAGGAAAATTCATGAATACTGAAAAAATGTCCCTCAGCGACAAGATTCAAAACACCGTTGGACCTTTCGCCACCAAGGTGAACAATAACATTTACCTGACTTCCGTTAGGGATGCCATGTTGGCATACATGCCCTTTACTTTTATCGCTTCGATCTTTTTGATCATCGCCTTTTTCCCGATCACCCAGGTTACTGACTTTATAACGATGATTTTAGGTACAGAGAATGCATTTGTGTGGCAATCTAAATTATTATACGTGAACAGTGCAACGTTGGCAGTAGGCGGCTTGATTGTTGTCATTTCCATGGCGAAATCTTTGGCGGATAAGCTGGAAACAAACGTGCTGCAATGCATCATTACAGCAGTCGTTTCCTTCCTTTTGTTGACACCGCTGGATAATATCGAAGGCGTCGATTTTCTGAACATCACAAAGATCAGTGCTCAATCCATGTTCCTGTCCATCCTGGTCGGCATGTCCAGCACCATCATCTACAAAAAAATTGAAGAAAGAGGAATCAAAATCAAACTGCCGGAATCCGTTCCGCCTGCAGTAGCCGGACCATTTGAATCGGTCATCCCTTCCTTCATCGTCGTGACCACATTCTTCATAATCCGTTTGATCATCGAGTTGTTGCTGAAGAGTGACGCATTGACATTGATCAACGGCACATTAGGCAAACCATTGACTTACTTGGGCGGATCGATCGGCGGATTGGTTGTAGTCAAAATCTTCGAACAATTCCTTTGGTTCTTCGGCTTGCACGGCGGTTCAATTATCCAAGCCGTGATGGATCCTATCCACCAAGTTCTGGAAGATCAAAATAAAGTTGCGTCATTGGCAGGAGCAATCCCTCCGAACATCATCAGCATGAGCTTCCGTAATCATTTCGCATCGATCGGTGTCGTGGGTGCCGTCATCGCGATTCTTATCGTAGCCAAGAGCAGACAGTACAAAGAAGTCGGCAAAATCTCAAGCGTACCTTACATGTTCAATATCGGCGAACCAGCGTTGTTTGGTATCCCATTGATGCTGAATTTCTTGTACTTCATCCCGTTCATCTTCTCGAATGCCATTTCGACTATTGTCGCTTATGTCGTCTTCGCGATGGGACTTGTGCCGCTTCCGACAGGATTGGCGCAGATTCCATGGACAACGCCACCGATCATCAGCGGCTACTTCGTCACCGGCAGTATCAGAGGTTCACTCCTGCAGATTGCCCTGATCGCAATCACGACATTGGTTTGGATTCCTTTCGTTCGAATGGCCGACAAAGAACTGTACAAAGAGGAAAAGGAAATGGACAGCACGGATTCGGATGCGACTGTCCAGGAAGCAGAAGGAATCCGTTAAATGACCGCATTGGATCAAGAAACGACTGACGGAATGGTCCAACCTTTGAGCGCCAGTTTGGGTCAGGCCAGCTGGATTACGCGGTTGGACAATCCGCTTGAAAAAGAAGCAGAATTTCTGAATGAACGGCCTAACATCATTCTTGAAAAGACGTTCGACATTCCCGATGAAATTGCAGAAGCCTTGATCGATATCTGCGGCTTAGGTTATTACACCTTGTACGTCAACGGGCTGCGGATTTCTGATGCCTACTTGAACAACGATGTGACGAATTACGACAAAACGGTTTATTACGACACCTATGACATAAAAAATTATTTGAAAAAGGGCAGCAATAAGTTGTCGGTGGAACTGGCGAATGGTTGGTACAATGCGGCTCCCATCACTATTTTGGGTAAATACAATGTGCGCAAGCAGCTCGCTGTCGGCAAGCCTTGCCTGATCAGTCAATTGACGATCAAGACTGCTGCAGATGAAAAAATCGTGATCGCCTCGGATTCGAGCTGGGAAAGCAAGCCAGGCAACTATCTGTTCAATAATCTCTACATCGGTGAAGTCGTGACGGATGACATCCCGGAGGCAGCCACAAAACAGAAGACTGTGAAAATCGCTGGACCGGGAGGTAGTTTGACTCCCGGTTTCATCCCAAAGATCAAACGGCAGAAGCATTACCTTCCTGCCGTGGTCGCGAACCATTCTGCAAATGAAGGCATGCTGATCGATTTCGGGACGATCCTGTCCGGGCATTTCCTTTGCGATATCGCCGCAGATTATCTGGGCCAGGTCACTTTCCTGTACGCCGAGGAGCTGAACGCTGATGGTACCATTAGTTTTGATTCCAGCATCAGCGGAACCTATGGGGTGACGGATGAGGAGCACGGCATAAATGCGGGCGATCCGATCATCCAGAAGGACGTCATCAAAAAAAATAAGCAAGAGATCTTCCGGTTTGAAAATCAGTACTGCTACCACTCCTTCCGTTATGTGCTGGTGAAGGCAGAACCGCAAACAGATTCGTTTGAGGAGCTGCTTTCAAACATCCAGGCTTACAGCGTCTACACAGACCTGGCTTCTGTTAGCCGGTTCGAATCGTCTTCAGAAGAGTTGAACCGGTTGTGGGAAGCGGCGCAGAATACCCGTCTGAATAATATCCATTCCTACTTCGAAGACTGCACAAGGGAACGTTTCGGTTATGGCGGGGATATCGTCGCCCTGATCGATTCGCAGCTCTACAGCCACGATATGCATAATCTGCTGAAGAAAGTCTTTATGGATTTCGCTTATGATCAGACCCCAGCAGGCGGGATTCCGCAGACAGCCCCTTACGTCGGCATCATGACGAACGGGACTTCCAACGGGGCCGGCTCCTTGGGCTGGCAATTGGTTTTTCCGGTGCTTGCCGCAAAAATCGAGCAGTATTACCAAGATAAGGCATTTGTACAAGCTCAGTTGCCATCATTGGTGAAGCATCTGGAATATCTGCTGGATTACGATTTCGACTATATCCGATACTGTTGCCTCGGCGACTGGGGCTCAGTCGATGCCAGCATCCAGAATAACCGCATCGTCTCGCCGGATCAGGAATTCTGTTCGGCCAGCATGTATCTGATCCTTTTGGAGGAATACAAAGCGTTGTTTGCTGCGCACGATGTTTCTGAAACGATGAGGGAAACCTTGGAATTGCACATCGTGGAAGCTAGAAGTGCAATCATCGCTCTGTTCCGCAATGAGGACGGCAGTTTTGCCTCGGGGGCACAGTCGAGCACTATTTTCGCCTTGAAAGCGGGATTGCATGAAAATGAAGCCGAAAAGCATCAGCTCGAAAGAAACTTGATCGAACGTATTCAGAAAGAAGATGGCGTTTTTCGCTTCGGCATTTTCGGGATGTCATGGGCATATACCATCCTATCAGAGCTCGGTGAAGACGGTTTGATCTATAATTGGCTGTCCCGCCGCCAGGAACCGAATTATCTGAGCATGCTGGCGAACGGCAACCAGACCTTGAGTGAATATTTTCCGCTGCATAACGGTACGAATGAGTTGCAAGGCTCACTGAACCATGCGATGTATTCTTCGTACACGGTCTGGATGATGGAAAAGCTGATCGGCATTTCCGTCAAAAAAGATCGTAGTATTCAATTGGCGCCTTATTTCGCTACGGATCTGACAGAAGTGAATGGTTCGCTCCGCACTGCGCAAGGGGAAATTGAAGCGCAGTGGGTAAGGATCGATGCCAATAATTTTATGTACAGCGTGACGCTGCCGAAATCAATGGACTACGATTTCCGATTAGGGGATACGTATCAAATCATCAACAAAGAGATAACTGCTGCTGGAGTCGATCGCCAAATAATCAAGCTATCGCTCCAAACGACGGCTCCGATTGAAGCCGTAGGAAGGGGAAATGCTTGAGCTTCACCTGTCCCGCTATCCTTGAATGACCATTTCAAAATAATGGAGGCAAAATAATGAATATCAAAAAAATCGGTCAAGCGGCGATGATGCTAGCCTTGCTGAACCTGGCTGCCTGCGCAACGCCTTCCGAAACGGCGGAATCAGCCGTAAGTTCGTCGGAAACAGGCATCACCTTAGAAGCATCGGAAACGGATGAAGCGTCACAGCTGCAGTACTTTACATATGATGCCATGAAGGATGGTTTCACAAGCTCACGCTCGGATGTATTGACTCCGACTTTCTACATCTACGCAGGCCAAAAGACCGAAGAGGAAGCAGAAGAACTGTTGTCCGAAATCGGATTGTTGACGGATGTTCAGGAATGGGCAGGGCAAGCCTACGTAATCAATCCTCTGAATGAGGAGGGGTATCAAGCGGAGGATGCGGAAGCCTTCATCAAATTGTTGGCGAAAGCGCCCGTGAAGAACGTCAAAGTGATCGCGCTGGATGAAGGTGCGACCTTCGTCAACAACTTCCTGGCGCGGAAAAGCTATCCAATCGCAGGGATGATGCTGTACGGCGGGGATATCGAAGCGGACAGCGCTTCGACAACGCCTGTTCCTGTATACCTCAGCAATGCCGGAGAAGCAGTAACGGATTTCTACATCTCGGCCAATGCAGCCGATGGACAGCTGAAAGAGGACGATCTGGCCATTTACCAAAACCAGGATAATGAGTTCCAGCAAGTCGTCGTGAATGCGGAAGAAGAGACTGTGCAGGAAGCCTATGCCAATGCTTGGGAGCATGTCTTCTCGAAAAATTACCGGATGCATAACGAACTGACGGAATTTTACATGGCTGATGTCAGCAAATACACAGAGCCTTACCCGTTTGTTGGGGTTCCCGACTTTGAGGAACTTGGCATCACCTATAATCAGATGATAGCTGAGCCTGTCAACGGGGAGGGTGCGTATACCTGGTACGAATACATTCCTGAAGCAACAATGGGGCAGGATGAAAATACCGTGCCGTTGATCGTGACGCTCCACGGATTTGCGAACGATCCAAGACTGCAGGGTGATGCCAGCGGTTTGACCGAGTTGGCAGCGGAAGAAAATCTAATCGTCGTTTCCCCGGAATGGCAAGACAAAGAAGTGAATTTCGATGGCGTTGAAGGTTTGGGTGAAGAGGATGTCCTGAATCTGATCGAGGATCTGAAAGAAAAATATCCGCAGATAGACCCTTCGCGGATATACCTGACCGGATTGTCGGCAGGTGGATCCAAAGCTACCTTGATGGGCGTCAAATATCCGGGCATTTTCGCAGCTGTGGCAGCTGTCTCAGCACCGGGCGTTGATAAACAGGAACTAACCGCAATTGCGGAAACCTACGCTGGGCCTGAAGTGCCGTATCTTTACATCTGCGGCGATCACGATAATTTCCAGATGATCCCTGTGGACGGTTCCGGCCAATTCGGCACACCGGGCATTTTCCAAAATGACCCGAACGTCGACATGTTCCCGTTCATCCAAGCTTACCAAAAAATCAACAAGCTTGAGGCAGCGCCGCAGTACGACATGTCGTTGAACGAATTCTACGGTGTGGCGTTGGACAATCAGGAATGGACGACACTCGGCGAAAAACAGATGCTGACAGGTACGTTGTCGAATCAGAGCGGCGTCATGATGAAGTTGGCGGCCGTAAAAGATCTGGCGCATTGGAACTACAAACCGGAAGCGGCATTCATCTGGGACTTCTTCCAGGATTACCAGAGAAATACCGAGAACGGAGCACTGATCATCAACAGTCCGGAAAAATAACTGGCTGAAGTAATATCTTTTCTTATTTGAATAGAAAACCAAAGGGGGAACCCTTGAAGGGATTGGATTTATACCTTTTCTTTCAAGGTTTTTCTATATTAGAATAACAGTCATCGATTATATTGCTGCTTCTTGCATAAAATTCTGTATATATTTTGAAAATAAGGGTATAATGAAAGCGTTACCTGACCAATGTGGAAAAACATTACCTCGTTCGATCGTTCAGGCTAACAACGACATAGGAGGCGGTTGCGATGACAATGAAGAAATTCCAAGTGGAGCTACCCGAAGATATGCTTGAAAAAATGAGAAAAGGGTATGCCGCAAAAAGAAAACAGGGCGGCTACGAAGTGAAAAATATCAGCGATGAAGAGCTGGCTGAATATTTCATGAGTATGGGCTTAAATTATGTCGACAGAAAAATATCCGAAATCCTTGATAAAGAAAAAAAATAAAGAAAACAAGAGAAGCAATCCTTTGCGGGATCGCTTCTCTTTATTTTATTTTATTCAAAGTCACAATATTATAGTAGGTAGGGCTTGCACAATCCAAAAATACATGGTACAATGACTTTAACATTTTGTGAAGCGCAGAAAAGAATTGTTTCAAAACATTCCGATTCGTAACGTTAGCAACAATGTATCATAAAGTGCAAGACGCACGAGGAGGATTTTCAATTATGGAACAAGGTACAGTAAAATGGTTTAACGCAGAAAAAGGTTTTGGTTTTATCGAACGCGAAAACGGAGACGATGTATTCGTACATTTCTCAGCTATCCAATCTGAAGGTTTCAAATCTTTAGAAGAAGGCCAAGCAGTAACTTTCAGCGTAGAAGAAGGTAACCGTGGACCTCAAGCAACTAACGTTGTTAAAGCTTAATTCAAATTAAACTTTTAGGAATCTGATCTTCGGATCAGGTTCTTTTTTTTGCATTTGTTCGATGGGTACAGAGCCTTATCCGGTTATGAAGATTTATGATATGATTGCAGTAAGCGCATATAGGAATTATTGTTACGTGCAAAAATATGATTGAGGAGTGTGTTTGAGGATTGGCAAAAGAAACATTTTATTCCAGATTGGACAAACAAGAGAGGTACATCTTGCTTTGTTGCTTCTTTGTATTTGCGGTGAATGGCTTATACGGAATGATTTTGGGCTCAATGCTACCGTTGATAAGTGATGAGTATGGCCTAAGTAATACCGTAAGTGGCACGTTACTGTCCGCCCATTCACTTGGGAATCTCACTGCCGGATTTCTGGCGGGGATTCTTCCTGTCTATCTAGGCAGAAAAAAAGCAATCATCTTTCTGTGCAGTTTCGTCGTGGTGGGCTTTGCCATCATGATAATGACCGGAAATCCAGTCCTGTTGATATTGGGCTTCCTGTTTACCGGCATCAGCCGGGGAAGTATCTCCAATTTCAACAATAGTGTAGTCAACGAGGTGTCGGACAGCAGTCCTGCTGCCCTGAGTTTTTTGCACAGTATCTTCGCAGTAGGGGCATTGAGCGCACCTTTTTTGGTCATTTTTTCAACGCGATTGTTCGGACTTTCGGGCTGGAAGGTTGCTGCGGGCATTATCATTGTCTTGGCCCTCGTGTCTATGGTCCTTTTTTCGAGAATGAAACTCAGCGATAGTGCGGTGAAAAATAAGAATGCGACCTCCTATACTTTTTTGAAATTGAAAAGCTTTTGGGTCGGGGCAGGCATTCTCTTCTTTTATCTGTGTGCGGAAGCGTGCATCAACGGGTGGATGGTCAAATATTTTGTGGATTCAAATCTGATGACGACGGAATACGCGCAAGTCCTGGCTTCGCTCCTTTGGGTGGCGATGCTGGCCGGCAGACTGCTTACAGCCTTCTACGGTGACTTCTTTAAGAAGGGAACCCTTTTGCTGTTGACTTGTTCCGGGACGACAGTTTTCTATTTGTTGCTGCTGTCCACAACAAATGTCCGTTTGATAACATTTGCGATTTTTGGTGTAGGTTTCTCGATGGCCGGCATTTATCCGACGATCATCGCCGCTGTCGGGAAAACCTTGCAGACCTATCCCATGGCTTTGGGCACTTTGTTGGTCATTGGTGGTTTGGGTTCCATCATCATGCCGATGGTCACAGGGGCTTTATCCGATGCATTCGGGATTTTTGCCGGTATGAGCGCCGTCATCGTAGCTATTTTATTCTTGCTGGGCTTTGCCGGTAGCTATATCTTGGAGGAAATAAAATCAGAAAAGAGACCTGAAGAAGCAAAAGAGATTTGACTGGAAGTGGATTCACGAAAAAAATAGAGAAACAGCCTGTCAGTTGTGGCTTTTATCAATAAAGTTGTCGTTTTTCAGATTGTTTGCCATTTCGATTTGCATTATTGAATAAAGCATGATACAATGAATTTAACATTTTGTTGGGTTAGAGAAAAGAATTGCATTACGAAAATTCCGATCCGTAGCGTTAGCAACAATGTATGATAAAGTGCAATAGCACGAGGAGGATTTTCAATTATGGAACAAGGTACAGTAAAATGGTTTAACGCAGACAAAGGTTTTGGCTTCATCGAACGCGAAAGCGGAGACGATGTATTCGTACATTTCTCAGCTATCCAATCTGAAGGTTTCAAATCTTTAGAAGAAGGCCAAGCAGTAACTTTCAGCGTAGAAGAAGGTAACCGTGGACCTCAAGCAACAAACGTAAACAAAGCTTAATTCAAAATTAAACTTATAGGAACCTAGTCTTCGGATTAGGTTCTTTTTTTGGCATCAAATGGATCAATCTTCCTCCGAGGAAACAAATCTTCTCTTGAGAAGCGGATCGAAATATAGACAAATAAGCCTCTGGAAGCCGAAGCAGCATCGGATTCCTGAGGCTTTTGCTATTTTTTTCAGTATTTCTTCTTGGGATGGCGGTCGACGACTTCCGGATATTTTGCCAGGATCGCTTCGCCTGCCGGAGTGATGCGGTAGCCCCTCAGTGGGAATTGGGAGGCGAGCTGATCTTCGCTCAATTCCTGTTTAGCGAGCTTCATCAATTCCGGCTTCTTCATCTTAGAATACCCGGTTACTGCGTAATGTTTCAGGATGGCTTTCAGGCCGGCTGCGTTCAGGTGGTCCAGCGAATCGGTCGCTGACTGTTCCACCGCATAGCCTTTTTCGATCACTTCATCCAAAGCTTGACGGCCATTGATACCGTAATTGTATTCGAAATATTTCGGATAAACGCTCTCGTTCGTGAAGGTGCCAAACTGAATGCGCCACAACAAGATCAGGTGTCCAGGTAGGATATCTTCTTCAAAACGGATTATATTGCGTTTTGGGACAAGCTGTTCTGACCCGATCCGGACGGCACTGAGCCAACCTTCCTTGTCGCGTTTTTCGGAGATGTAAGGCACTTCCGGATAATCCTGATAGAGCAAGAAAATATCCTGCACCGCTTGATCCTGCAAGTTCAAGTGGCTGTTTTGTTTTTCGATGTTGTTGGTATTCATAAAAATCCCTCCTACTCGTTCCTGTTTTTATGCTTCAAAATCAAAGGCGTAACCCATTCCTTTTTCGAGTGCTCTTCGGTAAACTTCTCCGGCGATCGCAACATCCATCGCTCCGGTGCCGATCGGGATGCAGAGGGTGATGCCCTGTGAAAGATCGCCTGCATCTTTCTTTCCGACCGCTAATTCGCCCAACGTCGCAAAAATATTATTTTCGGATAATTTTCCTTCACCTGTCAGTTTTTTTAAAGCACCGCGATGGAGAGCTTGGTCCACATGGTCAACGATGATCTTGTCCGCCTTCAGGATGAGTTCATCCTCGATTTCCTGGAAAGATCCCAACGGAAAAATGATGGTGCTTTGTTTGATCCACTCTGCTTTGATGAGGGGAGTCTGCGCTGAGGTGACGGTGATGAGGACCTCAGCCTGACTGGCTTCTTGGGGGTCCTCGACGACCCGGATGGCGCCTTTGACGTGTTCCTGCATATTTTCGGCAAATGCTTCCGCGGTGCTGCGTCTGTGGTTCCAGACGGTCAATTCGGTGATGTCGAACAGATCCGCGATTGCCCGGATGTTGGTGCTCGCTTGCATCCCTGCTCCGTAAAGGCCGATCGTGACGGTCGGTTTCTTAAGCAAATACCGCAATGCGTTTGCGGTCTGGGCTCCGGTGCGCATATTGGTGATATAAGCGCCTTCAAGTGCAGCGGTGAAAGTACCGAGATGCGGATTGATCAGCAAAATCATCCCTGTGATATAAGGCAGTCCGGCAGTTTTGCGTTCGCCTAAAAATCCGCCGACCCATTTCAGGCCGGCGATATCCTGCGAGCCGATGTAGGCCGGCATTGCGTTCATGAATCCTTCGTAAGGCGGATAACCGCCAGTTTCGCCCAGATCCAGCGTCAATTTTGTCGGGTTGATGACCGTACCGTCGCCGAGTCCTTGGAAAGTCTGATGCACGAGATTGTTGAAATCTGCAATATCCAATAATTCCTTGATGGTGCTCTGATTGATCAAAAGCGTATTGCGTTCTTCCATGGCCATTCTCCTTTAAACGAGATGTGTACAAAAGTATCTTTCCATTTGGACAGTCACATAAAGTATAGCATTTTTCGGAGCAGAACAAAAAATCGCAAGCACCGGATATCAAAAACTATCCATAAAATCATATCAATTGGAAAGCATTTTTTATTGGTATATACTGTGTGTAAGCATGACACAGGAATATGAGGTGAAGAAATATGGAAAAGAAATCCGAAAAGGCTAAGGTGAGAAAACCGGAACTGGTTTTCTATGCTGGATCGACATTGTTGGAAGGACCGCACTGGGATGCGCAGAACAATCTGATTTATTGTGTTTCCATCGAAGACAACATGATCTACGCCATCGATCCTGAAACTGGGGAGGTGGGGACCTACTTAACTGAGGGGCCAGTCGGATGCGCCGTTCTCGATCAGAAGGGCATGATTCTGGAGGCTGAAAAAAGCGGTATTTTCCGGATCGATCCGCGGACGAAAGAAAAGCAACTAGTGGCAAAGGCACACGACGATGAACGGATGCGCTACAACGACGGGAAGCTGGACCCGAAAGGCCGTCTGCTTGTCGGGACGATGGGCTATGACGATACCTATGAAGGGGAAGCCGCTTTATACGCCATCGAAAAGGACGGTACGGTCCGAACAGTTTTGGATGGCCTCACTTTAGCCAACGGGATGGGCTGGTCACCGGATGGAAAGACGCTGTATTTCATTGACACGCCGACCAAAAAAGTGGGCAGCTATGCTTATGATCCTGAAACAGGTGAAGCGATATTTGAAAAATATGTGATTGAAATTACTGATGGTAGCAATCCGGACGGCATGTGTGTGGACCTGGAAGGTATGATCTGGGTGGCGCAATACGGCGGCGAAAAAGTCTGCAGGTGGGACCCGGAGAGCGGCGGAAAGCTTGAGGAAATCCGGATGCCGGTTAAGAATGTGACGTCCTGCTGTCTGGGTGGGGAAAATTTGGAGTATCTGTATATAACGACCGCAAAGGATGGCGAAACGCAAGAGCCGTTGGCTGGCGGATTGTTCCGCGTGAAGTTGTCTTAGAAGAGGCTTCTCTGGTAAATCAAATCATTGGAAAAGGTAGTTTTGTTTCACTATAATAAGAGTGTGAAGCAATTCAAAAATAAGAGAGGCGATGATTTTTATGGTGAAGAAGATCGGATTCTTGGTTGGCAGTCTGCGCGAAGAGGCCTACAGCAAAAAAGTGGCCTTGGCGTTTGCGGAACTGTTCCCGGACGGGTATGAAACTGAGTTGATGGAAATTGGCCATTTACCTTTGTATAATCAGGATTTCGACGATGTGGCGGGCATGCTTCCTGATGCATACACCCCGTTCCGTGAAGAAATCAAAAGCTATGATGCCTTTGTGCTTGTGACCCCTGAATACAATCGTTCCTATCCGGCGGCTTTGAAGAATGCCTTGGATGTCGGTTCGCGGCCTTATGGTGCCAACCTTTGGGACGGTAAGCCGGTCGCGGTCATCAGCCAATCCCCGGGTGCGCTAGGGGCATTCGGTGCAAATCATCACTTAAGGCAAGTGCTTGTTTTCCTTAATATGGTGCCTTTGCAGCAGCCGGAAGCCTATATCGGAAATGTCCACAAATTGTTGAACGAAGACGGTTCCGTTAAGGAAGAAACGACGAAAGAATATTTCCAATCAATTGTGGATGCTTTTGTCCAATTGATCGAAAGCACAGAACAACCGAAATAGTAAACGCTGGAAATACCCGTCCTCACGAAAAAGCGTGAGGATGGGTATTTTGTTTGTCTCGGTTCTTTTTTCCTCTGCTATAATGAAGGCAGACAACTATCACCCAGAAAAGGAAAAACAAATGGATAAACATACAAATAAACCTTCTTTGTCGGACAGACTGAAAGCACATGCGGCATCCAACAGCATTCCGATGCACATGCCGGGGCATAAGCGGAACACCGCTCTGCTTGGCACAGATCTGCCTTACAGCATCGACATTTCGGAAATAGACGGATTCGACAATCTGCACGGCGCGAGCGGCATCCTCAATGAATATATGGAAGAAATCGCAGACTTCTACGGCACCGAGCGCTCATTCTACCTCGTGAACGGCAGTACCTGCGGAATCTTGGCGGGAATCCGCGCCGCGATGAAACGAGGTGGCAAGATTGCCATCGCCCGGAATTGCCACAAGTCAGTCTACCATGCGATCGAGCTTTTTGGATTGGAAGCCGTCTATCTGATGCCTGAGATGGACGAAGCGTTTGGAATCTATGGTGGTATTGCGACTGCGAGCATCGCAGATACGCTAAAAACGCATCCGGATACGCAGTTGGTCGTATTGACTTCGCCGACGTACGAAGGCGTTGTCAGTGATATCGCGGCGATTGCGGAAATCTGCCATGCATACGGCATCCCATTGTTGGTCGATGAGGCGCACGGCTCGCATTTCAATCACTCGGAACATTTTCCGTCCAGCGCGACCGCACTGGGCGCTGACATCGTAATTCAGAGTCTGCATAAGACGTTGCCATCGTTGACCATGACGTCTTTGGCCCATCTTACTGGCGACCTGATCAGACCGGAAGAAGTGGCACGGCAACTCGCCATCTTCGAAAGCAGTTCACCGTCCTATGTATTGATGGCTTCGATCGACCGCTGTTTCCGCTTGCTGCGGGACGAGGGAGAGCAGCTATTCGAAAACTACAATCAAAGGTTAGCCGGCTTCTCGGAAAAAATGGAACAGCTACAGCATCTCAAGGTGCTTTGCCACGGGAACGATAGGTCGGCGCTGCACCCAACCTTTTTCGCCTTCGACAAAGGCAAAATTTTGATTTCGACGCAAGGAACCGGATTGACCGGACAGAAACTTTCCGAAATGTTGCGGAGCGAATACCATATTGAAATGGAGATGGCTTACGGCGATCATGCGTTGGCGATGACCAGCGTCTGCGATACTGACGTCGCTATGGATGCTTTGGCCGATGCGCTATTGGCCATCGACGGCACGCTCGACTCTAAGTCTGGCGAGCACACTCTGTACAACGGAACGTTGCTATTCTCCTTACCCGATAAGCAATGCGAAATCTGGCAGGCCTTGGAATCGGAAAAAGTAGATTGCCCGATTGAAAACGCGATAGGGCAAACAGCAGCCGAATACGTCTGGGCTTATCCGCCCGGAATTCCTTTGCTGGTGCCTGGAGAAGGGATCAGCAATGGGTTTATCCGCCAAGTCCATACGCTTTTGGAAAAGGGAACAAAGGTCTACAGCGATGCCGATGGGCTTCCGGAAAATATCCAAATTATGCATCACGAAAGCCTTGCTCACTAACTTGCATTTTGATAGTTATTGGATGAATCACGATAGCGATAAAAACGGTCACTATGCTGATAGGACGGTAGATTGACGGGCTAACAATTTGTTGGTAAAATTAATCACAAAGGGAGCGTTTTTCTGTCAAGCAATATGCTTCCTTAACCTGTTTCAGAGGAGATGTCGTTATGAAAAGAATCGTGACATTAAGCACCCGCAACCTGAAGGATACTGCCAAACACGGCGGCTGCGGCGCATGCCAAACATCTTGCCAATCCGCATGCAAAACTTCTTGCGGAATCGCCAACCAAAGCTGTGTGAACCCTAGACAAACAGCGAAGTAAAAAAGAGTCCGCCCGATTGATTCCAGTTGGGCGGCAATTTTATGGACAAAAAGGAGTTTGAAACCGAAATGATTCATCAATATAAACTGAATGGATACAATATCGTAATGGATACCTACAGCGGTGCTGTGCATGTCGTGGACGACCTTGCCTTCGACATCATCGCACTCTACGAAGCAACGCCGGTCGAAGAGATTGTGACGATGATGCTGGAACAATATGCGAACGACCCTGAAATCAATGAACAGGAAATCCGTGATACGCTGTCGGATGTCGAAGAATTGAAGGCAAACGGGGAATTGTTCACGGAAGACTTGTACCAAGATCTTTCCATCGACTTGAAGAACCGCCAAACGTTCGTGAAGGCTCTTTGCCTGAACGTGGCACATACTTGCAACCTGACATGCGATTACTGTTTCGCGAGCCAAGGCAAGTACAATGGTGACCGGGCGATCATGAAATTCGAAGTCGGCAAGCAAGCGATCGATTTCCTGCTTGAGAATTCCGGATTCCACCGCAACCTGGACGTCGACTTCTTCGGCGGCGAGCCGTTGATGGCGTGGCGCGTCGTCAAGCAAATCGTCGAATACGCGCGCAGCAAGGAAGGGGAGTCCGGAAAGACTTTCCGTTTCACTTTCACGACAAACGGGATGCTTTTGAACGACGAAATCAATGAGTTCCTGAACAAAGAAATGTACAACGTCGTTTTGAGCTTGGACGGACGCAAGGAAATCCATGACCGTCTGCGCCGTACTGTTAACGGAAAAGGCAGCTACGACTACATCTTGCCGAAATTCCAGAAATTCGTGGAAGGGCGCGGCGATAAGGAATACTACGTCCGCGGCACTTACACAGGCAATAACGTCGATTTCACAAATGACATTTTCCACGTTGCTAATCTCGGATTCGACAAATTGTCGATGGAACCTGTCATCTGCGATCCTTCCGAACCTTACGCGTTGACGGAGGAACATCTTCCGGCACTGTACAGACAGTATGAAATACTGGCTGAGGAAATGCTGAAACGTGGCGAAGAGGGCAACGATTTCACTTTTTACCACTATATGCTGGACCTTTCCGAAGGCCCTTGCATCCAGAAACGCATCTCCGGCTGCGGATCAGGAACGGAATATATGGCTGTCACGCCTTGGGGCGAATTGTTCCCTTGCCACCAATTTGTGGGTGATGAAGAATTCAGCTTGGGCAATATCTGGGATGGCGTGACCAAACCGGAACTGCAGTGCCAATTCAAGGAAGTAAACTGCTATTCCAAACCGGAATGCCAGGATTGCTGGGCTAAATTGTACTGCAGCGGCGGTTGTCCTGCAAACTCCCTGCATGCGACCGGTTCTTTGAAAGGCAATTATGAATTCAGTTGCGATCTGTTCCGCAAACGCGTGGAATGCTCGATGATGGTGAAGGTCGCGGAATCGATCCGCGAAATGGAAGCCGAAGCGATGGCTGCTGAGTAAGAAATAACGAGATAATACGATAGAAGTGCGCGCTGGTTAGTTACCGGTGCGTGCTTCTTTTTGTTGTTGGGATGGGTGGGCGGCTGCTCCTCCGGCTAAGGCAGTCTTAGCAGGAGGACAGAAAATAATGTGACCCCCATCTCCGGGGAAGCCACCCTCCCCGGAGGAGAAAGCCAAATGTCGGCCGCAACTGCGGCGAGGCCGGCTCTCGCCGGAGCAAACCAAAAAAATGCGGGCCGGATCTCCGGCCAACAATTAAAACCCCAAACCCAACACAAAAACCGCACAATCGGGCGATTGTGCGGTTCAACATTTATTCCCTTATTTCTTGTTCAATTCTTCCAGGAAGGCAACGATCCTTCGGCAGCCTTCGATGACGTTCTCATCGCTGGCGGCGTAGCTCATGCGGAAATAGCCGACTCCTGATTCGCCGAAAGCCGATCCAGGGATGACGCCGACGCCGGCTTTACGCGCGAGGTCGATGCAGAAGTTCCAATCATCGTCGCCGTATTGCTCGGGAATGCGCGGGAACAGGTAGAAGGCACCATCCGGATTGTTCATCTTCAGACCAGCAGCAGTCAGACCTTCCAACAGGATGTCCCGGCGTTTGCGGTAGGCGGCTTTCATCGTGGCTGTCACTTCATCGCCGTTGCGGAAGGCCACGCCAGCCGCCATTTGTGCAGGCGTGGAACCGCATGTGACCAGACTTTGGTGATATTTCAAAATTTCGCGGATCAAGTCTGCTTTGGCAGCGACAAAGCCGACGCGCCAGCCGGTCATCGCATAGCTTTTCGAAGTGCCATTGATCACGATCGACTGCTCAGGGATAAACTCGGCAATGGATGTATGACCACCGTCGTAGGTCAGTTCGCTGTAGATCTCATCGCTTAGCACGAAAACATCATATTTCCTGATGACCGCGGCCAATGCTTCGACTTCTTCTTTTGTGTAAGTCGCGCCGGTCGGATTGTTGGGATAGGTCAGCACGATCATCTTCGTTTCCGGATTCGCATCCAACGTAGTCGTCAGGTCCTCCGGTGTGATCAGGAAGCCGGTCTCCGAAGTGTCGATCTTGACGCTGTGCCCGCCCGCCAAATGCGTAACGTATTCATACTGCGGAAAAGCCGGCGATTGGATGATCACCTTATCGCCCGGGTTCATCAGCGCGAACATCGAGGCGGTGATCGCTTCCGTTGCGCCGACCGTCAGGACGATGTCGTTCTCCGGGTTGTAGTGCAAGCCGTATTTCCGCTCCATGAATTTTGCGATTTCCTTGCGGGTCTCGAGAACACCGGCAGAAGGGGCATAGTGCGTTTGATTCTGGTTCAAGGCCTCTGTGGCGGCAGCCTTGATGAAATCCGGCGTATCGAAATCAGGTTCTCCCATCGTGAAACGGATCAGGTCCTTCACATCACTGATGGCGGCGTCGAAGTTACGGATGGGCGATCCTTTCAGTTGCTTGACAAAACGATTCGTTTCTCTACTCATAATTTATTGTCTCCTCCGGATGAAATATCCTTGATCTGATGTATAGCCGAACATACGCCAACCGACTGCTGACGTCCAAACTCATGAAAATAACATAACACGATTGCAGGCGTATTTCTATGCAAAGTTGCACACGCTGGGATGAAAAATTAGAAAACCGCGAGTTTGATGAGCGTTTTCACATAGGGAAGGCCGATCCTTCCCGTTACTTTCCGATCCGGAGTCCCGTCCATATCCAAATAAGTGCCTCCGAAACACCCAAAGGACAAGCGGAAACAAGCTTATTCCTCCGAGCGGTTGACAGGCCTGCCGGATAAGTGTACGATTAGAAAAATAAATGAATCGCCAAGCAAAAAGAGGTCGCGGCTGGTCAAGAGTACCGCAAGGGAAAGGGACGGTCGCCGAAGCATGCGAATGCTGGACCCAGGTTGAACAAATGTGGGGCTGTTCCATTGTCGTTGCCCGATGACAAAGGATTGCGCTTTAGCTTGGTTGGGCGAATGCAGGTCTCCGTAGCCGTAAGCACTCGCTTACCGCTATTTTTTTTGCATTTCAGGAACAAACGGTCGTCCGCCGCATAGGGCAAAAATAGGCTGGCATGCTATAATAGGCATGTTGGAACAGAAAAAATGATCGGGAGGAAACATAAAATGAGCGAACTATTATTGACAGATGCTTATGAAATCGCGGCTTACATCAAAGCTGCCGAAAAGCAAACACCCATAAAACTTTATATCAAGGGGGATTTTGAAAATCCTGCCTACGAAGGCTTGAAATTCTTCGGAAGCGGAGACAGCTATACCGTCTTCGGCGACGCTTCAGCGATTTATCCTTTCTTGGAAGCAAACAAAGACAAGATCAAGGATCAAGTCATGGAATACGACAGACGCAATTCTGCGATTCCGCTGTTGGACACTACCAAAATTGATGCACGCATCGAGCCTGGCTCATTCATCCGTGATCATGTAACAATCGGCAAGAGCGCTGTCATCATGATGGGTGCGGTCATCAACATCGGCGCAGTCATCGGCGAAGGCACAATGATCGACATGGGCGCAGTAGTCGGCGCACGCGGCACGATCGGCAAAAACTGCCACATCGGAGCAGGTGCAGTGGTTGCAGGCGTTCTTGAGCCACCATCGAAATCACCAGTCATCATCGAAGACGGCGTTTTGGTCGGCGCGAATGCTGTCATCATCGAAGGCGTGCACATCGGCGAAGGCGCTGTTGTCGCAGCTGGCGCAATCGTATTGGAAGACGTACCGGCTAATGCGGTAGTTGCGGGATCCCCTGCAAAAATCGTGAAGATGAAGGACGAAAAGACAAGTGAAAAAACGCAATTGTTGGCTGATTTAAGAGACTAATAACTACACGCGGAGGGACCAGGTGAACAGCATGCAGATTGCAGAATTATACGATACGGTGAAGATGATTCGAAGGGAGCTCCACCAGATTCCGGAGATCGGCTTCGATCTGCCGTTGACTTCGGAATACGTCCGCCAGAAGCTGGTGTCGTTCGGTTACGAACCGATCAGCACCGCCGAAACGGGCTGGGTAGCAGTTCTGGAGGGTAAGTCCCCGGCAGCAGTTGCCTTTCGTGCGGACATGGACGCCCTTGAGGTAACCGAGGAAACTGGAGCGGATTTCGCTTCCCTTCACCCTGGTAAAATGCATGCGTGCGGACACGATGGGCATATGGCCCTGTTGTTGGGTTTCGCGAAATACCTGAAGTCCCTGCCGATGCTGGAAAAATCACTCGTTTTGGTCTTCCAGCCCGCTGAGGAAGGGCCTGGCGGTGCGAAATGGATCATGGATTCCGGGATCCTGCAGGAGTTGCAGGTCGAAAAAATCTACGGTTACCACCTGTATCCGAGCCTGCCGGAAGGTATTCTCGGCTTGGCCAAGGGTCCGTTGATGGCGCGCAACGGCGAATTCGACATCACGCTTGAAGGCGTCAGCTCGCATGCCGGGCAGCCGCACTTCGGCAAGGATGCCTTGATCGCCGCCGCGCAGATCCTGCTTTCGGTCCAGAACATTCTGGCCCGCGATCTCGATCCGCTGCAACCAGCTGTCGTGAACATCGGTACGCTGCTTGCCGGGGAAGCCCGCAATATCGTGGCCGGAAAGGCTGAATTGACAGGGACGATCCGGAGTTACGACAAGGCGGTCTATGCTTCCATCAAGGAACGCCTTGCCGACATCTGCGCCGGCGTCGAACGTATGACTGGCGTCAGCTGTAAGCTGGATATCCGCGATTTCTATCCGGAAGTCACGAACGATGCCGAAATGATCGGTACGTTGATGGATGCTTTGCCGGCCGATGCTTACGAAGTCATCAAACCATTGATGCTGGCCGAGGACTTCGCTTTCTACCAAGAAAGTATCCGCGGCGCCTTCATCCTGCTCGGTACCGGCCGTCCCGACATGGGCTGGACACATCCGCTCCACAGCAGCCGCTTCAACTTCGACGAGAAGGTGTTGCTGAAAGGGATCGCATGTTACGACCTGATCCTGGAAAAGGAAAGGCTGAAGGGCTGAAAGCCAACAGCAAATCACCGAACACATAATATAAGGGAAAAAGCACCCCGGTGAGGGTGCTTTTTGCTTTCAGGGTGGATGATGATTGCCGTCCTCCGGCGAGGGGGTTCGCCGGAGCAGCGGGTCATCATACTCATCATGCATCGCCGTCCTACGATGAAGGTTTTCTTCACCGGAGTTCCGGACGGCAACACTATCTTTCCGCCCTGATGAACTGCTGCAATATTGCGCCACATCCAATAAAATTGTAAAGGTTCGATTAAGTTGATGGATCGCAAAAGCAATTTCTCCGCAAAAAAGGTACAATAGAAACATATACTGTATGAAAGAAGGGGAATTATGCAAAAGAAGAGATTATCCGCATTTCTTTTAGGATCAACCGCGTGGCTGCTTGTCGCTTGCCAAAATCCGGCAACAGACACATCAGCTACCGAGAAGGCGACAAGCACCTCACAAGTTCAATCCGATACACAAGCAGCCAGCGAAGCGAGCGATCAAGCAGCTTCCAGAGCAAGCATTTCGGAAAAATCCGAGAGTGTCCAGACTCAAACACCATCGGCAAGCAGCCTTACTGCAGATTCCGCAACTAGCGTTGGCACTGACCAAACCGCTGAGCAGGCTACGCTGATCACTGAAGCAAAACAGACAATCACGCAATTGACAGGTTATGTCGAAAGCGAAGTGTACTTGTTCATTGTCGAATCAGTCGAGGGGAATGAAGCCACCATCAACGTCCGCGAAAATGGGGCCGAAGTGTCCAGTTCCGTCGGTTTTTACCGCTATAACGGCGAAACCGGGGAATTGTTGGAAATGGATATCGTCACCGGCGAATACGTCCGCCATCCTGCACAATACTGATGGACCGAACGGTAGAGAATAATAAGGAGTGATGGTGATTTTCGATTTAGGATTATTGGCAAAAATATTTGCAATCAATTTGAGTTATGTGACGCTGAATACGATCCGCTTCATGCTGACGATGAAGGGTTACCGCATCTTGGCTCCGCTCTTGAGCATGGTGGAGATCGTCATATATGTATTGGGTCTGTCGATGGTCATGAACAGTCTAGACAATCCGCTCAACCTGGCGGCCTATGCACTCGGCTATGGCGCCGGCATCGGTATCGGCATCAAAATCGAGGATTGGCTCGCACTCGGTTATACGATGATTACGGTCATGACACAAGATGTAGGCAGTACGATGCCGAATCAACTGCGCGATCTCGGCTACGGGGTTTCCAGCTACCGAGCCAACGGAAGAGACGGCGAGCGCCTTGTGCTCGAAATCCTGCTGACGCGTAAGGCCGAACGCCACCTGCAAAATAAAGTGTTGGAAATCGATCCGAAAGCTTTCATGGTATCATACGATCCCAAATACATCCATGGAGGTTTCTGGTCCAAGCGCGTCCACCTCGGCAAATAATGAATAAAAAAATGAATGGACAAGGAAAGGGGAAACGACATGACAGAACTTGTGAAATTGGGAAGAACCGACCTGCTGATCCATCCGATCGGGCTGGGTGCGAACAAAATCGCCGCAGCCAATCCGGAAACGAACACCGAATACGGCGGTGACGTGCTTTTGAGCGCGATCAATAAAGGGCTTAACTTCATCGATACGGCGTTTATGTATGGAATGGGCACTTCCGAAACGATCATCGGCAAGACATTGAAGGAACACAACCTGCGCAATAACGTGGTCATCGCCACAAAAGGTGCACACGAGGTGACTGAAGCGGGAATGGTCCTGAACAACAATCCGGGTTTTCTGACGGAGCAGGTCGAAAACAGTCTGAGACGTCTGCAGACCGATCATATCGATCTTTACTACATCCATTTTCCGGATGAAGCGACACCCAAAGCCGAAGCTGTCGGCGCGCTGCAGCGATTGAAGGAACAAGGAAAGATCCGTGCCATCGGCGTCTCCAATTTCAATCTAGAGCAGCTGAAGGAAGGCAATGCCAACGGCTACATCGACGTTGTCCAGGATGAATACAACCTCCTGAACCAGTCGGCCGAAGAAAATCTATTTCCTTACTGCCGCGAACAGGGCATCTCCTTTATCCCGTACTTCCCGTTCGCATCCGGGCTATTGGCCGGCAAGTACACGGAAACTTCGGTTCTGTCGGAGAAACAACAGCAGCGTCCGCAGTTCCAAGGTGATACTTATCTGGATATCCTGAAACGCGTGGATCTGATTCGGCCGCTCGCTGTGAAGCACCACACTGGTCTGCAGAATATCGTTCTGGCCTATTATTTGACCAAAGACGTCGTCGACGCCGTCATTCCTGGCGCGCGCAACCGGCAGCAAGTGCTTGAGAATCTCGAAGCCGCTGAAGTCCGTCTGGATGCAGCGGACATTGCTTTGATCCAGCAGGCGTTCCCGGCATCATACCGCTTGCCGAAATGATTTTTTGTTCATCAAAAAGCTTACATTACAAAATGATGAAAAAAGCATTTGACATTCATTAGTTTCAGGCATAGAATTACATCATAATCTAACAAACAAAAGGGGGAGAATGAGAATGGATGCGACTTGCGGAATGTGCACACTACAGAACAAAAAGAGAGCGTTGTTCTCATTCGATGCCCTAGTCATTCTAGAAGTGATTTAGCCCAGGATTCTTACTTATTACAAGTAGAGTCCTCTTTCCGTTTCATTGGGCTCTCATAAAGAATGAGCCTAATCACATAGGCTCATTCTTTTTTTCAGTATGACAGGTAAATAATAGAGATATGGAGTGGTTTGGATGACAGAAATGACACAGACAGAAGAACAAAAAGCGTTGAACATCGATTGGAAAAATCTAGGATTCAGTTACATCAAGACGGATTACCGCTTCATTTCTTATTGGAAAGACGGCAAATGGGACGACGGCGAAATGACGACCGACAACAAAGTCCACATCAGCGAAGGCTCTCCGGTACTGCACTACGGCCAATCCTGCTTCGAGGGGATGAAGGCGTACCGCACAAAAGATGGCAGCATTAACCTGTTCCGCCCTGAAGAAAACGCCAAGCGGATGATCAACAGCTGCCAACGACTGTTGATGCCAGAGTTTCCGGTTGAAAAATTTGTCGAAGCGGCTAAAGCGGTCGTAAAGGCGAATGAGAAATGGGTTCCGCCGTACAACACAGGCAGCACACTTTATCTGCGTCCATACCTGATGGGAGTCGGCGACAACATCGGCGTCAGCCCGGCGACCGAATACATCTTCTCCATCTTCGCGATGCCGGTAGGCCCTTACTTCAAAGGCGGCTTGACGCCTACGAACTTCATCGTGTCCGACTACGACCGCGCCGCACCGCATGGTACGGGTGCAGCGAAAGTCGGCGGTAACTACGCAAGCAGCTTGCTGCCCGGTAAAGAAGCGCATGATCGCAATTTCAGCGACTGCATCTATCTTGATCCGGCAACGCACACGAAAATCGAAGAAGTAGGCTCCGCAAACTTCTTCGGCATCACGAAGGACAACCGCTTTGTGACACCGAAATCACCCTCAATCTTACCGAGCATCACCAAGTACTCTTTGTTGTACTTGGCCGAGCACCACTTGGGCATGCAAGTCGAAGAAGGCGATGTCTACATCGACAAGTTGGATGAATTCAGTGAAGCCGGGGCTTGCGGTACCGCGGCTGTCATCTCACCAATCGGCGGCATCCAGCATGGGGACAATTTCCATGTCTTCTATTCGGAAACGGAAGTCGGACCGGTGACGCGCAAATTGTATGAAGAACTGACCGGCATCCAATTTGGAGACATCGAAGCGCCGGAAGGTTGGATTGTGAAAGTGGACTGATCCGATTGAACGAAATGCAGCTCTCCCAAAGCTTTTATGCTGGCGGAGGGCTGTTTTTTTGGTTCTGGCTGCCGGAACAGGTCGTCAGCTCCGGCAAGGGAGCGCTAGCCGGAGAACAGCGTGCGTGTCAGCGACCAACTCCGGCGAGCGAATGTTGGCCGGAGGACAGGCGTTATCCGGGGGCCGACCTCCGGCGAAGCCGAGCCAACCGGAGGTGACATTTTATCGGGATATTCATCTCCGGCAAGGGCCGCCATCGCCGGCGGAAAACGCTAGCGCCGGTGAGCGGGTCGCTCCGCGGAGAACAGCATGCGTGCTGGCGACCAGCTTCGGCGAGCGAATGATGGCCGGAGGAGAGTCGTTATCCGGGGGCCGACCTCCGGCGAAGCCGAGCAGGCCGGAGGTGACATTTTATCGGGATCTTCATCTCCGGCAAGGGCCGCCTTCGCCGGCGCTGACGGAGCAACTAGGGTGAATCGAACAATCAATGCTTTTCGGTGGCATTCCTAGCTGCTTTTGTCTATGATTAAGCTATAGATCTTGGCGGGAGGAAAAAGCAAATGAACGCATTAAGAAAATACATCAAGAATCCAAAAATTCGCCAAATCATGGTCCTTTTCCAGCAACATTGGGGCCGGATGGAAATCGGGCGACAGTCGGCTGAGATGGCGTACTATGTTTTGTTGGCGCTGCTTCCTACACTGTTGTTGCTGGGGAACATCATCCCGTTATTACCGTTGCCGCGGGAGCAGGTACTCTCCTACGTGGAGATGGCCCTACCGCTTGAAGTCAGCAATACACTCACCCCGATACTGGAACAATACTTGAACAGTGGCAGCAGTGGGGTCGTTTCATTCGGACTAGTGCTGTCGATCTGGACGGCGTCGAAAGCATTCAATGTCTTCCAGAACGTTTTGAATCAAGTGTACAACACGAAGATGCGGAAAAATTTCATCGTCCACAGAATCTTTTCGTTCGTGATCGCCTTTCTGCTTGTCGCCATGATTGCGTTTGTCGCTTTCCTGTTCATGTTCGGCAGGTATATCCGGGATTTCTTCGAAGAGTTTTTGTCCATCCAGTTGGACTTCATCACAGCCTTCGAAAATTTTCGCTGGATCGTTGCCTTTTTGATCATCGCCATTATCATGACAGTCATTTATTACGTGGTGCCGAATGTGCGCTGGTCATTTAAATATTCGCTACCGGGTGCAGCGTTCGCAACGATCGGCTTCCTCTTGATTTCGCAGCTGTTCTCCTTGTATGTCGGTGTCGCCGGCAATCAGGCCAGCGGTAACAGTGCGATCGGGGTCGTGATCACGTTGCTGTTGTGGTTGTATCTGATGGGAACGGTGCTGATTCTTGGTGGCTTCTTGAATGTGATGCTGTACCATTACTTCCAGCCGTTGCCGGTCGCGCTGAAGGAAGAGAGCCGCTACTTAATCCGTTATTCGAAGAACGCATTGGCGCTGAGTGTCAACGAGCAATCTCTGAAACGGCGTCTGATCCGTAAAAAACTGCGTATCCAAACGAACAAACAGGCAGACATATGATCGAATCCAGAAAGACAGGGCAAAGAGGTTTAGGTTTTTTTAAACCTCGGCGCCTTTTTTTTTGCGCGAAGTTTCTATATAATGAAAGGATAGCACGCCTATTGTTTTTGAAAGAAAGGATTTAATCATGCGAAATCAACAAACTACGCAGAATGCGGATGTTTCGAAGATCGATTACGGCATTATCCTGTCCGTATTCCTTCTGGCCATCATCAGCGTCCTGACGATTTATTCAACGACCGTCCTGCAGACGGATGGTGACATCAGTACGACCATCATGCAGATCGTCTGGTATGGTATCGGCATCATCGCCGCCGCCATCGTGATGCATTTCGATTCTGAACAACTTTGGAAAGTTGCCCCGATCGCATATGGGGCCGGCATCCTGCTTCTGTTCCTGGTCCTGATCTTCTATGACCGCAATACTTACTATCTCCAAGGGGCAAAAAGTTGGTTCCGCTTCGGTGGGGTCACTTTTCAGCCGTCCGAAGTCGTGAAAGTTGCGCTCATCATCATGTTGGCGCGGGTCATCACCGAGCACAATATGCAGATTGATGACCGGACCGAAAAGACCGACATGAACCTGCTGCTGAAGATCGCCATGTGGTCGGCGCCGCCGCTCCTTTTGGTCATCCTGCAGAACGACCTCGGTACAACACTCGTTTTTCTGGCGATCATCATCGGCATGACGTTCCTTTCCGGGGTTTCCTGGAAAATTTTGCTGCCTGTATTCGGGACGATCGGTGCCATCGGATCGCTGCTTATCTACTTAGTCGTCTACAACCGCGAAGTGCTCCTGAATTTCGGTTTCCAGAATTACCAATTCGCCCGGATCGATTCCTGGCTCGACCCGTTTGGTGACAGTACCGGGGACGCCTATCAATTGGCGCAAAGCATGAAAGCGATCGGATCAGGCAAACTGTTCGGCAAAGGCCTCGGCGTTTCCGAAGTCTACGTGCCGGTGCGCGTCTCCGATATGATCTTTTCCACTATCGGCGAGAATTTCGGTTTCATCGGCGGTTGTTTTCTCATTTTTATCTATTTTCTGCTGATTTACCAAATGATCCGCATCTGTTTTGACACGAAAAATGAATTTTATGCCTACATGGCGACAGGCGTCATCATGATGATCCTGTTCCACGTATTGGAAAATATTGGCATGACGATCGGGTTGTTGCCGATCACCGGTATACCGTTGCCGTTCATCTCGCAAGGTGGCTCGGCTCTCCTCGGCAATATGCTGGGGATCGGACTGGTCATGTCCATGCGCTACCATTACCGCAGCTACATGTTCTCGGAAGAGGACGAACATTTCGGAATCTGAATCTAAACCCAAGGAGGCACTTATATGATCACAATTTACCAACATCCCCAATGCTCGACCTGCAAAAAAACGCGCACTTGGTTCGACGAAGAAGGCATCGCCTACGAATTGAAGGACATCCGCGAAGAGCGTCCCGATCGTGAAAGCATCCGCCAAGCAATCGCATCCGGCAATTTGACGCTTCGCCGTATGTTCAACACGAGCGGGAATCTGTACAAGGAAATGCAACTGAAGGACAAACTCGACAGCATGGAACTTGAAGAAGCGCTTGACCTGCTGGAATCGGACGGCATGCTGATCCGCCGGCCATTCGTAACGGACGGCACGCAGATCACGGTCGGCCACGACGAAGAAAAATTAAGCACGACCTGGAAATAAGCGAAGGAGGGAAAAACATGACTGAAAATACAGTGAAATACAGTGAGAACGGCTTCTGGATCAAAAAGGAAGCGGACAAATACATCGTCGGCCTATCCGAAAAAGGCCAGGACGATCTGGGCGAAGTCAGCTTCATCGATCTTCCTGAAACGGGCGCAATCAAAACGACCGATACGCTGATCGGCGTCGAAGCCGCTAAAGCGATGACCGACTTGGCTTCTCCATTTGCCGGCACGATTACGGCAGTCAACGAAGCACTGGAAAACAATCCGGAGAATCTGAACAGCACCGATGCAACAATGAACTGGATCGTCGAGCTGACGGATGTATCTGCTGAAGCTTTCGAAGCTTTGCCGAACGAATCCGGACTTTAGAAGAATGTGAAAAGATGAAAAGGCAAGCATGCGGACATCGTGTCCGAGTGCTTGCCTTTTTGATGTTCAATTGTATTCCGGCGAAGGCCGGGTCGGCCGGAGGAGCCGGCCAGGAACTGTTCTTTTCTCCTGTGAGAGGGATTTAGCCGGAGGAAAACGGATTATCCTGTGCGATCCTCCGGCGAACGTTTCCTCACCGGAGGACGCGAAACTATTCCGCCACCAACTCCGGCCAAGGTTCCCTCGCCGGAGCTGGTGACCCGAAACCCGAGACCCGAATCCGAAAACCGAAATCCTCCTAGCGCGCAGCCCGCGCGACCAGATCCTCAAAGAACAGACGCATGTTTTTAGCTTCCGGTATCATCGTCTCCGGGTGCCATTGGATGGCGAGGATGCTTTGTTCCGGATCAGTCGCTTCAACGGCTTCAACAAGACCATCAGGGCTGTATCCGACCGGCTGCAAACCTTTGGCAACAACTTTCAACGCTTGATGGTGGAAGGAATTCACCGACAGTTTTTCACCGACCAGTTCGTGGAGGTGGCTGCCTTCCATCACGATGACGGAGTGGGTCGCATATTTGAAGTCGGTCTTTTGTACATGCTGGATGCGCATATCCGGATATTCATGCGCAAGGTCCTGATATAAGCTGCCGCCCATCTGAACGTTCAGGATCTGCAAGCCGCGGCAGACGGCCAGGATCGGTTTCTTCTGTTTCAAAGCTTCCTCCACGAGCGCCATTTCGAAGTCGTCGCGCAAAGGGAAGGTCGCGCCGATGTGCAGGCTCGGTTCTTCGCCGTAAAAATTTGGGGAAACATCTTGTCCCCCAGTCAGCAGCAGTCCGTCGATTTTAGCGATATAGTCGGCTGCCGTTTCGGGGGCGCCGATGGGAATGATCAAAGGATTACCTCCCGCGGCCTGTACGCCTTTCACGAATCCGATGGGTGTGTAGGCGACGGAAATTCCTGAGAAAGCAGGGACAGCCTCCAGTAATTGGTTGCCGGTGATGCCGATCAATGGTCTCATATATGATGTCTTCCTTTCTTTCTTGGCTGATTTTCATCATTTTACATCATAATCGTGAATATGGGAAAGAATCGTTCTTATGAGTGGACAAAATCGGTCGATAGTTTATAATGATTATAAATTGAAAAGAAGTATCGTTGATTAATGGGGTTTTCATAATGATTCCATTGCGAAAGGTTTTCAATTGGGTTAAAATAGTCGTAGTGTCAATAATGTAGGTTCGATTAAAATATATAGATTGTGAGGAGTTAATTTATGTCTACTTTAGAAATAATAGATCTGCATGTCTCCATTGAGGATAAACAAATTTTGAAGGGCGTCAACCTGGTGATGAACACCGGTGAAATCCACGCCATCATGGGGCCGAACGGTACAGGTAAATCGACTTTGTCACAAGCAATCATGGGTCATCCGAGCTACACAATCACAAAAGGCCAAGTTCTCTTGGACGGCGAAGATGTGACGGAAATGGAAGTCGACGAACGCGCACGCGCAGGCCTGTTCCTGGCGATGCAATATCCGAGCGAAATCGCCGGCATCACAAACGCTGAATTCATGCGCGCAGCCATCAATGCCCGCCGCCCGGAAGACGACAAAATTTCGGTCATGAACTTCATCAAGAAATTGGACGAAAAAATGGAAATCCTGAACATGCCGGAAGAAATGGCCGAACGCTATTTGAACGAAGGCTTTTCAGGCGGAGAAAAGAAACGCAACGAAATCCTGCAACTGATGATGATCGAACCGAAATTCGCGATTCTTGACGAAATCGACTCCGGTTTGGATATCGATGCTCTGAAAGTCGTTTCCAAAGGCGTCAATCTGATGTCCGGTCCTGACTTCGGCGTCCTGATCATCACCCACTACCAACGTCTCTTGAATTATGTACACCCTACATTCGTCCACGTCATGATGGACGGCCGCATCGTAAAATCCGGCGACGCCAGCTTGGCGAAACGTCTGGAAGCGGAAGGCTACCGCGGTATCCGCGACGAATTAGGTCTAGATATCCAATTGGATGAAGAATAGGAGGACGTCACATGCTGAACGAAGAAAAAACGTCCTTGTTGGATGCGGTTCGCCTGTTTTCCATTGAAAAGGAAGAACCGGAATGGATGCGCAATAAACGTTTGAAATGGCTTGAAAAATACGAAGAGCTGGCTTTACCATTGATGGAACGCATCAGCTACCACCGTTGGCCGCTGTTTGAAACGACCATCTCCGCCGGTGCATACGGCGAGGAATTGGTGAACAGCCAAGGTCTCCAATATGATTTGGGCGACACACCGAAAATCGTACAATACGGAAATGTGACGCTGATGGAGCAATTACCGCAGCATTTGATCGATCAAGGCGTCATTTTCACCGATTTATACACAGCCGCTCAGGATTATCCTGAACTGGTCCAAGAATACTATATGACGACAGCCGTGAAACCGGAAGAAGATCGTTTTACTGCTTTCCACACAGCCTTCATGAACAGCGGCGTCTTCCTTTATGTGCCGAAGAACGTCGTCATCGAAGAGCCGTTGGAAGCTCTGTTCATCCAAAACTCCCATGTGAAGGAAAGCTTCGTCAAACACGTGCTTTTGGTCGCTGACGTGAACAGCTCCGTCAAATACGTGGAGCGCTATGAAACTGAAGGCAATGAAAAGAACAGCGCCAACATCATCGTCGAAGTCATCACGAAAACCGGCGCGCAAGTCAAATTTTCGGCAGTCGACACGCTGGGCGAAAACACATCCGTCTACATCAACCGCCGCGGCCACCTGTTGAAAGATTCCTCCATCGAGTGGGCGATCGGCGTCATGAACGATGGCAATGTCATCTCCGATTTCGATTCCGATCTGATCGGCGAAGGCTCCCACAGTGAAATCAAAGTCGTGGCTGTTTCCACCGGCAGACAAGTGCAAGGCATCGATACCCGCGTCACGAACTACGGCAAGCACTCGATCGGCCATATTTTGCAGCACGGGGTCATCATGGACCGTTCGACTTTGACTTTCAACGGCATCGGCCACATCATCAAAGGCGCGAAGGGTGCAGATGCGCAGCAAGAAAGCCGCGTGCTGATGCTGTCCGATAACGCCAGAGGGGATGCGAACCCGATCCTGTTGATCGACGAGAACGACGTCACAGCCGGCCATGCCGCCAGCGTCGGACGCGTCGATCCGGAAGAGATGTTCTATCTTCTTTCCCGCGGTATCCCTAAGGCAGAAGCAGAACGTCTGGTCATCCGCGGATTCCTGGGTACGGTCATCGCGGCCATCCCGGTCAAAGAAATCCGTGACGGTTTGGTGGAGATGATCGAAAGGAAGTTGATGAAACTTTGATCGATGCAAAGAAAATCAAACAAGACTTCCCGATCCTTTTCCAGACCGTAAACGACGAGCCGCTGATTTATCTGGACAATGCGGCCACTTCCCAAAAACCGAAACAGGTGCTGGAAGCCATCCAACACTATTACGAGCATGACAACGCCAATATCCACCGCGGCGTGCATACGTTGGCGGAACGCGCGACTTCAGCTTACGAAGCCGCCCGCGAAAAGCTGCGCCGCTTCATCAATGCCGCTTCAGAAAAGGAAGTCCTTTTCACCCGCGGCACGACAACCGGCCTGAACTGGGTTGCTGTCGGCTTCGGCGATCTGATCGTCGAAGAAGGCGATGAAATCTACATCACGCCGATGGAACACCACTCCAACGTGGTTCCTTGGCAACAGTTGGCTAAACGCAAACAGGCCAAATTGGTCTACTTGCCGCTAACAGAAGACGGCTTCGTCGATGTCGAAAAATCGGCGGAAGTCATCACAGCAAAAGGCAAAATTCTGTCGGTCTGCCATTCCTCGAACGTGTTGGGAGTCACTAACCCGATCAAGGAACTGGCCGCATTGATCCACCAGCACAACGGCTACATCGTCGTGGACGGCGCCCAATCGACGCCGCACATGAAAGTCGATGTGCAGGCATTGGATGCCGACTTCTACGCTTTCAGCGGCCACAAGATGCTCGGTCCTACCGGGTCCGGCGTGCTTTACGGCAAGGAAGCCTTGCTTGAAAAGATGGAGCCAGTCGAATTCGGCGGCGAAATGATCGATTTCGTTTATGACCAGGAAAGCACTTGGAGTGTCCTGCCTTGGAAATTCGAAGCGGGCACACCGAACATCGCCGGCGGAATCGGCCTTGGAGCTGCCGTCGACTATCTGGAAGCGATCGGCATGGATGCCATCGAAGCCTATGAAAAGGAAATGGTGCGCTACGTACTGCCGAAACTGCAGGCGATCGAAGGCATCACTGTCTACGGTCCTGCCGATCCGGAAAAGCACACGGGTGTCATCACTTTCAACCTGGAAGGGATCCATCCGCATGACTTGGCTACGGCTTTCGACATGGAAGGCATCGCTGTCCGCGCCGGCCACCATTGCGCGCAACCGTTGATGCGTTATTTGGACGTATCCTCGACAGCCCGGGCGAGTTTCTATTTCTACAACACTTTCGAAGAGGCCGATCAATTCATCGCCTCCTTGCATAAAATAAAGGAGTTTTTCAAAGATGGCTTTATCTAAACTAGAAAACCTATACCGCCATGTCATTCTTGACCACTCCAGTCACCCGCACAATTACGGCACCTTGGAAAACGCCGACGAACAGATCGAGTTGAACAACCCGACCTGCGGCGATGTCATCACACTGCAATTGGCGATGGACGGCGACACGATCACGGCCGCGAAATTCTCCGGTCACGGCTGCAGCATCAGCACAGCCAGCGCCAGCATGATGACCGACGTTGTCATCGGCAAGACGAAGTCAGAAGCAGTGGCTTTGGCGGAAGAATTTTTCCTGCTGGTCCAGGATAAAATCGAGCCGAATGAAAAACACCTTGGCGAAGCGATCGTCCTGAACGGCGTCGCAAAATTCCCTGCCCGCATCAAATGCGCCACTTTGGCTTGGAAGGCTTTGGAAAGAGCGATTATCCAGGACAAAAAAGAAAAAGGGGAAGAACAAGCGGAATCCCCGCATGAAGGAGAGATTGTATGAGTGAAGTACCAGTAGTTGACGATTATAAATTTGGCTTTCATGACGACGCAAAAATCATCTATTCCACCGGTAAAGGACTGACGGAAGAAATCGTCCGGGAAGTATCCGCATCAAAGGATGAACCGGAATGGATGCTGGATTTCCGTCTGAAATCATTGGAAGCCTACAGAAAAGCAGGGTTGCCGAAATGGGGGCCGGATCTATCCACTCTCCAATTCGATGACATCACCTATTTCCAGAAAGCCACCGATAAAGTTGCCCGGACTTGGGATGATGTGCCGGACGAAATCAAGGAAACCTTCGAAAAAATCGGGATTCCTGAAGCCGAACGTGCATACTTGGCCGGCGTAACGGTCCAGTACGAGTCGGAAGCCGTCTACCACAACATGAAGGACGAGTTCGAGAAATTGGGCATCATCTTTACCGATACAGATACAGCCCTGAAGGAATATCCGGAAATCTTCAAGGAACATTTCGCCACTGTTGTACCACCGACAGATAACTTCCAAGCAGCCTTGAATTCGGCCGTTTGGTCCGGAGGTACGTTCATCTATGTGCCGAAAGGTGTCAAATGCGATGTGCCGTTGCAGACTTACTTCCGTATCAACAACGAAGGCTCTGGCCAATTCGAACGCACGTTGATCGTCGTCGACGAAGGCGCCAGCGTCCACTATGTTGAAGGCTGTACTGCACCGACTTATTCCGCTGACAGCCTGCATGCCGCAGTCGTTGAGATCATCGTGAAGAAGGATGCTTACTGCCGCTATACGACCATCCAAAACTGGTCCGGAAACGTCTACAACTTGGTTACGAAACGTGCAGTAGCCCTGGAAAATGCGACCATGGAATGGATCGACGGCAACTTGGGTGCCAAAGTGACCATGAAATACCCAAGTATCTTCCTGAACGGCCGTGGCGCCAAAGGAACGATGCTTTCCGTAGCATTCGCCGGCAAAGGCCAACTGCAGGATACCGGCGCGAAAATGATCCACAACGCACCGTACACGTCCAGCTCGATCGTCTCCAAGTCGATCGCCAAAGACGGCGGGGCAGTGAACTACCGCGGACAAGTGAAATTCGGCAAGAAATCGGAAGGATCAATCTCGCATATCGAATGCGACACGATCATCATGGATGACATCTCCACTTCTGACACAATCCCGTTCAACGAAATCCACAACGGTAGAGTCTCCCTGGAGCACGAAGCGAAAGTTTCCAAAATCTCTGAAGAGCAGCTTTACTACCTGATGAGCCGTGGCCTCAGCGAGTCCCAAGCGACCGAAATGATCGTCATGGGCTTCGTGGAGCCATTCACCAAAGAACTTCCGATGGAGTACGCAGTCGAGTTGAACAGACTGATTGCTTATGAAATGGAAGGGTCAGTGGGATAATACACTAATAAAGAACCGCAAACGTTGATGTACTGACGTTTTCGGTTCTTTTTTGCACTTTCCGGTAGATTTGGTTTTAAACCTGAAATTTGAAAAGGGCCTCACCTCCGGCGAAGGGCCCTTCGACGGAGATCAACACCGAAAATGGATCCTCATCTCCGATGAGGACCGCGCAACCGGAGGAGGCGGTCAAAATGGGATCGGATCTCCGGCGAGGAGCCGGCAACCGGAGAAGAGCAGGAAAAACGAACCCGATTCTCCGGTTGTCCTGCAAAGATAGCAATCCCCCTCCCACTTTTCTCACAAAATAATCTAACCATGGTTACGCTTCATTTTTTATTTTCATAATCAAAAGCACGATATTTACGAATTAAAGTATCAAGAAGGCACAACATATTGTGGAAGCAGCGGATAGTAAGGTATTCTATTGGAAATTCAAGAAGTTCAGAAAGTTCTGACAGTAATGAATTTAACGAAATGTGAGAGGAGGGAATAAAATGTCAAGTTTCTTTAGTTGGGATCTAGTGTGGGAATTTTTTCCTAAAATTCTCAGTGCGTTGCCCGTGACATTGTTGATTGTAGGCATTGCGACTTTTGTAGGCTTGGTGTTGGGAAGTTTTATTGCGTTCATACGGGTGGAAAAAATACCGATATTGAATCAACTAGCCGCAGTATTTGTTTCCTTTATTCGCGGGACGCCGATTCTAGTCCAGCTATACATCGTTTATTACGGTGTGCCCAGCCTCTTACAGGCGATCCAAATTGATGTGTCATCATGGGACAAAATTATTTTCATCTACATTACCTATGGATTGAATACCGCAGCGTTTCAATCTGAAACCATCCGGGCCGCAATCTTGAGCGTACCCATTACACAGAAAGAAGCAAGCATCGCTTGTGGATTGACGAAGTCGCAAATGTACCTGCGTGTTATTCTTCCGCAAGTTGTTGTCGTGGCGTTACCCTCGTTTGGCACAACGACCGTCGCGTTGTTGCAGGATACATCTTTGGCATTTACGATCGGAATCGTGGATGTGGTAGGAAAAGCGCGGGCCATTGGTGCCGTGACCTACCACACGTTGGAAGGCTACGTTGGCGCGGCAATTCTGTTCATTACGTTGAGCATTATTCTTGAAAGAGTCTTTGACGTGTTGGAGAAACGGATGAATTTCACAGAAGCAAAAAAATCGTCATTCCAACTACCAAGATTATTACTTATTAAAAATAAAGAGGTTCAAATCAAAAAGGTTAAAAAAATCGAGACAAATTTGAAGGAGGAATTATTATGAAACAATCAACAGTGGGTTTTGGAGCAAGTTTATTGATGGCAGGGGTTATCTTGGCTGGATGCGGCAGCGGCTCTGCTGAAACCGAGAGCGCCGCAGACAGCGGGGCAACAGAGAATCAAAGTAGGTACAGGGAATGAAGCTCTGCCTTATGCTTATTTGGATGAAAATGGCGAATACGATGGCTATGATGTCGCTGTAGTGAAAGCCATTGATGAAAAACTGACGGAGTACACGTTCACATTTGAAGGTGCGGACTTCCCGACAACTTTGTCGAATCTGGAGAGCGGCAAAGTTGAGATGGCGGCCTATGAATATGAAGTGAACGCAGAACGCCAAGAAAAATTCGTCTATGGGGATGTCGGTTACGTAGTGTGGGATACGTACATCGTTTCGGATCCGGATGCAGGAGCGGTTTATGAGTCCTTCGACGATCTTGCCGGGAAAAAAGTTTATGCCACAACTGCGACGAACCAAGCAGCAATGGCTGAAACCTATTTAGAAGAAAACCCGGGTGCTTTCGAATTGGTTTATGGCGAATATAACAATGAGCAGATTGTCCAAGCAATCACTTCCGGAGCAGTGGACGCGAGCTTAGCGCCGAAATATCAAGTCGACAACTGGAACAAATCCTTCAGCGAAAATTTAGCGATCGGCAGTGAACCAGTCCACAACTCAGATGCATACCTGCTGTTCAACAAAGAAACCGACCAAGCCTTCATTGATGCCGTGAATACAGCGTTAGAGGAATTAAAAGCGGATGGAACCATTAAAGAACTTTCCGAAGAATATCTAGATGGTGATTACGTTCCAGAATAAGAAAGGATGAGGGCCATGAGTTTCAAATTTGAGGTGATGATCCAATCATTGCAAGTAGCAAGCCAATACATCGGCACAACATTATTCATGGCCATCACAGCGATCATCATCGGCGTTATTTTAGGGTTAGGGATAGCGCTGATCCGGCTGTATCGCATCAAAGGACTGAGCCAGTTTTTCCAAGTGGTTGTCACTTTGTTGAAAGGCATTCCGATGGTATTGATTATTCTCGCGCTTTACCTGATCGCTTCCAAACAGTTTGATGTTTGGTCGGAATCCATGAACTGGTCGCTGCGGTTCAGGGATTTCAACATGGTTTGGATCGCCATTTCCGCACTGAGTCTGTTGGCCACGATCAACAGCAGCGAGATTTTCCGCGGTGCCTTCGCGGCTATCAAAAAAGGCCAGTTCGATGCCGCCAAATCGATGGGCATGACCAACCTGCAGACAATCCGCCGGGTGCTGCTTCCCCAGGCAATCCCGATTTCATTACCGATGTTCAGCAATTTATTGATCAGCTTGATTAAGGCTTCATCCTTAGCCTCGATGGTCAGTGTCGTCGATGTCTTTGCAGCCGCGAAGATCACAGCCCAGCAAAACTACCGCTTCCTGGAAGCCTATGTGGCGGTTGCGGTTATCTACTGGGGCATCAGTCTGGTGATCGAGAAAGGTGCGCAAATCCTTGAACAGCGCATGACCCGTAAATTGAGGAGGGCGATTTTATGATGGAAGTACGCAATATCCACAAACGCTTCGGCAAGCAGGAAGTCCTCAAAGGCATCGATATGGATGTCGCCAAAGGGGAAGTTGTAACCCTTCTGGGGCCAAGCGGTTCCGGCAAAACGACTTTTCTCCGCTGTCTGAATTTTTTGGAACGGGCAGATGAAGGCAGCATTCTCCTGGGAGAGACCGAAACGATCGTTAACAAAGCGAATCCAAAAGAGATTTTGACGCATCAACGCCAAACCGCGATGGTCTTTCAAAATTATGCGTTGTTCCATAACAAGACAGCGCGCGAAAACATCGTGATGCCGCTGTTGCTGACGAAAAAAAGAACCAAGCAGGAAGCGTACGAAGTGGCGGATGCCTTGTTGGAACAAGTGGGACTGACAGAACGCAAAGATTTTTATCCCAGCCAATTATCCGGTGGCCAGCAGCAACGCATCGGAATTGCGCGTGCCTTGGCGCTGAATCCCAAAGTGATCTTGTTCGATGAACCGACCTCAGCGTTGGATCCGGAATTGGTCGGACAAACGCTGACGCTCCTGCGGGACATCGCAGAAACTGGCGCAACGATGGTGCTGGTGACGCATGAGATGAAATTCGCTTATGAAGTCTCGGACAAAATCGTCTTTATGGAAAACGGCCTAGTGGTTGAACAAGGGTCACCCAAAGCAGTGTTTGAACAAACAAAAGAAGAGCGGACCAAAGCCTTTTTGGCCCGTTTCACAACTCAAATGGCTAGATAGAGGAGGAAAACAGATGGGATATCGTTTCGCAAATCGTATGAAGGAACTGAAATCATCCCCTTTACGGGAGAATGCAAGTAAAAACATGGAGCTTAAAGATGTGATTTCATTTGCTTACGGCTTTCCGCCGGTGGAAGCTTTTCCGATGGAGACACTCCAAAAAATTTCGCAAAAATTATACACGGAAGTCGATCCGGAAACATTTTTGCAATATGGCGCGTCCGAAGGCTATCCCTTATTGCGTAAGCTGGTCAAAGAACGGTTGGCGGCAACCGCTAATCTTCATAACGAAGAACAGGTGTTGATTACATCGGGTTCCACTCAAGCGATGGATATCGCCGTGAAAGTCCTGTGTGATGAGGGAGACGTCGTGTTGTGCGAAGAACAAACCTTTTCAGGGGCGGTGAATGCGATCAAAGGATACGGAGCCATTCCTGTACCGATCCCGATGAACGTCTCAGAAGAATCCGTCGATTTGGAAGCACTGGAAGAGCTGTTGCGTTTTGATCAGCGCATCAAGTTCATCTACCTCATTCCCACGTTCCAAAATCCATTGGGAACATCGATCCCTCTGGAAAAACGCCAAGCGATCTACAGCTTGGCCCGAAAATATGATGTGCTGATATTCGAAGATGACCCTTACGGAGATCTCCTGTACTACGGCGATCCGATCATGAAGCTGAAGGAAATGGATACGGATGGGCGCGTCATGTACGCGGGTTCGTTTTCCAAAATTTTGGCACCGAGCGCACGCTTAGGCTTCATTATGGCGCCGGATGCAATCATGGAAAAACTGGCTTTGGCCAAGCAAGTCTCCGATTCCCACACCAATTTTTACTGGCAAGTGATGTTGGCGGAATTCATGCAGAATCATCAGTTTGAAGAACATGTATCGGAGTTGAAGCTGTATTATAAGGGGAAATTTGAAGCAATGATTGCCGGTCTGGAAGCATTGCCTGAAGACAAAATTCAATTCATCAAACCGACCGGCGGCTATTTTATCTGCTGCAAAATGTCGGACGAATTGGATCCGGAGACATTCTATACGGCATTGGACGAAGCCAAAGTCGCCGTTATCCCGGGAAATATAATGAGCGTGGCGCAGGAAGGCTACGACCGTTATTTCCGCTTGAATTTCACCAAACCGACACTATCGGAAATCGTGGCTGGTGTCAAAGTAATCGGTGAAGCTTTGGAACAAGCGACACCCGCATCGTACAAACAAGTGATTTGAGGAGGTCAAATATGAGACTGATTTATTATGGAGTCAGCGCTGACGAAGAAAAATTCATCAAACGCTGGAGTTTCAGCAACAAAATACCCGTGACCATCATCAATGAAGGCATATCCAGCGAAAATGTCCATTTTGCCGGCCCGCACGATGGAGTCTGCCTGTATCCGAGTCCGGAAATGCGCCAAAGCGAGCTGCTTTACCGCAAGCTGCGGGAACAAGGGATCCACCAATTGTCGATCAAATCAACAGGGGTGGATGGCGTCAACTTCGAATGGGCGCAGAAATACGGTTTGACAGTGACGAACGTTCCTTCCTACAGCCCCACTTCAGTCGGTCATTTTGCGATCATGTCCATTTTGATGGTGCTGCGGAATATCCCGACCGTGCTGCAAACAAATCCATCCCGCAAAACAACAATCGGTCGGGAACTGCAGGATGTGACAGTCGGCATCCTGGGGACAGGCCGCATCGGTTCTGTAGTCGCAGAAGGGATCCATGCTTTGGGCGGTCGTGTGATCGCCTCAAGCTCAAAAGAAAATCCGCGCTTGAAAGGGAAAGTCAGCTATGTTTCTTTTGAAGAACTGTTGGAAGAGTCGGATGTCCTTTCTATCCACATTCCTTTATCCGATAAGTCCACGCATCTTTTTTCTGAAGATACTTTTGAAAAAATGAAACCTGGTAGTTGTCTTGTGAACACAGCACGCGGAAAAATCGTCGACACCGAAGCGCTTATCCAAGCTTTGGCAACCGGAAAACTGGCGGGTGCGGCCTTGGATGCGTTGGAGGACGAGGAGAAATATTTTTCCATCGGTTGGGAAAAGAACCCGTATTATGCCCGCTTAATGGCCTTCCCGAATGTGTTGATCACACCCCATATTGCCTACCATACAGAATTGGCCGTGCAAGAAATTGTTGAGACCTCGTTGAATAATGCGCGGGATATCATAACAGCAGGAAGTTCGCGCAACACGATTTCACTTTGAGAACCAAAAGGAAGGAGGAGATGACGATGATCCAGGCGCAAATAACAGGACTGAAAAAAAGTTTCGGAAAGAACGTAATATTGAAAAACGTGGGTATGACCATCAATAAAGGCGAAGTTGTCTGCATTATCGGACCGAGCGGATCGGGAAAAACCACCTTCTTGCGTTGTTTGAATCTCTTGGAAAGGCCGGATGCAGGCATGTATGAACTCGGCGACCTTCGATATGACCTCAGTCGTATCGGTTCGCATCAGAGCCGGGAAATAGCCAGAAAAACAGCGATGGTTTTTCAATCCTATGAACTGTTCAGCCATATGACGGTTCTGCAAAATGTGATGGAAGGATTGGTTACACCCCGGAAAGTCCCGAAAAAACTGGCAGAAACGATTGCCACTTCCGTCCTGAAAAAAGTAGGGATGGCAGACAAAGCAGGGATGTATCCGATTCAACTATCCGGCGGGCAGCAGCAACGGGTCGGAATTGCCCGTGCGATGGCGTTATCTCCAGAACTTCTGTTGTTCGATGAACCCACATCGGCCCTTGATCCGGAACTTGTCGGAGATGTGTTGAATGTGATGAGGCAATTGGCTGACACGGGTCAAACGATGATCATCGTCACCCATGAGATGCAATTCGCACAAGAGGTGGCTGATAAAGTTGTATTTATGGCTGATGGGGTAGTTGTTGAAGCAGGCACACCAGCGGAAGTTTTTGATGATCCTAAACAAGAGCGGACAAAACAATTTTTGATGCAAGTTCGTTTCAAAACAGCAGTCTGAGAGGGATGACAAGTGGAATATACGGAAGTAAAAAGCAAGATTTGGACCAAGGATTTCCTTTTGGTCAACAGCATCACGTTTTTGACAATGACGGCAATCACGACCCAAATGGGAACGTTACCCCTCTACGTGACTGCCCTGGGTGGGTCTAAAGCGGTTGCCGGAAGCATCGTAGGAATTTTAGGCATTTCGGCTTTATTTTTCCGCTTGCCGATCGGAATATTATTGGACCGATATGGTCGCAGACTGTTGCTCACGATCGGGTTAGGCATTCTTTTCATCGATTTCGCCTTATTGAATGTGCTGCAGACGCTCCTGATGCTGTTTTGTCTGCGATTGATCCAAGGCATCGGCAACAGCATCCAAGCGACAAGCGCAGCGACGATGGCGGCGGATTTGATCCCAAAGGAACAGTTATCCGTCGGCTTGGGCTACTTCAGCATCGCCCAAGCAGTCCCTGGCGCAATCGGACCTTTGCTGGGGTTGGCGGTGGTGGAAACATACGGATTCCAGGCCTTGTTTCGGGTGGCGCTATTGTTGACAAGTGTCGCTTTTGGTTTAAGTTTTTTCTTGAGTGCGGAGTCGCCAAGAACGCTATTTTTTGGAGGAACACAAAAGACGAAGAGCGGAGCGATTGAAGCATTGTCCGTCATGAAGAATCGAGGCGTTACCTTTCCGAGTCTGATCATGTTTCTGATTTGCTTCGCGAATTCAGGTGTGATTGCATTTATCGCGCAGTTTGCAATCGAAAAGAATATAAGCGGAGCCGGCTACTACTTTACGGTGATGACGGTCATCACGGTTCTGATTCGTTTTCTCTTCCCCCGTATGATGAATCGCATCAATCAAACGTTTTTGATTTGCGGCAGCATCCTGAGTATCAGTGCAGCGTTTGGGATACTTGCTTATGCCGATGATCTTGTCCATCTTCTTTTAGCGGCTACTCTTTATGGAATCGGCTTTGCTAGTTTGCTGCCGGTCATGAATACGATTGTTTTGCAAAGTATTTCAGACCAAGAACGCGGACGCGCGATAGCGATTTTCTCGGCAGCTCTGGATGTAGCGTACGGCGGAGGGGCAATGCTTTGGGGCATCATCGCCAGTGTGTTCGGGTTTCAAGTCATGTACCTCTTCTGTGGAGGATTCGGACTGGCAGCGCTGTTTGTGTACCTATTTTTTGATGGCAGGAAGAAGCAAATGTCATAAAGCATGACACATCTTGTGAGCCCCACCTTGCAACTCTTATCATTTCTTACTAAAATTAAGAAAATGATGAGAAATGTTAGGGTGGAGGGGTCATTATGGATGCATTAGATCGGAAAATTTTGAATATCATGCAAAAAAACAGCAGGATTACTGTCAAACAGATTGCAGAGGAATGTTTCATTTCGTCACCTTCCGTATCTGTGCGTTTGCAGAATTTGGAAGGCCTTGGATATATTCGTACCTATCAAGCTATTCTGGACCATCAGAAATTAGGCTTTTTAATCAAGGCCTATGTGAATTGTGCAGTCCCGGCAAAGGATAAAAAAGATTTTTACCGTTACATCGAAGAAATCCCCAATGTCGTGGAATGCGACTGCATTACCGGTGACTACTCAATGTTATTGAAGGTCTACTATTCCAACACTATCGAACTTGACGAATTCATTAACGACCTACAACGCTTCGGCGATACGAAAACGCATATAGTCTTTTCAACAAATGTCGGTCCCCGTGGCCTTCAGATCCAAGTAAACGAATAAGCAAAAACGCCGAGAATCATTACCGGCGTTTTTGTTTTTTTTTTGTGTGTGGCGTGGGGGTCCCGTACCTCCGGCGAGCGACCGGCTGGCCGGAGGACAATACCGAAAACAACAGTCATCTCCGATGAAGCCCGCTCCACCGGAGGTGGGCGGGGAAATGTAGTCTGTCCTCCGGCTAGGGCTGCTTCGCCGGAGCAGAGCAAGAAAAATAGACCGGTCCTCTGCGTGCCGTTCAAGCAAATGAATCCGAATTTCCCAGAGAGGCTCGCCTCACAAAGAAAAAACAACGTTACTGGATTTGATTCACCGGCGAGGGTCGGTTCAACGGTAACCCGTCCGTCCTATACATAATAGGTATAGGAAAATAATGATTTTAAGCATTAGACATACTTGACCAGTACGTTTATAGTACAGTTAGAAATTAAAGCACAAATATTGAAGGAGGGTAATTGTTGGTAACAGATCAGAAGCAACCAAGAATTTTACAACAAGCGTTGAATGGAGAACGAATAGTGGCTAACGATCCGCAGCTTGCACTTATTAGTGAAATGGTTTCCTTAAACGATAAATTACTGGCAGAATTTAATTCTGCCAACGACCGAACGACAGCTAAATCACTGTTAAATCAGATTACAGGAAAAATTGTGCCTGTTTCATCAACTATAAAGGCACCATTTCAAACTGATTTTGGTCGTCATATTTTTGTTGGTGAAAATGTATTTATAAATCGGGATTGCATGTTTGTTGATTTAGGTGGTATTTACATTGAGGATGATGTATTGATTGGACCTCGAGTCACATTAGTTTCCGTTAATCATGTGGAAGACCCAAAACAGAGGCGAGACTTGCTTCCAAAAGCCGTGCTTATTAAAAGTAATGCTTGGATTGGAGCGGGCGCCACTATTTTGCCCGGGGTTACTGTTGGCAAGAATGCGATAGTTGGTGCTGGTTCAGTCGTCACAAAGAATGTTCCTGACAACGCGGTAGTTGCGGGAGTTCCCGCAAAATATATTAGAGAGATCCATATTGATTGAGCCCAGTTTATGACGAAGAAAATTAATATATTTCAAAAAGCAATCTTCTTGATTGCTTTTTTTTGGTAAAGAAAAACACTGTCCAGAAAATGCTACATTTCTGGACAGTGTGACTAGTGATTTTTAACTTAATTGCGTAAACAAAGTAAGCCTGAGATATTAAGATAAAGTCTTCCCTTATGCCAACTTGCGTGTTTCGCAGATCAGGAAGTGGGAATTTCTTGTTTGGATGACCCAAGTGCCCTCAAATAAATGCGAGTAGGTGTCGTTGTAGAGAATGCGATGTTAGATAAAACGCGTTATAATTCTTATTGAAGAGAGAGAAGAAAGCTACCCGACAATGATCAGATTTGCCAAGAAGCATACGCCAACACTATCTGACCCGTTACATCAAAAATGGTCATTGATCGTTTACTCTTGACTTGGAGTCAACTCCAAGTTCTATAATTGCACTAATCATAAAGATTTGACGACTATAGAAACAGGAGAAGAGGAAAAAACATGGACGAACAACAAATTATTGAATTGTACCGCGCTGTGAATCAAGCGATGGTTGCCAAAGACATAGACAAACTGGATCGCATTCTTGCAGACGGCATGTATCTGGTCCATATGACGGGATATGATCAGACTAAAGACGAATGGTTTGCACAAATCAGAAGCGAACAGATGCGCTATTATTCAACCAAAGAAGAGAACATCAAGGACATCAAGATCGAGGGCAACAAAGCCAGCTTCATCGGGCAAAGCAGAGTGGATGCGCGCATCTATGGCTCAAGGCACACTTGGAGACTTCAAGTCAAAAATTATTTTGAAAAACGGAACGGGGAATGGATCATTGTTCGGCAAGAGGCCAGCACGTATTAAAGCTTGCTAAGTTTCAGCAGATTTGATCTACCAAGATTATCAAAAGGGGAAATGAATATGGATAAGGACAGATTGATCGCTTTTACGGACGCAATTCTGGCTATCATCATGACTATTCTGGTTTTGGAGTTGAAGGAACCGGAGACCCTCAGTTTGCAAGGATTGTGGGCGCTGTAAGGCAGTTATTCGACCTATACACTTTCCTTCTTTTGGATTTGAGACGATGTGGATCGGCTTGCACAATGAATGGCAGGACGTAAAAAAAATATCCATACCGGTCATTTGGTACAGCCTGTCCATCCTCTTCTTCTCATCGCTCTTTCCTTATGTGACGAAGATTGTCAGCAATCATTTCGATGATTCCTCTGCCCAAGGGCTGTATGGCGTCATTGTAGTGCTGACCACTTTAAGCAATATCTTATTGAGCGATTCGCTGGTGAAGGCGAATGCTGAAAATGAGGTGCTCCGGAGAAAAATTTCCTTCCGGAAAAGGTGGCTGACCATCGATCTGCTGATAAAAGGCATTGGCTTCATTATCGCCATTACCGTCTATCCGCCTGCGATGATGATCAGTGTTCTGTTGGTTGCGGTATTTCTGGCCCTGCCCGCGCACATGAAAGAGGTAGAACATCTGTAAGAATAGCACTTCCTGATTATCAGGAGGTGTTTTTCTCGTTTTATAACTTGAATTCAGTGACGTCCATTTGAAAAGAACAGCTCTATTGGAAAGTTTGCGATTGACTTGGAGTGAACTTCATGGTCTACACTGAGGATATCGAGTATATGAAAAGGGGAATTTGACATGAAAATATTGATTTTAGGAGCCGCAGGACAAATCTCAAAAATGTTAATCAACAGATTATTGCAGGAAACCGATGCAGAATTGGTTCTGTATGCCCGTAATGCGAACAGACGAATCGCCAACAGTGACCCGAGCCGAATCACGATCGTCGATGGGGATTTCAATGATTCCGCTAAGTTGCTGGAAGCTATGGAGGGTGTCGCGATAGTTTATCTGAATGACATGAATTCTCCGGAAGCTACCCAAACGATTGTGGATGCCGCCAAAAAATCCGGCGTTGCCAAAATAATCGCGGCCACGATTCTTGGGATTTATGACGAAGTGATCGGCGAGTTCGGGAAATGGAATGCCAGAATGGTCGGCCGTACCGGCACAAACCGCCACAAAGAGTCGGCGAAAATCATTGAAGATTCCGGGATTGATTTTACATTGCTGCGCTTGACTTGGCTTTACAATCAGGAAGACAATGAAAGATATATGGTTAGCCAAAAAGGCGAACCTTTCATCGGCGCCCAAGTTGCCCGCCAAGCGGTTGCTCGACTGATCATGGACATCATTGAAAATCCTGCTATCTATTCAAACAAAAGCCTGGGCGTCAGCGAACCCAACACAGATTTCCCGAAACCATCCTTTTATTAAAAATGTTTTTGATTTTTTAGGTGTTTAAATTCTCCAAGAGTAAAGGAACTTTCTGCTAATCATGGTATTATGGAAATATTAAGTAACGCAGGAGGCGATAGAGTGGTAAAAACAAATCCAGTATTGATTGTTTTATTCGGAGCGACAGGTGATTTAGCTCAAAGAAAGTTATATCCTTCATTTTTCCGATTGTTTCGAAGCGGTGCGTTGGCAGAACGTTTCGCAGTGATCGGGACGGCAAGAAGAGAATGGAGCGACGCGCATTTTCGGGATGTTGTTTCGGATTCTATTCAATCATTCCAGCCGACAGACGCGGAAAAAGCTGCCTTTTTAAGCCACTTTTATTATCGTGCGCATGATGTTTCCGATGTGGAGCATTATGTTCACCTCAAAGAGTTGGCTGACAAATTGGATGACAAGTATGATTTAGAACAGAACCGCATGTATTATTTGGCGATGGCACCGCAATTTTTCGGACCGATCGTGACGCATCTGAAAGGGCAACAAATCGTGACGGACAAAGGGTTCAACCGCGTCGTCATCGAAAAGCCATTCGGGATGGATTATGCATCAGCCGAAAAATTGAACAATGAAATCACAAAAGTGTTCCCGGAAGAGGATATTTTCAGGATCGACCACTATTTGGGTAAAGAAATGATCCAAAATATTTTGGCCGTCCGTTTGACGAATCCGTTCCTTGAACCCTCGTGGAATCGTGAGTACATCGAAAATGTTCAGATCACTTTTTCCGAAGAACTGGGCGTGGAAGAACGCAGTGGCTACTATGACCATAGCGGCGCCCTGAAAGATATGGTCCAAAACCATATTCTGCAAGTACTGTCTTTGCTGGCGATGGAACCATTAGCTTCCGTATCGGATGCAAATATCCAAACAGCGAAGATTAAAGCCCTGAATGATGTGCGTGTCTATTCACCGGAAGAAGTCCGCGAAAACTTCGTGAGAGCGCAGTATGCGGCAGGCCGTTTGGGTGATGATGGATTTGTTGCCTATCAAGAAGAGCCGAATGTCGCAAGCGATTCGAGGACGGAAACGTTTGTAGCCGGGAAGTTCATGGTGGATAATCCACGCTGGAAGGGTGTGCCTTTCTATGTGCGCACCGGCAAACGGATGACGGAAAAAGGAACGCGCGTCAATATCATTTTCAAAAAAGTTCCTGTGAATCCGTTTGATGCTGAGAAGGATGTTCCGGCAAACGATCTGACCATCTACATCCAGCCGACAGAAGGCTTTGCTTTGACCATGAACCGGAAAGAAATCGGTCAAGGATTCAATACGCAGCCGATCAAATTGGAATACCGCCACGACAGCGAAATGATGGAGAATACGCCGGAAGCTTATGAACGGCTGACTTACGATGTTATTTTGGGTGATGCAACCAACTTTGCGCGTTGGGAAGAAGTTGCACAATCCTGGAGAATCATTGACGCAATCCGCGAAACGTGGGACAGCGACAATGAAGAAATTCCGAAGTATGCGGCAAGGACAATGGGACCAAAAGAAGCATTTGATTTGTTGAAAAAAGAAAACCACGAGTGGGTCTGGACACCGGATGAGTGGTACCGCGAACGCGGATTGTTGAAGGGATAGATTCGGTATCGATGTGGGGATGGCTCTCCTCCGGTGAAGGGCTGCTAGCCGGAGGAGATTGAAGATACCGGGGCTGTTCTCCGGTGTGAACCGATCAACCGGAGAACAGTCTAACGTACGGATTCCCAACTCCGGCCAAAGCCGCTTAATCGGAGAACAGCGAAAAAATTAATAGAGGAGTGCTCACCAACCAGTTGAGCACTCCTTTTTGTGGTTTTCGGTAAGCTGATTTTCTTTACGGATTAAATGAGAAGTGGTATTGTGTATTGAGAACGTTCATTCTAGAAACGGAATCGGATTTTGAAAGGGGGAAATAATTTGGCTAGAAGTAAAGAATTTAATGAAGAAGAGGCCCTGGATAAAGCGATGGAAATCTTTTGGAAACAAGGATATGAAAAAACGTCGATCCAGGATTTGGTGGATCAGATGGGGATTCATCGCCGGAGTTTATACGATACGTTTGGAGACAAACATTCTCTTTTTGTACAAACTTTGGAACGCTATGAATCGCTGATCGCTGCTCAAATCACCAATCAGATTACAGAAGAGATGACCACTGTCGAATCCATCAGAAAAATATTTGAACTGGCCGTATACTCTGATAATGCCTCTCCGAAAGGGTGCTTGATGGTCAACACGGCAGTTGAGTTGTCTTTGCTTGATAATGAAATTTCTCAAAGAATAAAGTCCGCTTTTAAGCAGACTGAAAATTTGATAGCGGATCTGTTGATCAGAGGACAAGCAAGAGGGGAAGTTTCAAGTTCATTTGATAGCAGCGAACTCGCACGTTACATCCATAATGCCCTTATTGGTGTCAGGGTTTTAGTGAAAACGACGTCAGATCCCCAAGAGTTGGAGTCAACGATCGATTTGACGCTATCGATATTGAAAAACGATCAATGATGATGGTGATTACAAATTTTGTAGAAGCAAATAAATTTGTAATCACCGATCATCCATTTTTTTGGCTCTTTTGAGAATGGTCGTTCTCGAATGGCGTCATCATCGGTATATAAATAAAGGAGACATGAATATGAAAGCAGTTCAAATCAAAAAATACTCGAAAAAAATTGAAACAGAAGTTGTAGAAATTCCTATCCCGGAGATTGGTGATCACGAGGTTTTAGTGAAAGTAAAGGTAGCGGCGGTCAATCATTTGGAAATCCTGAACATCACTGGCAGCGTCAAATTAATTCAAGATTACGATATGCCTTTAACGATCGGCAATGAGTTGACCGGTGTCATTTCTGAGGTCGGAAAACTTGTTTCAAGATTTAAGAAAGGCGATACGGTCTATACACGACTACCGTTGGACAAAATAGGCGCTTTTGCTGAATATGTCGCGGTGGATGCTAAAGCAATCTGGCATTTGCCTAAGAATCTTGATTTTGTTACAGGGGCGGCTGCACCATTGACTGGCCTGACTGCGTATCAAGGCCTGCATGAAGAACTAAATGCTAAAGCCGGGCAAACGGTCTTCATTCCTGGTGGGTCAGGGAGTTTCGGACAAATGGCTGTTCCGATAGCTAAAGCCATGGGACTGAATGTCATTGTATCGGGGAATCCATCTGCTCGTGAACAGCTACTCGCTGCCGGTGCGACTCAATACATTGATTATACAAAAGAAAATTATTGGGAAATTCTAAAGGGAGTGGATTTTGTCATTGACACACTCGGGGCTGCTGAATTCGATCGGGAATTATCAATCATCAAACCTGGAGGTAGACTGTTGAGCCTGCGAACAGGTCCAAATAAACAGTTTGCAAAAGACCATGGATTTCCAAAGTGGAAACAACTGCTGTTCGCTCTGGCAGGGGCGAAATTTGATAAAAAAGCTAAAAAACATAGCATTGAGTATCGTTTTATATTTGTTCGTTCTGAGGGTTCGCAGCTGCAAGAAATTTCAAAAATTATTGAAGAAAATAATATTATCCCGGCTGTCGATCCGACTGAATTTACGCTAGACCAAGTAAATGAAGCCTTGCGTCTGGTAGCGAGTGGACATCCAAAAGGGAAAGTTGTCATCAGGGTTTCCGAATGACAAAAAAAGAAAGGAGGACGTATAAGTATGCGAGAATCTGAGACCTATATTCATGCCCCAAATAAAAGCATCCGAACGGCTAATGGAATAACCTATGTGTACCGTGAGTTAGGGGGAAAAACAGGGATTCCCATTGTTTTCTTCACGCATCTATCAGCGAATCTCGATAACTGGGATCCAAGAATAATTGACGGCATCGCAAAACAGCATTGGGTGATTACATTCGATAACACAGGAGTAGGCCTATCCAGTGGACAAGTTCCCGGTACGATAAAAGAAATGGCCGAAGATGCGATTGCTTTTATCAAGGCACTAGGATTTAAGCAGATCGATATTCTGTCCTTTTCGATGGGTGGGATGATCGCTCAAGAACTCTTAGAACTGGAACCAACTTTGATTAGAAAAGTAATTCTGACCGGAACGGGTCCTCGTGGTGGGAAGGGGATTGAAAATGTTACGAAGATTTCCAATCAGGATTTAGTGCGGGCCATTTTCACATTAAAAGATGTAAAAACATACTTATTCTTTACGCGCACACTAAATGGCAAAAGAAAAGCAAAAGAATTTCTGGCAAGAATCAAGGAACGGAAACATATTCGAGACAAAATGATCAGCTTAAAGGGATACCTTACACAACTGAAAGCAATCAATCGTTGGGGGAAATCAACTCCAGCGGACCTTTCAAAAATAAAGCAACCGATTCTAGTCGTTAACGGTGAAGCTGACCGGATGGTACCGACCGAGAACTCCTATGATCTGGTTCAACGCCTCCCTAACAGTAAACTTGTGATATATAAAGATGCCGGTCATGGCGCAATCTTTCAATACCATGAAGAATTCACAAAAGAAGTGTTAGCATTTTTAAATAAGTAATCCTTGGGCTCTCCTCCGGTGAAGGGCTGCTGGCCGGAGAAGGGCTGAGATACCGGGGCTGTTCTCCGGTGAGGATCGGTTAACAGGAGAACAGCGAAACGAACAAGATCTTATCTCCTGCAAAGGCCCCTTCACCGGAGATCACCGTTCTGAAGTCAGCCAAACATTTTGAACTTTCCAGCTTCTGTCTCTTGACTTCACCTTGAGGTTAAGGAGTAAGGTTCTAATAAGCCTAAAAAAGCACCCGGTGGTATAATAAAAATGGATAAACAGTTGTCAGATGCAGAAAACCGTTTTTCGATTCTTTATTGATACTCCGGGTCAGAATGGAAAGGATGAAGATAATGGCAATCAAAGACAAAGTAGTAATCATCTCGGGAGCTTCTTCAGGAATTGGCGAGGCGACAGCCCGACTGTTGGCAAGCAAAGGAGCCAAGTTGGTTTTGGGCGCGCGCAGAGAAGAGCATTTGCGGAAATTGGTTGATGAAATCGTCCAGGCCGGCGGGGAAGCTGTTTACCGTGTTACGGATGTCACCAAAATCGAGGATAACCACAAGTTGGTCGAACTGGCAAAAGAAAAATTCGGAAGAGTGGATGTCATTTTCCTTAATGCCGGCGTGATGCCGAACTCGCCGTTATCGAAGTTAAAAACGAAGGATTGGCATCTGATGGTGGACGTCAACATCAAAGGCGTTCTGAACGGGATCGAAGCGGTCCTCCCAGAATTCACGAAACAAAAATCCGGTCACGTGATCACCACCTCGTCCGTCGCGGGTCTTAAAGCCTATCCGGGCGGAGCGGTTTATGGCGCCACGAAATGGGCAGTCCGCGATCTGATGGAAGTGTTGCGCATGGAATCTGCGATGGAAGGCACTAACATCAGAACCGCCACGATCTATCCGGCCGCCATCAACACGGAATTGCTGGAAACGATCAGCGACGATAAAATGGCCAAAGACATGGGAATCATCTACAAACAATACGGTATCAGCCCGGATCGCGTAGCCAATGTGGTCGCCTTCGCGATCGATCAGCCTGAGGATACGAACGTCAACGAATTTACAATCGGACCGACGATTCAACCTTGGTGATAAAAGTCAGTAACAGCAAGCCTTCTGCGCCCAACTGAAAGGGGTGCAGCGGGCTTGCTTTATAGTTTTTTTCGAATGTTACCGGGGGAACTCTCCTCCGGTGAAAGAATGCTTGGACGGAGGAGAGCGTCAAAAACGACTCTGTTCTCCGTCCAGCGTCTCCCCGCCGGAGCAGAGCGACGTGATCGGTATCGTAGCTCCGGCCACACCCGCCTTGCCGGAGGACAGCACCAAAACGGACAGCCACCTCCGGCCGTCGCCACACAACTCCAACCGAAACCCACAAGAATGAAAGTAAGCACAAAATATATCACAAAATAATTGACAACCATCCATCATTCTTGTATATTTATTAAAAATATATGAAACTTTGATGAGATAAGTAGCTGGGAAAGAAACCACAGAGAGTCTGTGAATGGTGAAAGCAGATGTTTCGGAATCAGCCAGCGAAAATGGTCTTTGAGTTATCACGTGTGAGGGAAACTTAGCAAGTGACGGGTACGCCCGATAGCGCGTGAAGGGATGACAGTCCCTTGCTGAGATAATCTTTTTGATTATGAACAAAGGTGGTAACGCGAGCACTCGCCCTTTCATTAGGGGGAGTGCTTTTTTTTTATATTTTAATACATTTTTGGAGGGAAAAATTTATGGAGCAATCATTTGTAAGGGAAATGACATCAAAGCATCTAGTTATGCTTTCATTGGGTGGAGTTATAGGAACCGGAATCTTTTTGAGTTCGGGGTATCTCATTCAAACGGCGGGTTCGATCGGAACAATCATTGCGTATCTGATCGGAGCATTTTTGGTGACGCTGGTCATGATGTGCTTGGGCGAATTGTCGGTCCACGAGCCTAGTACGAGTTCGTTCCACAACTACGCTTCAAAATATATCCATCCCGGAGCAGGTTTCGTGGTGGCGTGGCTTTATTGGCTGACGTGGACAGTGGCATTGGGTTCGCAGTTCATCACCTTGGCGATTTTGTCACAACGCTGGTTCCCCGGCATTCCCACTTGGCTTTGGTGCATCTTTTTTATCGGCATTATTGTACTTTCAAACATTATTGATGTGCGTTGGTTTTCCGTCAGCGAATTTTGGATGTCGTTGATCAAAGTGCTCGCACTGGCAATTTTCCTTATCCTGGGTCTGGGTGGCATATTCGGATTTATACCGATCCAGGGAAATGAATCAGCACCACTTTTCAGCCATCTGACGGAAAACGGTTGGTTCCCGAAAGGCGCAGGCTCCGTTTTCTTGGCGATACTGTCTGCTAACTTCGCTTTTTCCGGTGCAGAACGGATCGGCGTAGCCGCTGGCGAAACGACAAATCCCAAGAAAAATATCCCGAAAGCAATCTTGCAGACAATCGTCATTTTGGTGGTCCTTTTCATCGGGACGATTGTTGTGATCGGTGCGCTGCTTCCGGATTCTGCAGCTAATTTGGATGAAAGTCCGGTGACCGTCATCCTGAATTTGATGGGTATCCCATACGCCGCAGACATCATGAATCTCGTCCTGATCACTGTAGTTCTTTCCGGCGCTAACTCCGGGGTCTACGCCGCATCGAGAATGCTGTGGTCATTGGCCAATGCAGGAACGTTGCCGAAACGTTTCGCGAAATTATCCAAACGCGGGTTGCCGATCTACGGGTTGTTGCTCACCATTTTGGGCGGACTGCTTTCGCTCTTTTCCAGCATTTATTCCGCGGACACCGTTTACCTGGCTCTGGTATCCATCTCGGCATTCGCGGTCGTGGCTGTTTGGTTGAGCATCGCTTGGGCACAACTGAATTTCCGCAAGCACTATCTGAAATCGGGGCATAAATTGGATGAACTGGCTTACCAAACACCATTCTATCCAATCGTTCCGTGGCTCGTCATTATCCTTTGCTCCGTTTCGATCATCGGCATCGCGTTTGATCCGAACCAGCGGATTGCCTTGATCATCGGCATCCCATTCACGATCTTGTGCTTCTTTTATTACCAGTTATTCTTCAGCAAAAAGGCTTCTGTAGCAATCGAAAATCAAGAAGTAGGTGAGCTTTCCGATGAATTTTAAAGAGTGGCAACAGAATCAAAAAGTGATCCTCATCGATGGGTCCATGTCGCTAGGCCTGGAGGAACAAGGCTTGGACTTGAATGATAAGTTATGGACCGCAAAAGCCTTGGTGAATGAACCGGATAAAATCGAAAAGGTGCATCAAAACTATTATGATGCAGGGGCAAACATCGCCATCACAGCGAGCTATCAAGCGACGGTTGCCGGGTTCGAGCGTTTGGGCTATACAACCGAAGAAAGCCGGGCTCTGATCAAAAGAACGGTTGAACTAGCGAAACAGGCCCAAACGAAAAGCCAAGGCCTGCAAGAAAAATGGGTGGCGGCTTCGGTCGGACCATACGGAGCCTATTTGGCGGACGGCTCTGAATATCGGGGCAATTACGGTCTGTCGCAAACCGAATTGGTCGATTTCCATCGCGAAAGGTTAGAGTTGCTGCTGGAATCCGGGGCTGATTTGCTGGCCATCGAAACCATTCCGGATCTTACGGAAATCCAGGCGCTGATTGAATTGCTGGCCCAACATCCGAAGGCGACAGCCTGGCTGACAGTGACATTGAAAGACGCCCATCATTTATGCGATGGAACCGATCTGCGAGTATTCCAGCTATTGGCAGAGTCGTCCGAGCAAATCATTGCCTACGGCGTCAATTGTGTGCAGCCTGCTTTGGTCTTGCCCGCCTTGGAATATCTGAAGGAGAATGCGACAAAGCCATTGGTCGCTTATCCCAACTCGGGAGCGACCTACGATCCCACTACCAAAGTATGGACGCATAGTCATGCGGTTGATGAAGTATTCTCAAACGAAGCATTGAAATGGCATGAGTCAGGATGCAAATGGATCGGCGGCTGTTGCTGCACGTCCTCTAAAGAAATCAAGCTGTTGAGGGAAACCTTCGCTGTTCTTTAGGTGGAATTAACATAATAAAATAAACCCATCATCCTTAATGTGAAAAACTAAGAATGGTGGGTTTTGTGTCTTCTAGTAGTGGGTAGTCATACCTCATGTATTTCTTTCAAGCCTTGTTTATGACTTTTGTACTACTTTCGTAGTTAGTTTGCTGTATATAAATCAAATAAAGTGGTGAGTACAGTGACGGCAAATCAAAACAAAGCATTGAATAAGAACATTCCAACTGCTTAATGTATCTGCAACTTCTCCTTCAATACTTCCGTCAATGTTTGTGAAAAATTTATGCCTTCCTTTTCCGCGAGTGCATTGACATAATTCGGAATTGTCAAAGTTTTCTTGATCATTTTCGTGTTTTCCTTGAGTCTTGCCACTTCGAGATTTGCTTCGATCGGAATCAACAAATCTCCCTTAGATGGAGAAATTTCATCATATTCGGACGCCGGAGGAAAAGTCTCTTTTTCATCCTCAAGCCAAAGCAGATATCCTTCCAAAGCATCTTTTGCCATGTGGAGGGCATCGGACATGTCATCTCCGCTAGTGAACAGCTCTGGTAAATCTGGAAACGATATATTGAATTGCGAACCTTCGGGATTAAAAATCGCATAATACAGTACCATAAGGATACTCCTTTCTCATTGCGATGTTGAGTAAAATCGTCAATTATAATCAGCGTAATCAATTCTCGAGAGTTTGCATCGACCCTTTTTAATACGTAATATAATACGTATTTATGCTAGTGTCAATTATAAGTGGATTTACAAAATTTACTCAAAACGAAACCCCTCTAGAAATGCTTTGTGTAAGCATTTCTGGAGGGGTTTCAAATTACTCACATCTTAATTAATCAGCCGGCACAAATTGGCTGAGCGCTTCTTCTTGTTCGGCAAGTGTCCGTGTGTAGTAGCGGAACCCTTTATCCAATTGGCGGATTTCGTTCATTTCTTCCTCAGTCAATTCAAAATCGAAGATGTCGATGTTCTCTTTGATGTGCACCGGATTTGAGGATTTCGGGAACACAATCGTGCCTTCCTGAATGTGCCAGCGCAGGATAATCTGGGCATTCGTTTTTCCGTATTTTTCTGCCAACTTGGTGAAAACGGGCTCCTCAATCAAGGCAGCATCCCCATGTCCCAGCGGATACCAGCTTTCGATGACTGTGTTATAAGGGGCGATCCGTTTCTTCAGATCATTTTGTTGATAGTAAGGGTGGCATTCAACCTGCAGTACAGATGGATTGATCGTTGCGGCAGCGAGTACTTCTTCCAAACGCTCGGATTCGAAGTTGCTCAAGCCGATGCTCTTCACTTTGCCTTCAGCGACAGCTTTTTCCATATCTTTCCAAGCACCCAGGTAATCGCCGAACTGTTGATGCAAAAGAAGAAGGTCGATGTAATCCGTCTGAAGACGCTCCAGCATTTTGTCGATGGCTTTTGCCGTCTTGCCTTCTCCGTATTCGCTTGGCCACAATTTCGTCGTGATCCAGATTTCTTCTCTCGGAATGCCGCTTTCTTTTACAGCTTGACCGACTCCGCGCTCGTTTTGATAGGCATGCGCAGTATCGATATGACGATAGCCTAATTTGAATGCTTGCAAGCAAGCTTCCTTAGTTTTCTCGTCTCCGGGAATCTGGAAGACACCCAGTCCGAATTGTGGGATTTTGTTTCCATCATTCAATGTGATATACGTTTGCTTCATAGTGATTTTCCTCCAGCTATTTATTTGTATAAGCCTACTTTAAACCTTGGAGTGTACTCCAAGTCAAACGTAAAGTGCTATTATTTGAAATTTTATTATGCGTTTACAAAACGAAACGAGCAGCAATATTTACTTAAGTTGCATCCCTTGCAAATTTTCCGGATTAGTCATACAATGATAGCGATTACAACATTCGAAAGGGCGGATTATATGACTCAAACAGTGTATACCAACTATTGGCAGAATCGAATCGGCAACATTCGGAAGGAACACGGCAGCTACAAGAGCGAAGAAGAGGCAATTGCGGGAATCAAAGCCTGGTGGGAACTGCATAAGGAAAATCATAAAAATGTGCAGTATAACCGCACCAACAGCGGCGCTCTCGAAATCGTCTACGACGACAAAAACTATGTCTATCGGATAGAGAAACGCACAATCGAAGGCGCCTTGCCCAAACGAACGTACCGACTGAAAAAAGCCGGAGAAGTGGAATCACTGCGAGGGAAGTACAATCTCAACAAAGAATCGTTCCTTTTCGATGAATTGCCCGAACCAATCCGCGACAGGCTCATCCTTGCGATGGCCGACATCAATAAAGCCCGAGCCCATGTCTATGACAGCGAAGGCCGCCTCATCCGCGGACTTGAAGACAAAATCGTGGTCGGCAGTAGCGGGACTTCGCTCAGAAATAAAATTCCTAATCTAAATATTTAGAAAAATATAAACCAGCACAAACGCCTAAAAAAACGTTTGTGCTGGTTTTCATCTTATGATTAAGGTGTGTTAATATGTAAAGTGTAATCAATTGACTAAGTGGGTGACGAAATGATTGATAAGGAAACGGCCCAAAAAATTCTTGATAAATATGACCGAGACTATGCTACCTTTTCTTAGAAAGCAACGCGTAAGGAGTTTCACACAGTATTGAAATATGTCGCGGATGAGTCCAACTGAAGGCAACGAAAACAAGTTGGGTTGGACAAATAAAGGACCGCATAAAGTGAATTATGATTATATGAAAAACCAGCACAAACGCCTAAAAATCGTTTTTGCTTATTTTTTTTTACCCAATTTAAACAAATGCTTAAATAAAATTGAAAATACTTACGTTTGCTTATATAATTCAATTGAAGGTGGTGGGATGATGTACCAAGAAGAGCGCATCCAGCAGATTCAACAGCTGTTGGAGGAGAGAAAAAGACTTTCCAAAAAAGAAATAATGGAAGAATTCCAGATTTCATCCGACACTGCGCGTCGTGATATCCTGGAATTCCTAAAAATCGGAATAGCTGTCCGTACGCATGGAGGCATTATGTTAGCGGAAGACAGCCCAAAGATAATCAGTTTTGGGGAGCGGACAGGCATACATAAACCTGAAAAAGAAAAAATGGCTGAGAGAGTTTTGGAAGAAATACCAGAAAACAGCACGCTGTTTTTGGATGTCTCGACTACGTTATTATTAGCAGCGCAGAAACTGAACAAAAAGTGTACGGTTTATACGCATTCGCTGGACAATGCTTTTGCATTGGGAATGAATCCCAAAATAAAGGTTCATCTTTTGGGTGGAGAGTTCAATCCTGAAGATCGGTTTTTCTTTTCGGTCCGAAGTTTGGAAGAAATGGATACGATAAAATTTGACATCTGTTTTATCGGAGCAGCAAGTCTGGAGAAAGAGGGCATCTTTTTCAAAGAAGCGAACAATGCCTTGATCAAGCAAAAAGTGGTGAAACAAAGTCGCCAAGTGGTACTGGTTGCTGAAAATCAGAAATTCAGCAAAGAAGCGCAGTATAAAGGCGCAAATTACCAGGACATTGATTGCTTCATTACAGATAGGGCTCTGGCACCAAAACAGCAGGCTTATTTCGAGGATCAAACAGAGATTATCTTTGAGGAGGAAACGAAATGACAAAAGTCGAGTTGGTATTCAGCGATATAGATGGCACGTTGTTGAATTCGAAGCATGAAGTTACAGCCGAAGCAAGCCAAATCATTCAGGACTTGGTGAAGCAAGGCACGAAAATCATTTTGGCATCCGCTAGACCGCCAGGGGCAATGACTTCTATCGCCGATGAAGTCCACTTGTCTTCACCACTGGTATGCTTCAACGGAGCGTTGATCACACAATATACAGAAGGGTCGTTTGTTGATCTGTACAGTCTGACTTTAGAGCGACTGGACGCGTTACAACTCTATCAAACAATATCCACAAATTTTCCGGATATAAGCTTCAATATCTATTCCGGCGAGCGGTGGTACGTTGAACAAGAAGATGAGTGGGTCAAGCAGGAAGCGGCAATCACCAAAATGGATCCAGAATCCATCTCAATGGAAGATTTCTTTAAGGAGCATTTTCCCGTTCACAAAATACTGTGCATGGGAAATCCGGATGATATTCAGAAACTGGAGCATGAGCTGGCAGAGGCAAACTTATCAAACATTTCCTACTACCGATCAAAAGACACCTATATGGAAATCGTCAATAATCAAGTATCAAAATTAGGAGCCCTTCACTTTTTGTGTGAAAAATATGGCGTGGAACTTAATAATGCCTTAGCAATCGGAGACAATTTCAACGATATGCCGATGATCATACACGCTGGCAAAGGAATCGCGATGGGTAACGCTCCTGGTGAAGTAAAACAAGCAGCTGATTGCGTAACGGATACGAATGATGAGAATGGATTTTATAAGGCATTGATGAAGATTTTTGGATAAAATGGAACGGTAGTTTTATGAATTATTTGAAATTAGAATGTTTGGAACGACAATGATCCTTATGCACGCGCTTATTGAATTTAAGACTTCAACATATAGCAAAAGCACAACCGCCTGTTCATAGTGAATAGCGTTTGTGTTTATTTTTGTGACTCTATGTGTTTCCTTGTTTCGCGTGCTTCTCGGAACCGCTCAGAAAATTTTGAGATTAATAATTCCGTGGAATATACGGTAGGATGGTTTTGCATATCGATGATTGCTAATATTGCTATACCTATAGTCTACTTACATTGAATTGTGCAGCAAACTTATCTATAATTAAAATTATAATAAATATTTTGCGTAAATACGAAACATTCACCCTAATATATTTTCAAAAATCACAAAAATTCTCTGCAGAAAGTGTGATCCCATGCTCAATCCAGGCTTATACGAACAAGTCATCAATTCACAAATAAAAGCGTTGTTGCAAGAAATTCCAGAGGTCCGTAAATCGGTCGCGCAGATTGATCAGGCGGAAGCATCGAAAGTATTGACGCAATACCTTTCGGAAATCATCCAGAAAGGTTTGGATAATGTTTCGGATAATGGTGGAGGTATCACTGCCCAAGTCGCCCTCATCAATAAAGTCGTCGAGACCATTACTAAGACGACGCAGGAAACGGATTTTGCTCAAATGTCGGTGGACGAACGTGCGGAACAGCTTATGGCACTTTTAGGTGAAAACGACGTGGATATCCATGCCGGAAAAACAGCGGCCAAACTGATTCGTCCCGAGACTTCCATCGCACAAAGCAGTCTTTTTACGGGTGCAATCCACGAGCCACAAATGTTCTCAGAGCTCAAAAAGGAGATCCAATCAGCAGACCGTATCGATATGCTCGTTTCTTTCATTAAGTGGAGCGGGCTGCGCCTCATCATCGATGAACTGCGCGATTTCACCGCGGGAGGCGGAAAACTGCGCATCATCACGACTTCTTATATGGGGGCGACCGATGTAAAGGCAATTGAAGAACTGGGTAAGCTGTCGAATACGGAAATCAAAATTTCCTATGACACAAAAAGGACGCGCCTTCATGCAAAAACATACACTTTTTATCGCGAAACGGGCTTCTCGACGGCTTATGTCGGTTCATCAAATCTATCGAATGCGGCTATTTCTAGCGGTTTGGAATGGAATCTGAAAATTACTGCGAAAGACCAACCGGACACCATCCGTAAAATCGCCGCAACGTTGGAAAGTTATTGGAATTCTTCAGAGTTTGAGTTTTATCAAGATACGGAACGGGAACGTCTCGTGCGTGCCCTGAAGGCTGACCGTTTCATGGGTGACGGAGAGTCCCGCCGCTTTGTTTTCGATATCCATCCTTATCCCTACCAACAAGAGATCCTCGATAAGCTGCTTGCTGAGCGGGAAGTGCGCGGGTTTTACCGAAATCTTGTCGTAGCAGCTACGGGGACGGGGAAGACCGTGATCTCGGCGTTCGATTACCGACGTTTTTGCCGAATGAATGCAGCTAGACCATGCAGACTTATGTTTGTGGCGCATCGAGAAGAAATCTTGAGACAGAGCCAGGAAACTTTTCAAGGTGTTCTGAAAGATCAGAATTTTGGAGAGTTGTTTGTGGGCAACCATAAACCGGAAAGTTTGGATAATTTGTTCGTTTCCATTCAAACGATGAACTCCCAAGCCTTGCATGAAAAATTGCCTGAAGATTATTACGATTTCATCATCGTGGATGAATTCCACCACGCAGCTGCCCCTACTTACCAAACTTTGCTGAATCATTTTAAACCAAGTATTTTGTTAGGCTTGACTGCTACGCCTGAACGGATGGACGGCAAAAGCATTTTGGATTATTTCGATAATCGTATTGCTGCTGAAATCAGACTTCCAGAGGCAATCGATCGCAAATTATTGAGTCCATTCCAATACTTCGGTGTCACCGATGCCATCGATTTGAGCGAGCTGCGCTGGACTCGGGGAGGCTATGATAAATCAGAGTTGAACAAGCTTTACTCGCTGAATCGCGGAGTCGCTTTGCGCCGTTCTAATAACGTGATCCAATCTTTGGATAAATACGTTACGGATATCGAAGAAGTTAAAGGATTAGGCTTCTGCGTTTCAATCGAACATGCCCAATTTATGGCGGAACAGTTCAACAATAATGGCATTCCATCGATTCATTTGACTGGTCAGTCCAACGATCAAGATAGACGTACCGCTCAGAAACGCTTGGTTTCAGGGGAGATCCGCTTTATTTTCGTAGTCGACATTTATAACGAAGGGGTGGACATCCCGGAAGTAAACACAGTTCTCTTTCTGCGTCCGACCGAGTCCTTGACGATTTTCCTGCAACAACTCGGCCGCGGCCTCCGGTTGGCTGAAGGTAAGGAGTGTCTGACCGTACTGGACTTTATTGGACAAGCCAACAGAAAGTACAATTTTGAAGAAAAATTTTCAGCGCTTCTTGCCAATACGACCCACAGTGTCCAAAGTGAACTGAAAAATGGTTTTGTTTCGGCTCCAAAAGGTTGCTACATACAGTTGGAAAAGAAAGCCGCCAAATACGTGCTGGACAACATCAAATCTTCCTTCAGCGCCAAAAATGGTTTGATCAGCCGGATCGCGACCTTTGAAGAAGACAGCGGCCTGCCTTTAGATTTGGCCAATTTCGTTGACTATTATCATTTGGATGTCCGCACGATTTTCTCTAGAGCCAACTTTGCGAGATTATGTGTCTCGGCAGGGGTCCGGGAAGAATTCGAAGAGGAACTGGAAGAAATAATCAACAAAGCGTTGAAACGCATTTGTGCCATCGATTCTCGACGTTGGATTGCTTTTTTGCTGGATATTTTACCGCGTCTGGACAAGGTCGACTTGAAGAAGCTGTCACCGATTCAGCAACGCATGTTCCAGATGTTCTATATCACCGTCTGGCAAAAAGCCATCGAAGATTGGGAAAGTGCAGAAGTCAAAGGAAATTTGGCTTTGCTTTCACGTAATTCTGTGATGTTGGGGGAAATGATGGGACTTCTGCGCTATAACTTCGATCGGATCGACTTTATTGACGAACCTGTCAATTTGGGATTTGAGAGCCCGCTTGATCTGCATTGCACCTATACGCGTGATCAACTGCTGGTGGCAATGGATCACATGAATCCGAGTAATGTCCGAGAAGGCGTCAAATGGTTGCCCGAGAAGAAAATCGACGTGCTCTTCGTTACCTTGAATAAGGCGGATAAAGACTACTCCCCAACGACAATGTACAATGATTACTCCATCAATGAAACGCTCTTCCATTGGCAAAGCCAAAGCACGACAGGAGACCATGCCTCAACCGGGCAGCGCTACATCAACCATCGAGAGCGCAGCAGCAAAGTCCTCCTATTCGTCCGCGAATTCAAGAACGATCGCATCGGTGCAGCCCCATACACCTTCCTGGGACTGGCCAACTATGTCCAACATTCCGGAAGCAAACCGATGAACATCACCTGGAAATTGGAACGTCCAATCCCGGCTAAGTTTTTGAAAAAGACGAATAAGTTGGTGGTGGGATAGGGAGGAAAGGGACTATTTTTGTAAAGCGTATAGTAAAAGAGCGTCATTGTTGGTACTCTTTTTACTATAGAACAAAAAGGAAAATCAGACGCTTAAAAAACTAACCTAAAAAATACTGATTACTGAAAGTTCGATCACATGCTAAATCCGAGATTATATGAATAAATGGTTAATTTCAAATTATCGATAGGTTATCGGATTTTTCGGAAGCGCTTAAATAGTCGTAACTATTGATAAAGTTGGAACATTAAAAATTTTGGTGCAGTGTTTTTCAGACATCGAAAAAAGTTGGGGAAATTTTATGAATTCTATTGACTGTAAACTTTGTTCATAGATTATGATACACATATGAAAGGAGGAATCCATCGTGAAAATGAAGGATGTTGAGGAGACGCTAAACATTCCAAGGTCTCATATTCATTATCTGGAGAGAGAAGGATTGTTCACAGCGAGCAGGGGTGCAAATGGCTATCGAGAATTTTTGGAGCAAGACTTGCTTAATATCAAAATGGTTCTAATCTTAATGACGGCCGGTGCATCTGCTGAAACTGTTAAAAAACTCCAAACCCATGACATTACCTTGGATGATGCACTCAAGCAAACAGAAATAGATATGCGGAAAGAGGTCGATGAAATGCTTGGTTCTCTGGAACTGTTTCAGCAAATTCGCGCTTCAAATGTATCTTATGATTCTTTACCACGAGACTCGTATTGGGCAGACATCCAGATAAAAGAACAAAACGGCCAGCACTTTCGGGGACATTATGAATTAGAGGTTATAAGTGACTGGGCATCTCCGCAGGTTAGTATGGAGCGTATTGTCAGCTGCCCCTATTGTCATGCAATGAATAGAATAGATCTTGAGGAGTATGTATACGATGAGGATTCCACTGAAAAATCAATGGGGCAAGAATTGTATCGTTACTTTCAAGCAGATGACTGTCATTGCAGTAAATGCGGCAAAAAATATCAGGTTGTGGGTAGCATTTGTGAGTATCCTTATGGCTCGATTGATTCGGAACAGATAGAAATCAAACCAATAGAAGAGGAGCAACGTTATGAATAGAAAAGAAAAAAGTGAAAAGAAAAGAATAATAAGTGAGTACATTGATTTGGGAAATGGTCGGTATAAAGATAGTGAAGTTGATTCTTTACATGAGCTTGCAACTGAACCTGATAAGTACAATGGCAAATCCAAAACGATTAGGAATAAATTCGATGGCGTGTCTTCTGATGGTAAGTACACTCGTGAAGAGGAGACAACTTATACTTTGAGGGGAGACAAGGAAGGCGTTCGGATTGAAAAAAAATATCAGTATCATGATGATGATGGACAGACGGGGGAAAATGAGACTGTTTATAATACAGGACGAGATATACTTAACCTGTTTAAGTCATTCTTAAACGATTAACTGCCAACAATAAACAGGCTCCCAATTACTGGAAATAATCCAGCGATGAGTAGCCTGTTTTGGTTGTGTTTATACCTGGACTTCCTGAATGCTCTGAAAAGTGAGTCGAAAGCTCGTACTCAAAAGACGCATATACTATTGTACATGAACTTCTATATTGGGTCGAAACCTTGCCATTTTTTGGAAATAAACTCAGCTAAAGTAGTCGAGTATAAGTTTAAGCAGCGTAGATGGTTTGATGGCGTTTGTTTGAGTTGGGTAGAAAACGCCAAAACAATGGTGTCAATTTCTAAGAATAAATCATGAGGCAATTTCGGAATTTACGGAAGCTGAATTTCTACCAAAACGTAGCATTACTGGATCGGTACTTGCCTTTGTCAAAAAAATTCAGGAATTAGCGGGAACATCGCATGGTATACGGTTATTTATAATGCGCCCATTTAAGTGTGCATTTATTCTTTGCTTACGCTTTTCCACATCGTAAGCTATAATGATAAGATGGATAACTATACACTAAAGGGGTTTTAAAATGGGAGCTGAATTAAATCAGAAGCTATTTAGCGCTGCTGACAATCTGCGCAGTAAGATGGATGCGTCTGAATATAAAAATTATTTACTAGGGTTAATTTTCTACAAATATCTCTCAGATAAACTTTTAGAAAAGGTTGTTGAATTAGCTGGTGAGTCATTGGATGAATTTTCCAATGCGGATAAGCAGACGGTTTTGTATCGTCAGCTACTTGAAGATGAAGATACAAAGAGCGATTTGATCGAAACGTTAGTCGATACTCTTGGCTATGACATTGCTGCGGATCATTTATTCAATGTTTTGACGATGCAAGCAAATCAGAATATATTCCAACTGAATGACTTAAATAAAGCATTCATTGACTTGTCCACTAAGTACGTTCAATTTAATGGGTTATTCGATGATGTCGATCTAAAATCAAAAAAACTGGGTGCAGACGATCAGCAACGTAACGTTACCATCACTGAAGTGTTAAAAAAACTCAACGGCATTGATGTGCTTGGACATAACGGCGACGTTATTGGCGATGCCTATGAATTTTTGATCAGTCAATTTGCCTCCGAAGCAGGGAAGAAAGCCGGAGAATTTTACACGCCACATGAAGTTTCGGATATGATGGCAAGGATCGCTGCAATAGGGCAAGAGGATAAGAAATTGTTCAGCGTATTTGACCCGACGATGGGATCCGGTTCTTTGATGCTCAACATCCGTAATTATTTGAATTATCCGAAGAGCGTAAAATATCATGGTCAAGAGTTGAACACGACCACGTTTAACTTAGCAAAAATGAATTTAATTTTGCACGGCGTCGACAATGAGGATATTCGTCTACGCAACGGAGATACCTTGAATAAAGACTGGCCAACAGACGAACCATACACGTTTGACTCCGTGGTAATGAATCCGCCATATTCTGCAAAATGGTCTTCTGATGACACGTTCCTAGATGATTCGCGGTTTAATCGCTACGGTAAATTAGCGCCGAAATCAAAAGCTGATTTCGCATTCTTGTTACATGGTTTCTACCATTTGAAAGATTCTGGAACGATGGCAATCGTATTGCCGCATGGTGTCCTGTTCCGTGGTGCTGCTGAAGGTGTCATTCGTAAAAAGTTACTGGAAGATGGGAGTATTGACACAGTTATAGGAATGCCAGCGAACTTGTTCTTTGGTACATCGATTCCTACGACAGTCATCATTTTGAAGAAAAACCGGACATCCAGAGATGTTTTATTCATTGACGCAAGCAAGGACTTCATCAAAGGTAAAAATCAGAACAAGCTATCGCAAGAAAACATCGACAGAATTGTTGGAACCTACAAAAAACGTGAAGATGTTGAGAAGTTTGCGCACGTCGCCAGCTTTGAAGAGATCAGAGATAACGACTTCAACTTAAATATCCCACGTTATGTCGATACATTTGAAGAACAGGAAGAGATTGATATTGTTGAACTCGGGAAAGAGCTTGTAGCCCTCAATCAACAAATAAAAGCAGCCGAAAATGACTTCCTTACAATGCTGGATGAACTGGCGGTAACAGACGAGACGCGCGAGATCATCGAAGCAACAAAGGCGGTGTTTCAGTGATGTCTGAGGAAACTAAAAAGGCGCCAGCTATACGTTTTCAAGGATTCACTGATGATTGGGAACAGCGTAAGTTAGGTGAGTTAGCATCCTTTTCAAAAGGAGCTGGATACACTAAAGGAGATTTAACGGCTACAGGTAAACCAATAATACTCTATGGACGGTTATATACCAAGTATGAAACGGTTATAGAAAATGTTGACACTTTTGTAGATGAAAAAGAAAAGTCTGTGATAAGTACTGGAAACGAAGTAATCGTTCCCGCATCAGGAGAGACTTCAGAAGATATTTCAAGAGCATCAGTAGTGGCAAAACCAGGAATCATCCTTGGTGGGGATTTAAATGTTATCAAACCTAATACAGAAATTGTCCCGTCATTTCTAGCTCTGACAATTTCAAATGGTAGACAACAAAAAGAATTAAGTAAAAAAGCTCAAGGGAAATCAGTTGTTCATTTACATAATTCAGACTTAAAAGAAGTTGATCTTGTGTACCCACATAAGGAAGAACAAACTAAAATCGGTACTTTCTTTAAACATCTCGACGATACTATCGCTCTTCATCAGCGTATGTCTGATAAACAGAAAGAATTAAAAGCGAACCTGCTTCAGATGATGTTTCCTAGAAACGGAGAGAAAATTCCAGAGGTTAGACTTGCTGGATTCGCAGAAGATTGGTCACAGCGTACTCTTGAGGACATATCAGACAAAGTCACAGAAAAAAATAAGGCTAGGGAGTTCACTGAGACTTTAACGAATTCAGCTGAATATGGAATTATTTCTCAAAGCGATTATTTTGATAAGGACATCTCAAACATCAACAACATCGATGGATATTATGTAGTTAGACCAGATGATTTTGTTTACAATCCAAGAATTTCCAATTTTGCTCCTGTTGGGCCCATAAAACGAAACAACCTTAATAGAATCGGTATAATGTCACCGTTATATTATGTATTTCGACCTAAGAGAGTTGATCATACTTTTCTTGAAAAATATTTTGAAACCTCTTATTGGCACATATTCATGAAAATGAACGGTGACTCTGGTGCTAGAGCAGATAGATTTGCGATAAAGGATACAATTCTAAAAGAAATGCCAATTCCATATCCTATTAAGGAAGAGCAAGTTAAAATTGGAATTTTCTTCAACCAGTTGGATAAGTCCATTGTTCTACATCAAGAAAAGATTGCTCATCTAAAAGTACTGAAAAGTACTTTACTCAACAAAATGTTCATTTAAAAAAGGCACTTCGTGTGCCTTTTTGTTTATCTTACATCAGTAACGCCAAGTGTTTCATGATCTTGTCGTTGTCTTGATTTTCGAGTTCTTGAATGATGTGGAGATACGTTTCTTGTGTGGTAGTCATGCTGGAATGTCCCAATCTAGTTGCTACACTCGCAATCGAAACCCCTGCAAACAATAGTAATGAAGCATGCGTATGTCTGAGGCAATGAATGGTAATGATTGGAATATTTGCATTTGTGCAAAGGACCTTCAGGCGATAATTGATTGTAGAATTGAATACCCTGTTCTTCACAAAGATTGGTTTTTCAGGATCTAAATTTTTTATCAGCTGCGAAAATTGCATCGCAGTTTGCCAATCAATTTGCATCGTTCGTTTTGAGGATTCATTCTTCGTAGGTTGAAAGTTCCCTGTAGTACCCTTGTAGTTCCAGGTTTTTGTAATACTTAGCTTTTGCTTGGAAAAATCGAAGTCATTTGGAGTAAGAGCAAGAGCTTCAGAAAAACGCAATCCTGTTTTTGCCACCAATAAGATAAACCAATCCCAATTGATTTCAGATGCCAGATTCAGTTGTCTAATCAGCGCTTGAATTTCAAACTGATTTAAAAACTTCGTGCGCTTTTCTTTCGGCTTTTTACCCTTGATGATAATTTTTCGCGTGGGATTTGTAGCAATCAACCCCTCATCAACCGCATCAAGTATTGCTCCTTTTAATTGATGGTGAAAATCCATTGTGGTTTGTTTTTCGTGGGTGAGTGCATAGTCATTCAATAGCTGTTGGTATTTCCGTCTATCTATCTCCCCAACCTTTAAACTGGGCGCTAGTTCATACACTCGTTGGAGGGACATATTATATTTACTTAACGTTACGGACCGCACAGCCCCAACCTTGTATAATTCGATCCATTCCTCGAAATACTCGTAAAACAACTGATCTGACTTTCTTTTTCTAACCAAAATAAAAACCTCCTGATAATAAATTTGATGAACATTTCATCACTTTATTATCAGGAGGTTATCTGTTTTCTGCAAAAATTTGACTACACGAGCATCTTTGCTAATAGAGTTTTCTTTAGTTCTGCAAGTTTCTGAAGCTTGCTTTGATGAAGAGCGATAGTGTCGTCAAGTTTAGTGAAGAAGTCTCCAATCTTTGTCTGCTCTTCAATATGGCAGATTTGAATAAATGCATCTTTTAAGTCTGCTGAATTAATAGACTCAAAGGTAGACCCTGAACTGTATCTTGTCCAAAAACCTTGTTCTTTCATGCGTGACAGTGTCTGAAAGATGAAAGCATTGCCTTTTATACCAGCAACTCCTCGTCCTAACACTACTGCGTAATCGGTTCTTCCTACATCACCTACTGGTGCTCGTACGCTTAAAATAATATCCTCAGGGTCAGCTTTCTTAGTTACCTGCGTGGTCCATACACGTGGACAAACTCGCCCATTTTTCATATCTGCGTTTCCTTGCACAAGTATATGATCTCTTGGATTGTCAGTATAATTTTCTCCGTTAGGTGACTGTCCCATAGTAATTTGAACCGTGTCTCCCAACTTACGCTGTTCCCAATGTTCGGAAAAACCAGCAAATCTCAGCGCTGGAATATTCTTCTCACTTTGGGGAAATAGTTTTTGTAGGTAGGTTTGCTTTAGCTGTTCTAGCAAGGTCAATTTTCGCTGATGAAGAGCGATAGCATCATCGATCTTATCAAAAAAATCTGCAATTAATACTTGCTCACTCACAGATGGCAAAACAATCGGAAGAATTTTTAATAATTCAGCATTATAGCTTTGTTGCTTTGTTCCTTGTGTGTATTGAAGTCCATATTCTTCTCCAACCTTTCGATACCATTGAAACAAGAACGATGAATCAAGTGATTTTTTTTTAGGAAACAGAGCCATACATGATTGGTTCATAGTCGTGTCTATTCCCAATTTCGCACAGTTTCCACGAGTTCCGGCAGCTTCTAAACCAGTTATAGCCATCACAAATGTACCTTTAGGAACAATTTTTAGATTTGCATTTTTTCTTCCATCTTCGGTAATTTTTTCAATTGTTTCAGAAACAACACCTCTGTTTAATTCACCACTGGAAAGCCAATTAATTTCTCCATTCCAAAAACTAGCATTCGCTCTGGAAGGAGTTTGACCATTATACTGATTATCTATTACCTCTCCCAACTTACGCTGTTCCCACTCGAAAATGGGTCCGGTTTTCTCAGAAATTCAACATTAAATAAAACAATCGTGATATAATTTAATAGATAATTTGTGGGGGAATTAAGTATATAGCTTAGGTGGGAAGATTATGTGCAAAATTCCAAGAAATGATGAAGCAACAATTGAAAAACATCTGATTGACGTTCTGGGTCAAGGACATAATCAGTGGAATTATCGCGAGGATCTTAAATCTGAAGAAGATTTATGGAAGAATCTGCGCAAAAAAATTACCCAAAATAACTTATCTGAAATCAAGGAACATCCGATTACGGATAAAGAATTTGATTCGATAAAAATGGAGTTATTAATGCGTACGAAAACGCCTTTTTATGCTGCCAAATGGCTGAAGGGTGAAAACGGCATTGCTCGCATCACAATTGAGCGTGGGGATACTTCTTTAGGTGCTATGTCTTTGATCTTGTATTCCAATCAAGACATCGGCGGAGGCATTTCCACGTATGAAGTTGTCAATCAGATCGCTAAGAAAAAATCGGATGCTGATGAGCGGGAGCGGCGATTTGATGTAACCTTGTTGATCAATGGGTTGCCGATTGTGCAGATTGAGTTGAAACAAGCTGGTGCAAAAGACGGGTACTTCCAGGCGTTCAATCAAATCAAGAAATACGCTGAGGAAGGGATGTTTCGGAACAACATTTTTTCAACATTGCAGCTTTTTGTCGTTTCCAATGAAAAAACAACCCGCTATTTCGCGAATGCGCTTCCAAAAGATATGCATAAGAAATTCCTTTTTAGTTGGCGGACGACGGACAATCGTAAGGTGGACAATGTTTATGAATTTTGTAAGCAGGTGTTAAACATCCCGGATGCCCATCGCTTAATCGCACATTATACGATTGTCAGTGAGGACCACGATAATAAAGCTTTAATGGTCTTGCATCCTTACCAAATCCACGCGATTGAAGCTCTATTTACATCTGCTATGAAGCACGAATCTGGTTATGTTTGGCATGCGACAGGGTCAGGAAAAACGTTGACGAGCTTCGTGGCTACGAAATTGCTTGCCCGCAAATCTGGTGTTGACCGAACCATCATGGTCATTGACAGGAAAGACTTGGATAGTCAGACTACATCAGAATTCACAAAGTTCGCCTCTGAATTTAATACAGGTATTTCTTCTGGAAACGTTCGAGCGAATAGTTTGATTGTGGGTACGGGCAGTTCGATTGAACTCAGCCGAGCGCTGTTGTCGGATACGAACAATAATACAGTCATCATCACGACTCGCCAAAAACTAGAGTCCGCATTGCGCCATGCCCAAAAGCAAAAGGAGAAACGAAATGTGGAACGTTTCAAAAAGTTGTTGGGCCAGCATATCGTCTTTGTCGTGGATGAATGTCACCGTGCTTTGAGTGCGGAAAATATGGATGAAATAAAGCAGTTCTTCCCGAATTCCACTTGGTTCGGATTTACTGGTACACCTATCTTTGAAGAGAATAAAAAGCAAGCCAAAGGGCAATTGGCCAGAACGACGCACGATCAATATGGGGAGAAATTACATACTTACACGATAAAGGATGCTTTGGACGATGCTGCTGTTTTGGGATTTCAGGTGGAGCATGAGGATACGATTGAACAGACCTCTTTAAATAATCACATTTTCAAAAACCTCCAAGTCAATGAAAAATATGCAAGCTACAGCGTAGATGGCATCAATGACATGATCGATCAGATGCCGCCGGTCGAAAAAGAAGAGTATTTGGATGCAACGATCTATGAACGGGATGAGCATATTCAAAAGGTGCTACATAAAATTTTCCGACCGGATAACGCCTATATGAAATTTGATTTTCAAAATGGCCGGCCGAGAAAGTCAGCGATTCTGACGACTAGTTCGATCGATATGGCAAAACGGTATTATCATGCCATTAAGGAGATGACGAAGGACCCCAGCTGGATTCAAAGAGAATTTTCTCACCATCCGATCAGGACAGGTCGCACGATTGAAGACCCAGATTTTCCGAGAATAGCGATCACCTATTCTATGCAGGAAAATGAAGTGGATTCAGCCCAAAATCAAAAAGAAATGAAAAAAATAATCAAGGATTACAACGCGTACTACGGTACTGCTTGGGGCATCGATGACATTGACCGCTATAACGGGGACATCAACAATCGGCTCGCGCGCAAAAAAGGGGAATTCAAAGAATTCGGGAAACAGATTGACTTGGTTATCGTCGTCGATAGATTGCTGACAGGTTTCGATGCGCCGACGATTCAGACCTTATTTGTTGACCGGAATCTTAGCTATGCCAACTTGATTCAAGCCTTTTCGCGTACGAATCGTACCTACCCGGATAAAACGAAAGGCTTGATCGTCACTTTCCGGAAGCCGCACTCCATGGAAAAAAATGTTGCAGATGCAACAAGACTCTATTCCGAAGCTAAAGAAGAAACCAATCTGATTTATCCGACTTATGAAAAATCTAAGAAAAGATTCAATGGCGGTCATAAGAAGTTCACTGGCATCGTTGAAACACATCCGGATATAGATGAGCACTCGCCGCTGGAATTGAGGATTGATTTTGTCAAAGCATTTCAGGAATTCACGAATTCGTTTGAGGCGCTTGTTACTTATGATGATTATAATGATGAGATGGAAAAATCAGGTAATTTGAAGAAGCAAGTGATGGTATTGGAAGAAAATTTAGGTTTGTACCAGACCATTAAAGGATCATTGGTAGACCCGCCTGTACCACCCGACATTATTCCAAAACTGTCAGAAATTGAGTTCTATTCAGACAATGCGGTCAAACTATATGATATCGACGCTACCTATATCGATCAGCTGTTGAACACGTACTCCGCAAACAACAAATCTGTGCGTGAAGACATTGAAAAAGCGATGCAGAAGTTGAACAAAGCAGAGGTTGTAAGGGAAGTTTACCGTGCAATCTTGAACGATATCGACTCAAAACGAGTTGATCCAGAAGAAGATATTTTTGTCCTCAAGCGGCATTACTTTACTCTAGCTAGAGATCAGGCTATCGCTCATTTTGCGCAGGAGTGGTTTGTTTCACCTGATGAATTACATTCCTCGGCAGTACAATATGTTATCGGGGCAGACCCGATTCCAAATATAGGTGGTATCATCGACAGCAAAAACTTTGAAAAATACAAGACAGTGCATCCCGAAGCTAAACCACTACGATATGCTCCAGAAATGAAACGGCAGTGGCGGAAGGTATTGGATGAGGTTGTTGTGCCGTTGGATAATGAATTAAGATAGGGAAAATAGGGGGATAATCATGAAGGCAGATACTGTGAAGTTTTTTGAGTTTTTAGAACAGAAAAAAACTATTTTTAATATTCCTGTTTACCAAAGAAATTATGAATGGTCCAAAGAACAATGTGCCCAGCTTTTTAATGATGTACAAAATATCATTGAGGATGATTTCAATCGTAAACATTTTCTCGGGACAATAGTCTATGTTGATGAGCGTGGTCCGAAACTTAGCAAAAATTTTATTATCATCGATGGTCAGCAGCGTATTACAAGTTTTATGCTATTTTTAAAGGCAGTCGCCGACTTATCAGAAGATGAGGAACTATATAACGAAATTTTGGATGATTATTTGTTGAATCCGAGAAGTGAAGAAAATGACAAACTGAAGCTAAAGTCCGTAGAAAAAGATCGAATCATATTCAGACAAGTTATTGAGAATAAACCAGTCTCTTTGACATCAAAAATATACGAGAATTACCAATACTTCAAAGAGTGCCTGGAAAATTCACCTTATGAACCGAAGCAGTTTTTTGATGCGCTGAGCGTGATTGAAATTGTGTATATTGAATTAAATGGCAATGATGACTCTGAGAATCCGCAAATAATATTCGAAAGTATAAATTCTACGGGACTTTCTCTTACGGCATCAGATCTTATCAGAAATTTTCTATTAATGGGAATAAGCTACGACTTGCAGAGTCAACTTTACAAAGACTATTGGATGTCGATAGAAAGCAGGATTCCAACTATTCAAATTTCAACCTTCATCAGGTTTTATTTAACAATAAAGTATGGAAATACTGTAAATGAAAAAAAAGTTTATGATGAATACAAACGATTCTTTATCAATGAAGGGTACTCACCTGAAAAGGCAATCAATGAACTAGATCTGTATTCAAAGTTTTATCATTGGGTAGTGAACGAGACTATACCACACACTCCAACAAATGAAATTATTAAACGAATTAATTTAATGAAAGCAACAATTGCTTATCCGTACATAATGGAAATATTAAAACTTAATGCCGATGGTGCTTATACCTGGCCAGAGACGAATGAAATATTTTCTGTGGTGGAATCCTATTTATTTAGGAGGCTGATAACGGATAAAAAAACAAATGTGTTGAATAAATTGTTTGCGGCTCTGTCCAAAGACATTTCACGTGATAGTGAGAAAGAGCGACTAGTTTCAGAGTTGGTTAGTAAGGCAGGGACTCAAGTATTCCCAAGAGATGATGAATTTGTCAGCAGCTTAAAATCCATAGATCTGTATAACAGAAGAAATCATTTGGCGAAACTTACCTTGACTATGATTGAAAATAGTTTATCAAAAGAGACGGTTGGATTCGATACACTCCAAATTGAACATATTATGCCGCAAACGTTGACGAATGAGTGGAAGCTTGCTGTTCCTCAAGCAGCAGAAGTACAGTTGAAGTACGGGAACACACTGGGAAACTTGACTCTCACAGGGTATAACTCTGAGCTTTCTAATAAACTGTTTGAAGAAAAAACTCATTTGTATCGTAACTCTAACATAAAAATGACTCGAGAATTATTTGAAAAATATACTGAATGGAGCGAGTCTACTATCATTGACAGAGCGAATAGGCTAAGTCAAATAGCTTTAGATATCTGGAAAATTCCGACACTGATTCCTGATGTGGAATTTACCTCAATTTCAGGAGAACATTTTTTAGATGAGGATGTTGTCGTTACGGGTACCAAACCCACATCATTAATTATCGATGGAAATGAATTTGAAGCAGAGAACTGGAAGCAGATTTTGGTACAATTTTTGAATTTTACATGGGAATTTGATAGCTCTACTTTTGGAAATCTGGCTAGCAAAGAAGCGCTAAAACGAGTTTTTTCCTCTCCGGATGAGCAAATTAACCCATACAAATTACAGAATGGTATAAGTATCGAAACCAATTTTAGCGCAAATTCAATCCTCTATATTGTTAAAATAATAGCAAATGAGTACGGAATTTCTGATGTCGTAAGCTACACTATAAAGGGATGACACACATGAACACAATGGACAAAATCAACAAATTCCGGGATGACCGCGATTGGCGCCAATTCCACAACGAGAAGGACCTTGCCATCTCGATTTCGTTGGAGGCCGCTGAATTGTTGGAGCTCTTCCAATGGAAATCTCCAGAGGAAGTCAGAGAGACCAACATCGAACGGATCAAGGAGGAACTAGCGGATGTGTTGATCTATTCGCATATGCTGGCCAGCAATCTTGATCTGGACATTGATGAGATCATCGAGGCGAAACTGGAGAAGAACAATATCAAGTATCCGGTGGACAAGAGTAGAGGCAACAAAGAGAAGTATACGGAGCTGTAAAGATAGACCCATAAGACGAGGATAAGGAGCACAAAATGGACAATCTGACAATCAAACAAGCTGCAGAAAGATCCAAAAAAATCCGGGAGCATTACCGCTCTTTGGAAATGAAGCACCACGGCAGCGAGTGGTCCGTGGAAGAGGATGCGTTGGCATTTTTGACCGATGCGGGCTTGGTCGGGCGCCTGACGATGGCGCAGCAGGGGCGTTGGCCGGTCGACGATTCGAATGAAGTCGATTTGGAGCACAAAATCGGTGAAAGCATCTGGTGGCTGATGGTGCTGGCGGACCGGATGGGCATCAACAGTGAAGAAGCGTTGGAGAATTTCTTGAGCACGACCGAGAAGCGGTTTAATCTTTAACATTTTGCTAAGACACAGTTGGGAGGTTTCGTTGCATGTACAATCATCAATTGGATACATTCATTAAAGTTGCCGATTCCGGCAGTTTCAATAAAGCGTCCGAAGAACTGTATGTATCACCAAATGCTGTCATGAAACAAATCAATCTTCTGGAAAACAGTCTGGGATTTGACTTGTTTGTCCGGACGCATCGGGGTGTCCAATTGACACCGGCAGGGGAATCCTTGTACCGGGATGCGAAGTATCTCATCCAGTATGCCAAAGATTCGATCGCCCGGGCTGAAAAAATGCTGGCTGAATCCAAACACGTGCTGCGGATCGGAACCTCATTGACGACGCCTGTCCAGTTTTTGGTCAGTCTGTGGCCCCAGATCCGCCAGCACAATCCGGATCTGAAATTCGAACTGGTCTCATTCGAGAACACTCCGGAAAATGCGCGGGAAATCATGAATCATTTCGGCAGGAACATCGATGTGGTCGCCGGCATCTACAGCGAGAACATATTGAGCGAGCGGAATTGTTCGGCCTTGAAATTGTATGATACACCCCTTTGTGCGGCGGTCCCGCTCCATCATCGCTTGGCAGCAAATGATGAAATAGCGATCGAGGATCTGTTCGATGAAACGGTCATGCTCATCAAACGCGGCTACATGAGTGCCTTTGATGAAGTCAGGGAGGATCTGGCAGAAAATTATCCGGAGATCCAGCTTGAAGATTTTTCATTTTTTGATGTGAATGTCTTCAACAAATGTGAAAACGACAATGCGGTTCTGATCGGTGTGAAGGAATGGGAAAATGTCCACCCTTTGCTGAAAATTATTCCGATCAGCTGGAAGCATACGATTCCGATAGGGATTCTGCATTCAAACACGCCATCCAATGATGTCAAAAAATTCCTGGAAATAATCAGTCAGATATACGAGGTCCAGTCCTAACCTTTGGGTTGCAACTCGTGAGCCAAGAGAGACTTCTCAATAGTCTCTTTTTTACTATACTTAAGTTGTAATGATTCGAAGGGGGAAATGGAAATGAACACAAGAGTATTGGGAAGAGGCTTGGAAGTATCCGCAATCGGGCTTGGCTGCATGGGGATGGATCATGCCTATGGTGCAACCGCGGACAGGGAAGAAATGATCAAGCTGATCCGGCGCGCTGTCGAATTAGGCTGCAATTTTTTTGATACCGCGGTCATCTACGGCGAAGCGAATGAAGTGCTGTTGGGAAAAGCCCTGGAAATATACAACCGTGAAGACGTGATCATCGCCACAAAATTCGGCATCTACGGCCAGAAAATGGTTGACGGCAAGCTTGAAAATCAACTGAACAGCAAACCGGATTCCATCAGGGAACAGGTGGAAGGCTCATTGAAACGCTTGGGCGTTGATTATATCGACTTGTATTATCAGCACCGTGTGGACCCGGAAGTTGAACCGGAAGCGGTTGCCGGGGTCATGAAGGAATTGATGGCTGAAGGCAAAATCAGACATTGGGGCTTATCCAACGCACCTCTGGATTACTTGAAAAGAGCCCACGCTGTCTGCCCAGTGACCTGCATCGAAAATCAATATTCGATGGTTTTCAGAGAACCGGAAAAGGAAATCTTTCAGGTATGCGAAGAATTGGGCATCGGCTTTGTGGCGTATTCCCCACTCGGAAATGGTTTCCTGAGCGGGAAATATGATGCGAACACGGTATATCCGGAAGGGGACTTCCGCAGCAAAATGGGCAGATTCAGCCCTGAAGTGATGCAAAAAAACCAAGCGCTGTTGGATTTGCTGAAAGAAATCGCCGACAGCAAGAACGCAACGAGCGCGCAAATCGTTTTGGCTTGGGAACTGGCGCAAAAACCATGGATCGTCCCGATTCCCGGCACAACGAAAATGCACCGTTTGGAAGAAAATTTGGGCGGGGCGGATATAAAATTGAGCCCAGAGGAATTGACGGACATCAATGCTGCCTTGGATGCGCTGGACATTGATGAGACGTATTTCTGAGTAGAGTCTACCGTATTATGTAAAACCCCATCCGAAAATGACCCGCTAAATAATGCGAGCCAATTTCGGGTGGGGTTTTCCTTTCTTTGAGGATTCCTGCTCTCTGGTGTATGATTAGGATAGACAGAAAATACTCATCTATACGCAAGATTTACATGCCCTATACTGATTAACTAACTACAAAGGTGGGATTATCATGAAAAAAGTATTCAAGAAAAAGACGATCACCGGAGAAACAGGAAATCTGGAAAAAGAGGAGGTAGCGGAAGTACAAGTTGAAACAGCACTTCAAGGTAGTGATCTGAAGCAAGAAGATAAAGAATTTGAATCTTTCTTCTCTGAAGTGCTAAAAAAATTACCGCAAAAGACATCAGCCAGTGTCCTAAACGCTTATGACAAGTCAAAAGAGCAGGCTGAAAAAATCCTCGACAAAAGCAAAAATCAATTTGATGGGATCTTCGACGAATTTCTGGAAGGTGTCGATGAAGAAAAACGCAAAAAATGTCATAAGACTGTTCATGCTGCGTCTTTGACAGCAGCCATAATCGGTTGTTCGCCAATCCCTTTTTCAGATGCTTTCTTGCTGGTTCCGGTCCAATTAACAATGATGTCTCGTCTGCACAAAATATTTGGTCAATCATGGTCCGAAAGTCTTGGGAAAAGCCTATCCAGGGAATTGATTGTTGTTGGCTTAGGCAGAGGTGCAGTCGGCAATATCCTGAAATTGGTACCTGCAGTAGGCACTGTTGCAGGTGCCGCAATCAATGGGGCCGTTGCCAGCACCATCACAGAATCTTTAGGCTGGGTAACCGTCAAAATGTTGAATGACGGCGAAGATATTTTCGATCAAGCCATGTCCTTCAAAGGACAGTTCAACACGTTGTTCAAAACACTTCAGAACTCCAGTAAATCACCAAATAAGAAGTGAATTTCATGATAGATAAATTCTTTAGGGACAAAGTTGTAGTTACTTTGTCTCTTTTTTAATTCACTTAGGTGGCAGTAATGGATGAAGTACTTGGAAAGACAGTGATATAATAGCTCGCATATCACTGTTTAAGGGGAGATGCACATGTTTGATTTAGTGAATGATTTCCATATTGCGGTCCCGACCGCATTTTACGAAAACGAGGATTTGAATACGGAAGCGACGTTGCAGCATATCCGGAATCTCTATGACCAGGGTGTGAAATCCGTCCTGGTATGCGGCACGACAGGAGAGCAGCACAGCCTGTCCTTGGCGGAGAAATTGCAACTGCTGGAAAGCCTGGACGCGGCCAGTTTCCTGCCGGATGACTTGGAAATCCTCTTCGGAGTCGCCAGCTTCAGGCAAAAGGAAGCCCTGCAACTTGCTGAAAAAGTCAACGCGAGCCTGAAAATCAGCGGAGTGCTATTGGGATTTCCTCCTTACATCCTGCCTTCACAAAAAGAAGCGAGGCTCTACGTGGAATCCATCGCAAAAGTCATCAATAAGCCCATCATTCTCTACAACAATCCAAGGCGCACCGGCTTCAATCTGGAACTGGATACTTTTGCTGAATTGATCAAGCTGCCGAACATCATCGGCATCAAGGATGCGGGCGACAGCGCGCGCATTCCCGAATTGCTTTCCGCTGCGGGCAAAAAGATCTACGTCTATTCCGGAGGGGAGATTGATTTGGACAAAAAGATCGTATGGGGCGCAAATCGGTTGTCCTCCATGGCGGGCAATCTGTATCCGACCGAGGTAGAAGCATATTTCACGGATTTGTTGCGCGGGCACGCGGACGAAATAAAAAACGCCGGAATCGAAGAGAAGATTCACAACGTTTTTTCGGATAACCCGATTATATACATTAAAAACGAAATCACGAAGCACATGCAGATCGATATGGGGATTGCGCGATCGCCGCTGGGTAATCAATAATAGCTCAGATTTAGGTGAAAGGGCTGAACTCCGGTCAGAGACGCTTCGCCGGATGAAATAGTCATTCAAACATCGGCATCTCCGGTGAGCGTGCCTTCACAGGAGAATAGAATTGAAATATGATCTCAATCTCCGTCGAAGGCCCCTTCACCGGAGATGCCTGAAGAATGGACTGTCTTCCGATTGTTGGGTTCAGCGGAAGGCATCTCCCTTGCCGGATGTTACATAAAAAAGTAGTATATTGAATAGATAGTTTATTTGAGAATGTTATCATGAAAAGTGAGGAGATCTATTTATGTCGACACCTGAATTAAGAGCACAAATCATTGAAGCGCATCAAAGCCGCTATGCCACAAAATCCTTCGATCCGACGAAAAAGATTGCCAAGGAAGATTGGGAAACGATCATCGAATCAGCACGTTTATCGCCGAGTTCCTTTGGGTATGAGCCGTGGAAATTCCTTTTGATCGACAATCAGGAAATCAAGGATGATTTGAAAGGGATCGCTGCGGGAGCAGTCAACAGTCTCAACGGCGCCAGCCATTTCATTATTGCGCTGGCCAGAAAAAATGTGACGATCGAAAGTGATCATGTCCGGCACATTGTGGAGGATGTGCTCGGCGCGGAATTTGCGATTGACTCGCCGCGTAGCCAGTACTTCGACAACTTCCAGAAGAACAATCAGCAGTTGACGGACGAGCGTACCTTGTACGATTGGGCCTCCAAGCAGACATACATCGCGATGGCCAACATGATGACCACCGCAGCTCTTTTGGGAATCAACAGCTGTCCGATCGAGGGCTTCAATAAAGTTAATGTTGAGAAATACCTGGCGGAAAAAGGTCTGGTCGACCTGAAAGAATTCGGCGTTTCTTATATGCTCGGGTTGGGCTACCGCAACGAACCGATCACGCCGAAGAAACGACAAGCTTTGGATGAAATTTTGGAAGTCATCGATTAGTTGTATGATTAAAGTATAACGAAAACTGCAAACATTGCTCGTAAATACACAAAAAGAACAACAAATGCAACAGGAAGACAATCCCATCTGGAATAGGATTGTCTTCCTTTTTTTTGCATTTTAATCGACCAAAATATGATTTTGGAACAATATTGGCTGAGCATCATTCTTGACTTGAAGCTCAAATCATTGTATAAATTTACTACACCTTATCAGGAGTCTGCCAATCGCGGTTGCTTTTACAATCAGCCTTTTACATAAGTTTTATACAAGGAGGAAATGCTATGAAAAATTACTTTAATACAAACGAAATGACGTTGCAGGAACGCGAGCATCTGCAAATTGAAATGGAAATGAAGAAAAACTACTACGGTGCTTTTGTCAGCAACGTGCTGACGGATGAAATGACCGAAAAAATGGAAAATATCTGTGGAGATGACTTGTGTCAGTAAATACCACTAGCTGCATGACACTGATGAGGTGCACGAATAATTATACTGGAATGAAGGGCTACCTCAACTAAGGGGTGGCCCTTTGTTTGGTTTATGCTCAATTATACATTATTCTGCGCTATAATCATGAATGGCAACTTGCCCCGAAAGGGGGTGCTGTTTGTGTTTGATTTAATTTCATTGGTTATCGCACCATTTTTTGTGGGACTAGTATTATTGCTAGTTGAGCATTGGTTAGATGATTAGCGGATAACTACGCAAGTTGTCGCTAACCTACACGCCTATTGTCGCAGTAGACGTAAAAAAAGCCACTCCCTTTCGTCGCAGTCAGGGAGTGGTTTTTGTGCTGTTTGCACTGATTTAATTTCATATCGCAAAGCCACTATAACATGGAATATTATAGTTATCAATTCTCCAATTAAATCGCTACATCTTTTCCCCGCCAGTATCTTCCTGCATGATATCCGAACTGGTCTTCCTTTTGTCGGCTATTTTGCCCAAGCGGATGACATGGGCCAGATTTTCCTCGTAATTTTCGGCAAATACGACCGAATACAGGACGTCCAGCAGGTAAATGATGGAAAGGTTGATCGTAAAGTTGCCGATTTTGGAATACAGTTTTTCGCGCGTCGTGATCGGTAGATAGCAGTCGACCACCCGCGAAAGATAGTTGTCACCGATGCCCGTAATCCCGATTGTTGGAACGCCTTCCGCTTTCAAAATATTTGCAATCTGTTTCATCGCAGTGCTTTCGCCGGTATAGGAAATCAAGATGGCGCAAGTGCCTTCAGGACTAGTGTAGGCTGTATAGACGTCTTCGCCTTTGATGGTGGAAACGGCTGTGTGGTGCTTGATCCTGTTCATCTTCAGGGCAAAGTCCTGCGGGATGAGCATGTTGGCGTTGTTGGCGAAGATTTGGATATGCTTAGCCATCAGCAGCATCTGCTTAGCCTGCTGCAGCGTGTCGTGGTGGATGAGCGAGAGCGTATCCTCGATTGTTGATTGTCCGAGAGAGGCCATCTTATTGCTGATCGTCATGATCGAGTCGTTAGCCTCGAAGGGCAGATTGGCATCGATGTTTACGAAGTTGCGGGTCAAATAGTCGTGTTCTTCCTGGTAGGCTTTTTTGCATTCCACCCATCCGTCAAAACCCAATTTCTTGGCGATGCGGATCAACGTGGATGGTTGCGTATAGGTTTCGGCTGCGATCTCCTGCATTGTCTTTTCATCCAGTACTTCAGGATAGCGCAACAGGTAATCCACGACTTCCTTTTCAGCCGGAGAAAACTTGAATGTTTCCATTTTTTCGCGTATCAGCATAGGTGGCGCTCCTCCTTTTCTTCTATGTATTGCGATTGAATTCTCCCATAAATCACTATTGATCCATTTACAAAAATTATAAATTAATGTAAATGACATGTAAACGATATTATGCTCAAAAAAAGTCTAAAAGCGAAAAAGATTTGAATATTTAGGCGGATTTTGCGTGAATTTTGTAAAAAGGTTTTGAAGTGTACCCAGAACCCTTGTTATCGGTATTTACATGATGGATAATAACCTTGTAAACGAAACGAGGAGGAATATACATATGACAAAAGGCGTTAAAATTGTAACAATCGGCGGAGGAAGCAGCTACACACCTGAATTAATGGAAGGTTTCATTAAACGTTACGATGAACTGCCTATCCGCGAAATCTGGTTAGTGGATATCGAAGCAGGGAAAGAAAAATTAGAAATCGTGGGTACAATGGCGCAACGTATGTGGGATGCTTCCCCTTACGACGTGAAGATCCATATGACTTTGGACCGCAGAGAAGCTTTGAAGGATGCTGACTTCGTAACGACGCAATTCCGTGTCGGTTTACTGAATGCTCGCGTCAAAGATGAGCGCATTCCTTTCTCCTATGGCATGCTGGGGCAAGAAACGAACGGCGCCGGCGGTATGTTCAAAGCCTTCCGTACAATCCCTGTCATTCTGGAAATTGTTGAAGACATGAAAGAACTTTGCCCGAATGCTTGGTTGGTCAACTTCACAAATCCGAGTGGCATGGTAACAGAAGCAGTCGTCCGCTACGGCAAATGGGACAGAGTAATGGGCTTGTGCAACGTTCCGGTTATGGCTACCATGACTGAGCCGAAAGCATTAGGCGTTGAAAAAGAGGATCTGATTTACAAATTTGCCGGATTGAACCACTTCCACTGGCATAAAGTCGCTGACAAAAAAGGCAATGATGTTACTTACAAAGTGATCGATGCCATGTTCGACAAAGATGCGGGCCTTCCGAAAAACATCCATGATATTCCGTTCTACAGAGAACAATTGGAACAAATGGGCATGATCCCATGCGGCTACCACCGTTACTACTACCGTGAAGAAGAAATGCTGGAACACGGTCTGGAAGAGTTCAATGGCGTAGGCACGCGTGCGCAACAAGTGAAAGAAACAGAAGCTGAATTGTTCGAATTATACAAAGATCCGAACTTGGATCACAAACCGGAACAATTGCAAAAACGTGGCGGAGCGTACTACTCCGATGCTGCCTGTGAGACAATCGCAGCCATCTACGCCAACAAAGACACGCAAATCGTTGTATCGACCAAAAACAATGGCGCTGTTCCTGACCTGCCAGCTGACTGCGTAGTCGAAGTAACAGCTTACGTTGGTGCACAAGGCGCTCGTAACGTTGCTTTCGGTGAATTGCCGACTGCTGAAAAAGGCTGGTTGCAAGTGATGAAAGCGATGGAGTTGTTGACGATCGAAGCGGCTGTAACAGGCGACTACGGTACAGCATTGCAAGCATTCACAATCAACCCGTTGATCCGTTCAGGCGAAACGGCAATCAAAATCATGAACGAATTGTTCATCGCACACAAAAAACACTTGCCGCAATTCGCTGAAACGATCGAACGCTTGGAAGCTGAAGGCGTGACTGTTAAAGACGAAATCGCAAGAGACATGGACTAATTACGACAAGAAAACCCTATCATTCACTTTTTTTCAAAAAACCATTTGACATTTCCTTGAAAAATGAGTATATTCTGAGAAACAACATAAAAAGTGATGATAAGAAGTAGTACGTTATTGAGCTGACCAGAAAGGTGCCGGTCGATGCGAGGCACACATGCGAGATAGCCGAATTCATCTTTGAACTTCGCACTGAATCAAGTAGGCTGCGACGGGTGATAGCGTTCGTTATTTCGCTAGGGTATTATAATGTACCTATCGAGGTAGACTTGCGCGAGTGGTCTATGAACAAAGGTGGTAACACGAGTCTATACGGCTTCGTCCTTTCCAATGAAAATTTGGAATGGACGAAGCTTTTTTTGTTGAAGAGAAAATGGAGGGATTACTATGAGTTTCAAAGCATTGAGTGAAAAAATCGATTTTGAATTAGTCAAAGAATTATCCAAGCTGACGCCTGAGCAAGCAGCGATGAAGGCAGCACGCGATAAAGAGTTGCACGACATCATTGAAGGCAAAGACGATCGCATCCTTTTGGTCATCGGACCTTGTTCCGCCCACGATGAAGAAGCGGTAATGGAATATGTGCGTCGTTTGGCGAAATTGCAGGAACAAGTCAAAGATAAAGTATTCATGGTTCCCCGTATCTACACAAACAAACCGCGTACGACCGGCGATGGCTACAAAGGCTTGTTGCATAAACAAGATCCTACCGGAAAGAGCAACCTGATCCAAGGAATCGCTGCTGTGCGCAGCCTGCACAACCGCGTCATCACAGAAACAGGCCTGACGACAGCCGACGAAATGCTGTACCCTGAAAACCTGGATTTTGTTGATGATCTTGTCAGCTACCACGCAATCGGCGCGCGCTCCGTTGAGGACCAACAGCACCGTTTCGTTGCCAGCGGAATCGATCACCCGGCCGGCATGAAAAACCCGACCAGCGGCAACCTGAAAGTGTTGTTCAATTCCGTTTACGCTGCCCAACAAAAACAAAAATTCATCCACAACGGCGTGGAAGTCCAGTCCAGCTCCAATCCGTTGGCGCACGTTGTCTTGCGCGGCGGCACGAACGATTACGGCGAAAACATCCCGAACTACCATTACGAAGATCTTGTCAAGGTCGTGAAAGCATACGAAGGCGGCGATTACAAAAACCCGTTCATCATGATCGACACGAACCATGACAACTCCGGCAAAAAACACATGGAACAAATCCGCATCGTCAAAGAAACGCTGTTCAACCGTTCTTGGAACGATGACATCAAAAAACTTGCGCGCGGCTTCATGATCGAGAGCTATCTAGTAGGCGGCCGTCAAGAAGACGACGGAACAGTCTTCGGCCAATCCATTACTGATCCATGCCTAGGCTGGGAAGATACAGAAGAATTGGTTAAATACATCGCGGATAACGCGTAAGAGCATAAATGCATAAATGTGGGGCCAGGAGAAATCCTGGCCTTTTTGTGTTTGCTGTTTCGAAGGTCGGCCCGCCGAAGGAAACCGTCAGCTCCGACGAGGGAATGTTGGCCGGAGGTGGTTGTATTTGAGGCGACTGTACTCCGGCGAAGCCGCTGGGGTCGGAGGTAATCATCTTGTGGGATGTTCTCCTCCGGCAGAAGAACAGCTAACCGGAGGAAACCATCAGCCCCGATGAGAAGTGCGCTCATCGGAGACCAGTAGTATGCCAACTTGCAACCTCCGACGAGGGAATGTTGGCCGGAGGTGGCTGTATTTGTGGCGACTGTACTCCGGCGAAGTCGCTATGGTCGGAGGTAATCATTTTTTGGCTAATCTCCTCCGGCGAGAGAATTGCTCTCTGGCAGTGCCATCAGTGCGGTAAATGTGGCCTACATTTACGTCCCGTTGGCACTGACAGCGGTTTCGTTAATTTTCGTCTACCTCTATAAATTGGACAAAGAATATGATAATATTATAAAAGACTTAGATGAACGAAAACTGGAAAAATAATAGTGTTCAGGGTGAGGCGGGTTAACTCGCCGCGCCCTGATTTTTGTATTGAAGAGCGGATGTATTCATAAATGAGCGAAGGCGGGACTGACATGAAAAAAAACTATTTAAGCATCGACATCGGCGGCACGAACATCAAATTGGCCTTGATCAATCATTCCGGGCAGATCCAGTCCAAGAAGCAGGTGCGGACACCGCACGAATACAGTGAATTCATCGCGACATTGGAAAACGAAATTGAATTGGTGCAGGATGAGATTCGCGGAATCGCCTTCAGTTGCCCTGGGAAAGTCGATACGGATACGGGCATGATTTCCTTCGGCGGAGCGTTGCCTTTCCTCGATGGCATTTCCTTCGTCGAAGTATTCCAACCGAAATTTCAGGTTCTCATCTCGGTCATCAATGACGGCAAAGCGGCTGCGTTGTCAGAATTGTGGCTCGGTAATCTGAATGGCATCGAAAACGGACTGGCTTTAGTGCTCGGAACCGGCATCGGAGGAGGGCTGATACTTGAAGGCAAGCTCTATCAAGGCAAGAATTTCCAAGCCGGCGAATTGAGCTTCATGATGAAGCCGTCTGATAAGCCTAGTTTCGATGATACGTACGGTAAGACGGGCTCAGCGGTCGGGCTAGTTAAAAGCGTGAATCGGGTGTTGGGGACAGAGGATCTGAAGGACGGGGCAGCTGCCTTCGAAGCGATCAACCAAAAAGACCCGAACGTCTATCCGATTTTCGAAGCCTTCGCCAGGGAAATCGCCTATATGATCTGCAACATCCAAGCCATCCTCGATCTCGAAAAGATCGTCATCGGCGGAGGGATCAGCGCGCAACCAATCGTAACCGAAGAAATCCGCAAACAATACCGCGCCATCCGCGCCGGGCTGCCTTTCGTGGAAATCACATTGACGGAAGTCGAAATCGACAGCTGCCGCTTCCTGAATGATGCGAATCTGTTGGGGGCGCTGTACCAGTTGTTGCTGAATGCGGATGAGGAGATGGCAGTGAACGTCTGAAAAACACGCATCGTAAGCAGGTAATGTATTCATTCATCCTGCAATAAAATCCAAAAATACAAACCGCTCATGATCCGTGCAGAGACGCAGGGGTCATGAGCGGTTTATGTGTGTTTGAGGTAGAGGGCATCGGACACCAAAGAAATCAAAATCCAGCTTCGAACCGCACCTGATTTGACCTGAAGTGCACTCCATGGTTTATAATGGATGCATAGACAAAGTACATGAGAGAAGTGAAGATGATGAACAGTAAAGAAGTAGCGCTGATGTTCGACCTGCCGATCGATACGATCAGATATTATGAACGGGTGGGTGTGATTCCGCCGATAACGCGCGACAAAAATGGCTACCGCATCTATGCCAAACGGGACCTCAATTGGATTTTTCTGGCGAAGAGTTTGCGCAAGGCGGGCTTGTCGATCGAGTCGCTGATCGAGTTCGCAACCTTGGCGCAATCGAAAGAGGGTAATGTTCGGGCAGCCCAAAAACAGATTCTGCAGGATCAGTTGACAGAGATCAATGCCAAGCTGGAGGAGATGATGCACGCAAGGGATCTGCTGGAGTACAAGATCGAGACGTTTGATGATCATGTCGCTAAAATCAATGCCGGTGAACTGAGTGATGACGAGGTTGAAGAGCTCTGGACAATGAAACATTTCAAAAAACAGGAAATACCGCTTGCTGTGGAGTAAACTCCATAGTATAGAGTAAACATTGTAGTAAATATTCCAATTGGAGGTTATGATATGCAAACAGTAAAATTAAACAACGGTGTTGAGATTCCAGTTTTGGGCTTCGGTACTTTTCAGATTACCGATCCTGTTGAGGCAGAACAATCCGTCATTGCAGCAATCAAAGCGGGCTACCGCCATATCGATACAGCCCAGTCGTACATGAACGAAGAAGCGGTCGGACGCGGCATCGCAAATTCCGGCGTGCCGCGCGAAGAGCTTTTTGTGACGACCAAAGTTTGGGTGGAAAATGTTTCCTATGAAGGCGTAAAAGCTTCATTCGAGCGCTCGCTCAAGCGTCTGGGGTTGGACTACCTCGATATGCTGTTGATCCACCAGCCATACAGCGATGTCCATGGAGCTTGGAGAGCAATGGAGGAATTGCAGGAAAAAGGCAAAGTGCGCGCAATCGGTGTTTCCAACTTCGCCGTTGACCGTGCGGTGGATTTGGCGACCTTCAATAAAGTCGTACCGCAGATGAACCAGATTGAAATCAATCCGTTCCACCAACGCATCGAAGTCATCGCAGCGTTGAAAGAAGAAGGCATCATGCCGGAAGCTTGGGCTCCTTTTGCGGAAGGCAAAAATGATATCTTCAACAACGAAGTGCTGGTCGCCATCGGGAAAAAATACAACAAATCAGTGGCGCAAGTCATCACCCGCTGGTTGGTGGAGCAGGACATCGTTGTCTTGGCAAAATCGACCAAACCGGAACGGATGACTGAAAACCTGGATGTGTTCGACTTCGCTTTGACGGATGAAGACAAAGCGCAGATCGCGACTCTTGATGAGGGCGAAAGCCAATTCTTCTCGCATGCCGATCCTAAGATCATCAAATGGTTGGCGGAAAGAAAAATGGGCGTTTAAAAGAAAATCAGAAGGCAACGCCAGTTGTAAACATAAAATCATACACATGTGGAAGCGGCTGATTCAATTTAGCCGCTTTTCTTGTTCAATAGGGAGCACATTTCAAGGCAGAAAGGATGACCAGCGATGACAATAGGAACTTCATACCTCACCAGAAACGATACGCTCGGAACAATGGTTGCTAACCCGGCTTTCCGTGGATTCGGCCACTTGCTGCTGCCGTGGAACGACAGGGCGGATTTTGATCTGCCGTTATCGAGGATCGCCAGGCTTTTGCCGTACCACAGCCATGTGGACGTGGATACGGTCGTTCAGGCGCTCAATCGGATGATCGATGCCGCAAATGCGGGCGAACAGATTTTCTTTGACATTTATTCGGAAAAAGAGAAAGCCAAAGACCCTGAAAAAAGGCAAACCGGCTTGTTCTGCTTTCCTGGCATAGCCGGCTCGCCTTATGCGGTGATTGCTCCCGGAGGCGGCTTCGCTTACGTCGGGTCCGTGCATGAAGGCTTTCCTTATGCCATGAAAATCGCTGACCATGGTTATCATGTGTTTGTGCTCCGCTACCGTCTGGGGAACCGGAAAGCAAGCGAAGACATGGCTGCAGCCATCGATTTCATCGAAGAACATGCGGACGAGTTGGGTGTCGACAAACAAAACTATTCGCTCTGGGGCAGTTCAGCCGGCGCCCGTGTTGTTGCCAATATCAGTGCCAATGGTGCAAAAGCATATGGAGGGAAAACGGGCATCAGACCGCGTGCTGTCGTTATGGCCTACACCGGGCACGCGGGATATTCAGAAAATGATGCACCCACTTTCAGCATCGTGGGCGAGAACGACTACATCGCCGACCCGGAAGTCATGCGCAGAAGAGCTCAGAAAATGAATGGGTTGGGAATTCCGGTCGCCTTCAAAGTAGTTGCAGGATTGGGCCATGGTTTCGGAATCGGCACCGGCACAAATGCGGAAGGCTGGATCGAAGAAGCAGTCCGGTTTTGGGAAAAACAACTGAAATAGGGCACGTGCATGTACAAAGAGGTGAATGCGAGAGCACAAAAAAACAGAAATCCCTTATCCGGATTTCTGTTTTTCATTTAAAGTGTTTTATTTGATTAAACTTAATTCGATTGCCGCAACTTTTTCTTCGACGTAAGTCTTTACTTCATTTTTTGGCATTTCCAACACAACAGCGAATTCGCCGTAAAGCATTTCTTCGGCTTTTTTCATGTAGCGTCTGTCGGTTTCAGAAACCTTTTTATTTTTTGTGGCGGCGATTTGGTTCTTGAGGTAGACCGTTTTGATCACTTGGATCAGGTATTTGCAATCATGACGTTCCATGGCTTTATCATAATGTTCGGAAAGCAGATTCGCGCTGCTGTATAGGATATCCGTTTCGATTGAGGGAATTTGCTCGATGATTTCTTGCGCGTCATCAGCCGATATCACGGGACGCATAAATACTTTCGTATCAACGGGTGTGAATACTGTTCCGTTACGATACAGTGGCTTCAAAACATAATATAGACGATCATTTGCGACAGCAGTGACATTCATAACTTCGATCGCTTCGACTTTGCAGACCCCTTCGTTACCATACACTATCAAATCATTTACTTTGTACATTTTTTCCTCCATATCTTTTCCAAAAGCAACAAAAAAAGCGTGCAGATTTTTGACAACAGGACTTACGTTCGTCAAAACAACACGTTGTATACATATTATACCAAATATTGACTGTTTTTGTAAGGGGTGATTTCAAATAAAGTTTTTGATATATGGCTTTCATTGTAAAATGTCGTTCAAAAAGAAAATAAGAGGAAATCCACGATCACGTTTTGTTCACAGATTTGTTCGAAAAAATCGGACCGGAATTCCCGGTGAGGGTCCGTTCACCGGGAAATAGATGACAAAGTACAGCAAAATACCCGATGAAACCCTCTCCATCGGGTATTTTGCGCTATTCTATGATTTTTGGAATGAGGGACTGTCACTCGAACAGCGTTTTTCCATCGCTGGCGATGACATCCTTGTACCAGAAGTAGCTATCCTTCTTGTAGCGCTTAAGGGAAGGTTCGACGGCTTCTTCGTACTGGTCGACATAGACGAAGCCGTAGCGTTTTTGGTACCCGTTCAGCCAGCTGAGCAGATCGGTGAACGACCAGGTGCAGTAGGCGAGCACTTCCGAGCCTTCTTCGATCGCCAGTTTGATTTCCTTGAGGTGTTCCGACAGATAGGCGATCCGGTAAGGGTCATGGATGCTGCCGTCCTCCTCGAGTGTGTCGAAAGCGCCGAGGCCGTTTTCGGAAATGATGATCGGCAAGTCATAGCGGCTCGTGATGTCGCGGCAGCCGACACGGATGCCGATCGGATCGATGGTCCAATCCCAATCGGTCGTCGGCAGATTCGGATTCAGCGGATTTTTGTACAAGCCAGGAACGCCCGGAACAGTCATCGATCCTTTTTCGCCGGTCGTGTTGAACACGCCGCTGCTATCAACGCCGTCCAACGGGTTGTACTCGACCGTATCGCTGCGGTAATAGTTGACGCCCATGAAGTCGACGTGCTTGGCCGCTTCCGCCAACAATTCCGCATCGCCCGGCTCTAATTCAGGTGCCACGCCTTTAGTCTGGAGATACTTCATGGCTGCTTTCGGATAGCGCCCATGCGCGTAAACATCCATCCACCAATAGTTTTTCAGATCGTCGTAATCCATCTTTGCTACAACATTTTCCGGCTTGCAGTCGATGGCGTAGCTCGGATGCAGCGCGAAGCTCGCACCAATCATGCCGTCCGGAACCAGATCCTGGAAGGCGAGCACGGCCTCGGCATGCGCCAAGAACACGTTATGGTTGACCTGGTAATAGAGTTTTTCTTCGCCGCTCATTTTCGGCGGATGCTGCGCCGTCAGCCAGCCCATCCGTGTGAAGATGTTTTGCTCGTTGATCGTGATCCAATATTTCACCTTGCTGCCGTACGCCTCGAACAAAGTCACAGCGTATTTCTTGAAGTCGGTAATGACTTCCCGACTTTCCCAACCGCGGTATTTTTCCTGCAGGAACTGCGGCAGATCCCAGTGATAGATCGTCACCATAGGCTCGATGCCGTTTTCGAGGCACAGATCGATCAGCTTGTGATAGAAATCCAAGCCCTTTTGGTTCACCTCATCCATGGAAGTCGGGAAAATCCGTGCCCAGGCGATGGAGAAACGATAGGTTTTCAGGCCCATTTCCGCCATCAAGCGGATATCTTCCTCCACGCGATGGTAATGGTCGACCGCGACATCCCCGTTTGTATTTTTGAAGGTGGTGCCGGGTACTTTCACGAATTCATCCCAGATCGAAGGACCTTTGCCGTCCTCGTTCCATGCGCCTTCCACTTGATAAGCTGCTGAAGCGCTACCCCAGAGAAAATCCTTCGGGAAAGCATTCTTGTTTGCTTGCATCATAATCAGAACACTCCTTTATATGAATTTTTATTCGAAATGCCAGAAGTTAGAAGTGAATTTTTGTAAGTTAAACATCCTCAATCAGAGGCTGGATTTTGGATCGGAAACCTGTGGTGTTCGCCTTTACCTGAAGCAAGCGTTCCTTGTTTTTATCATAGTTTCGCGCGAACAGGCCGGCATACAGAATATCCAACACCAAAAGAGTGGACACACTGGAAGAGAAGGTGCTGATTTTCGAGAACATTTTTTCCCAGGTGACGATGTTCAAGGTGATGTCGCACAAATCGCTGATGCTGTTGTTGCCGACACTGGAGATGCAGACCATCGGCGTTTCTGAAACCTTCAGCAATTGACAGATTTCAAGGATGTCTTTTGTTTCGCCGGTGTAGGAAATGATCAGAGCGGCCCTGTCTTTGTTCGAGGTGGCGGCCTTAATGAGCTGCTCCTGCTGGCTGGTGGATGTCGTGACTTCCTTGTTGATGCGCCGCATATCAAGCGTGAAATTATAGGCTAAGTGCTGGTTTGATCCGACGCCATAAATATCGATGAAGGTCGCTTGGTCTAGCAGATCGATGGCTTGACCGTATGTATCCTCATCCACCAGGGAATTGGTTTCCTTGACCGCATCCACGAACAGCTGGGATAAATTTGAGGAAATTTCGGTGATGCCGTCTGTTTTTTTGAACGGGAAATTGGCATCGATTGAAACCAGTGGACTGTCGGTCTGCTGGACAGCGGCCAGGAACTCGATTTTGAAATCATTGTAGCCTTGAAAGCCCAGTTTTTGGGCAAGCCGCACGATGGTTGACGGGCTGGTAAAGGTTTTCGCGGCAAGATCTTTGGTTGTGGCATTTTTTAAATCATCCGGATTTTCAAGCAGAAAATGGATGATGCTGTTCTCCGCGTTCGAGAAAAAATGGCTTTGGTTCATTCTGCTGATTAGGTTCAGAAATATCACCCCCGTTTTGGCCCAATTATACCATTTATGGATTTATATGATGGGCTCTGTCTTGAAATAGTGTTGATGATATATGATAAATTTAAAGACCAATGAAATTTCACTGGTCTTTAGTTCGAAATATATTAAAACTGGTCACAATAATCTGATTGTCAAATTGAAATTTCTCCCTATTTATTGCCATCTGAGGCTTGCCCATCATGAGCTAGCCATTTACAATCTGTTACCTCCATATTTGTAAATATTGCTTTAAACGATGAGTTTTCTGGACTACAAGCATAGATACCAAATTGAATAGTGCCATTACCTTTCCACATGTGGAATATCCGCATCTGACTATAATGAATTCCATCAATCGATGATTCTATACAATAATCATCCTCTCTTCGACTAAATCTATACCACATAGATTTAATCGATGCATCAATAACTGTTGTAGCCCAATCAGAATAGCCATTATTCGTAACAACACTGCCTAAATGTTGAAAATCTTCATTTTCATATTCAACGGAACATTTAAACCAATTTTCACTATCTAAATACATAACAGCTCCACATTGGTCAAATCGATGAGTGCTTTCAAATTCAGTTTTTACTATAAAAGAAAAGTATTTTTCATCCGTATTATTTTGCAAAACAGGAGCATTGTCATTCCTAAAATTGTAATAGGTTCTTTGCCATAAGTCAGTATGCGGTTCTGTAATAATTTCTATTTTGTTTTCAGTAATACGATTGTTTTTAGGTTCTCTAATCCATTTTAAATCATTGATATTAAATTCCATATTTTTCATCACTTACCAAACCTCCGCAACTGTTTCTGCCTATATTATACCCCAAATCAAAAATCTTAATCAATTATCAACCATGAAATAAAACAGGGCCAAATGATGAAATTCTGTTTCAACAAATGAGCGCTCAAAAAGAAATCCTGCAACGGCGTGCCAATAGCCGCCGAAAGCATTTACTTTTTTTGTCGTGAAATCAATAATGGAAGCAGATATAAGTGTTCAGACACAAATGGAAAAGGTGGTAATGACAGTGAACAAAGCATTTCCGGAAACATTCCTGTGGGGCGGCGCAACCGCCGCGAACCAATACGAGGGCGGTTATACTGAAGGTGGAAGAGGTTTGGCTGCTTCAGACCTGATCACAGCGGGAAGCTATACTTCTTCCAGAAAAATCTACTTTACCGATGCCAATGGTAAAACGGATCACATTACTTTAGGGGAGTCGCTTCCACTGGGGGCGGAGCCGATCCTGAAAGAGGGCGAGTATTATCCAAGCCACAACGCCACCGATTTCTACCACCATTACAAAGAGGATATCGGGCTGATGGCGGAGATGGGGTTCAACAGTTACCGATTGGCGATCTCTTGGACGCGAATTTTTCCGAACGGGGACGAGGAGGAGCCGAACGAAGAAGGGCTGCAATTCTATGATGATGTGTTCGACGAATGCTTGAAGCATGGCATCGAACCTATCGTGACGATCCTTCACTTCGATATGCCGGTGGGGTTGGCCAAGAAATACGGCGGCTGGGCAAACCGGAAAATGATCGATTTCTATCTTCGCTACAGTGAAGTGCTGTTCAACCGATACAAATCCAAGGTGAAATATTGGATCACCGTCAACGAAATCAATGTTTTGGGCGGTTTCTGGACTTTGGGAACCTATAAAAAAGAGGACGCTAAAACGGAGAACAAAGGTCCGATCCTTCCGACCAAATATTTGCCGGAAGAAGCAGCGGGCAAATACCAGGCGTTGCATCACCTGATGGTAGCCTGCAGCTATGCGAACAAGCTGGCCCATGAAATGATCCCTGACGTTAAGATCGGAACCATGTTAGCTCTGTCCGGCATTTACCCGAATACGTGCCACCCGGATGATGTATTCGGAGCCTATCTGTTCAGACGCAGAGCCTTATTATTCTCGGATGTGATGATGCGCGGCTATTATCCGGCCTACGCGAAGAGCATTTTTGATGAATACGATTTTGAATTGAAGATGGAAGAAGGCGACGAGGAAATATTGAGAAATCACCCCTCCGACTACCTTGCCTTCAGTTACTACCGGACAACGGTATACGACAGAAACTCCGACATCACCACGACAACCGGCGGCCAGCAAGGACAAGCAAATCCGTACCTGGAAAAAACGCCGTGGGGCTGGCCGGTCGATGCCAAAGGTTTCCGTTTTGTTTTGAACGAACTGTATGACCGCTACCAGAAACCACTGATGTGCGTCGAAAACGGGATGGGCAACATCGACACGATCGAAAATGGCGAAATCCACGACGATTACAGAATCGCTTACTTGCGCGACCACATTTCAGCAATGCGGGACGCGGTCACAATCGATGGCGTCGATCTGATCGGCTACATGCCATGGGGCTGCATCGACCTCGTTTCGGCAGGCACAGGCGAAATGAAGAAGCGTTACGGCTTTGTCTACGTCGATCTTGATGACGCCGGCAAAGGGACATTCAACCGAATCAAGAAAGATTCGTTCTACTGGTACAAATCAGTGATTGCCTCGAACGGCAGCGAGCTATAATGATTGAACATAAAGAAGCTCTTCCATCAATCGGTGGGAGAGCTTTTTTGTGGCGGTGGTTGATTTTGTGGAACGAATTGCCGAATAGGTGTGATGTATTCGACAATTTCGAACTGCAAAGGAGTCAAATTGTCGAATGCTAGGCAGCATTCGACAATTTCGCCCAAAACAGGAACAAAATTATCGAATGTTAGTCCGATATTCGGCAATTTCGCCTCGAATCGGACCGATCAGAATGCCAGTTTTTTGCCTAACCTTAAAATGCATATACCAGAAGTGGACATCAGCAATCGAATAAATAATAAATGCAAAAGGCCGGGAAGATTTCCATGTGGAATTTTCCCGAACTTTTTGATGTATGAATAGTTTAGATTATCTATTTTGGAATGAGTTATCTTCCTGATTTCAAATCAAAAGACATCCGCGTGTGTTCCTGTCCGGATGAACACAACTAGATTTTCGTCAAGGTAATATTTGTAAATGAGCAACCAATCACTTTTCCGGCCAGAAATATGGCATTCCCAACAATTGTGAAAATCTTTTGTTGGCTCTAATAGGTGTGCACGATATTCGTCTTCCGGCAAAGGAACTTCTTCGACGATCATCTTCATGACCGATTTCAGTCTTTCAAGTTTGTAATTTCTCTTCTGCAATCGCTTAATATCTTTTTTGAATTTCGTTGACTGCTGCATCTCGAGCATATCTTCTACTCCTCTGAAATGTCAGCGAAAAGCTCGTCAACGGAAGCATATTTTTTCCCTGTTTTGTTTTTGACCATTTCATCAGCTTCTTGGATAGCGGCTAGGGTTTCACTATTGAATGCAGGTTGCTTTGGTTGGAATGGCAAACCGTTTTCAGCTATTACTTGTCTTAAAAATACATTGATGGCGGTACTTGTATCCATGCCTAGATTGTTAAATACGGCTGCCGCTTTGTTTTTGGTTGTTTCATCAATTCTAACTTGAATCGTGGTTTTCTTTACTTTAGTGACCATTCGGATCCCCTCCTTTTTATTGCATTATATGACATCGTACGCCCAATGTAAACACAAAAGCAATGAGAAGCTACTGGTTTAGAATCAATGTTGACCTGTTGATTGACTTTGCTTTAGGAAACTACATTTGGAGGAGCACATCACAAGAATTCCTGAATAATCAGTTGCTGATTTGTTATAATATTCCATCAAAAAGTGTTATTATTTTAACAAGGAGTGTGATGGGCATGGGTGAGAATTTTGAGTTGATAATGACTCTGGTGAGCATCGGAGTCATCAGTGTATTTGGGTATCTGATCATAAATATGGTTTTGAATCTGACAGCCATAGAGGTTACCGAAAAAGCCAAATTGATCGGGAAAGATACGGAGAATGCGAGCCACATGAACGGTGATTCTATGGTTACGACAACAAACTACGTGTTGACATTCGAAGTGGACGGTGGCGAACGCATCACTTTCCGTGTCGGCAGAGGGGTATACCGCAAGTATGTCATCGGTGATTATGGGCGGCTGACGTACAAAAGAAAATGGTTCAGACAATTCGAACGGATTTGAGAGGACTGCATAGAGGGATTCCAGTTCCGACGAAAGCAGATTTCGCCGAAGAACAGCAAAGTTAAAGCGTCTTAACGCCTGCAAAGACCGCTTACCCGGAGGAAGGGGGTATCCGGAATTCCACCTCCGACCAAGACAAATCTCACGGGAGTACGGAGCAACTCTGCGGCTGGTCATGAACAAAAACACAAGCATCCCGGCTAAACTGTTGCCGGAATACTTGTGTTTTTTAGTTTAGCGCTATGAAAAGAATGCCAATCCCATTCTGCCGATCAGCAGGACCATTTCGATGACGACTACCAGACTGCCGATTTTGAACAACCAGTCGTTCACGATGCCGTTCGCGCTGCACAAGCCGAGGCGGATGCCGCCGGGCAGAGGGTAAAACAGCTTCACGCGCTTGTGGTTCAGCATATCGATCGCAATATGCGATGCCATCGCAACCGCAAAATAAGGGACCAACAGCGGAGACAGAATATAGACAGCCATGCTCAGCAAGGCCAGTCCAAGGAAGGAATGAAGAAACGACCGATGCGGCTGTTCCTTTCCGAAGATGCAGATACCCAAGAAAATGACGGTCCCGAAAAAAATCCGAGAGTAGGAGCTATCGTTCAAGATGGCTGAGAAAATCCCGAGTGACCATCTGGACTCCGCGAATGCCAACAGGACGGATACCGCCAGTATCAAACCAAGTATCCAGTCCAGTGTCTGATGGGATTCCGAGGTGCTGACATCGATGTCGCTGATGACGGACCCGACGATGGCGACGCCGATACAGATAAATAGTTCTTTCAGCGTGGAAGGTTGCGTAACCAGCAAGCTGGCGGCAGTCCCTACCGCTACGTGTGTTTTTCCAGTCATGTTGAATCCTTTCAAAAATAAAATAAGCGAGAACGTTTGTTCCTGCCGTTGTTATCATATCCGATTCAGCGTAAAAAAGAAACAAAAACCGTACATAGTCCGATGACCGGATTTTCTGCATGGGTTCATTCGATTTTGTATATCAAATGTGTTCGATTTTGCATGTTATCCAAACTACCCGGAAGATGGTACTCTTTCCTTACCAAATTTTAATTTAAAAGGGGGAAGCAGATATGCCAAATCAACTATACAAAGTCACATCGACCAGTTTGCACGAAAATTTCCAGGTGATCAACAAAGCCAGAGGCAAGTCCATCGTGTTGGATGAGCCGGAAGCATTCGGAGGTACTGACATCGGATTGAGCCCGGTGGAGGCATTGCTTGCCGGATTAGGCAGCTGTAAAGCCATCGCCGGAAGAATGTTTGCCGAAAAACTTGGCATCAAACTTCATGAACTCGAAGTTGAGGTGAGCGGGTACCTGAACACTGACGGATTTTTGGGCGATGAGAATGTCAAAATCGGGTTCACTGACATTCATGCGACCTACCGCGTCAAAGCTGATAACACCGAAGAGGAAATCAATCATTTCGTAGAGTTTGTTGAATCACATTGCCCTGTCGGCGATACCTTAATCAATCCTGCCAGCATCAGTTTTGATACCACCATCATTTGATTCACTAAAAAAATAAAAAGCCCAAGTCGCAATAGATAGACTTGGGCTTTTTATTTTGAACGAATAGGCTGCGTGGGGTTCCTTACCACCGGCGAGGCAAGGCTCCAGCGGTGATAAGACATGAATTAAGTATGCAACTCCGGCGAATGATGGCTGAGCGGAGCTGGCCAATTGATCACAGCCTTCACCTACGCTAAGGATACTCGTCGCCGGAGCTGGCGAAATCAATCAGACAAATCATCCGAAAATCAACGGTCGACTTGTCTCTGAGCCTCTTCCTGCACCAACCTTAAGAAATAGTCCGAGGCTTTTGAAAACACTTGATATTTCTTCCATACAAAATGAAGCCCGACCTCAAGCCGCGGTTCCAACGGACGGAAGCACAAATCGCTGCTCTCACCGGTATGGATGATGCCATCCAAGCACAGCGCATAATGACTGTTTTCTTCCACGAGCAAGGAGGCATTATATAGAAGGTTATAGGTTGTGACGATATTCAGGCTGCGTTCATTGCCACCGAGCCAGCCGGCGATTTCATTTTTGACCAGAAGCTGGTTCGAGCAGATGACCGGCTTACCTCTCAGATCCTTCGGTGTGATGCTTTCCAAAACAGCCATTGGACTCTCTTTTCTCATCAGGACACCCCAGTTATCTTTTGTCGGCAGTTTGATGAAATCATATTTGGACATGTTCGTTGGCTCCACAAGAACCCCAAAATCCAGTAAACCTTTATCCAAACGGTCCGTGACATCCTCGGCATTACCACTGAACAGATGAAATTTGAGCAGCGGGTGCTTCGATTGGGCTTTGCTGATTGCGCGCGTAATGATTCGCACGCCTTTGGTTTCGCCACCGCCGATATAAATGTCGCCACTGAATTCAGTAGTGTCCGCATTCATTTCCGACTCGGTTTTCTCCACAAGCTGGATGATTTCCTCAGCCCGTTTTCTCAGCAACATACCGTCATCCGTCAAAGTGATCTTCCGGTTACCCCTGATGAAAAGCTGCTTACCGAGTTCCTCTTCCAGTTCCTTCATTTGTCTGGAAAGGGTCGGTTGCGTAATATGCAAAAATTCTGCCGCTCCTGAAATGCTCTGTTCCCTTGCGATTGTCAAAAAATACTGCAACACTCTTATTTCCATGTCTTCCACTCCTTCAGTACCATTTTAACGCTCTTTGCTATGCCTTTCAAGTATGTCAAGGTATCTGGTATAGGTATTTGATGTTCTTGCTGATTCGCTGTATTCTATTCTCAAGAGGGGTGGGGCGAATGGACATAACTGAAGAAATGCTGATCAGAAATCTGAAGGATGCCGCTTGCACGAAGGAAACCATCTCTGCTTTCCTTCACTGTCGGCAAACGAACGAGCAACCAAAACAGCTAGAGTTACTGAAGAAACACAGGCACAGCTTATTGGATAAAATCCATGAGGACCAGAAGGCAATCGACTGTCTGGACTACTTACTCTATAAACTAAAATAAACATACAAAACAGGGGGAAAAGAACATGATTGGATCAATCGCAGGCGTATTGACAACATTGGCATTTTTACCGCAGGTGATCAAAGTTTTGCAGACAAAGGACACGAAGGCCATTTCGCTGGGTATGTATCTCATGTCAGTGACAGGTATCTTCTTATGGATGGTGCACGGATACAACATCGGGGATATGGCGCTTTTCGTCGCCAACGTCGTCACTTTCTGCTTGGCCTTAGTCATTTTGATCTCAAAACTGAAGTATAAATAACAAAAAAAGCTGTTCACGCTCAGCGTCATTAACTTAAGGGTATTTAAAATAAGAGACAGTGGAAACGGGAGATAAATACACTCGTATCCACTGTCTCTTTCAGTTCTGACAAGCAAAAAATTCCCAGGAAAGCAAACTACTCAGTAAAATGGGCCAAAAATTGTCGAATAGGTGAGGAACATTCGGCAAATTGCTTCCACATCGGGCCGAGATTGTCGAATGTCGAGAAACTTTCGGCAAATTGCTTCCACATCGCACTGCAATTGTCGAATACGCGAGCAATATGCGACAATCTCAGCCCCGCATTTTTACAGTTGTCAAGTTGTTTAAGTTACTGACATAAACTTCATGCTGCTCCTTTTTTATTTTGCAGTAAAGTCGATTATAATGGATGAGAAAGGTGGTGCCATCATGTTGGAAGAATTGGCGTTTGAAATAGCGAAAGCGGCGCATGCCGGACAGACGGATAAAGCCGGACTGGATTATATCCTGCATCCTTTGCAAGTGGCTGCAGAGATGACGACGGATGAAGAGAAGGCAGTTGCGTTGCTGCATGACATCATCGAGGACACGGACGTGACGGCCAGTGAATTGTTGGCGAGGGGGTTGCCGGACAATGTCGTCGAAGCTGGCGGACCTGAAGCACAATTCGGATTTGAGCCGTTTGGAGCAGATCACCCAAAAGGACAGGGAGCGGGCAGAGAAATACCGCAAGGCGATTGAATATTTATCGAAGTAAATTGCTGGTATTACATTTTTTTCGATTTCCTGAACCGCAAATGCCAGGTCAATCCGATCAGGTGGGCCAAGTATACGATTATCAGTACAATGCGCAACAACGTGCTGTCGGTTAGCGCAAAAGGGATCGCAAAGACAAAGAGCATCATCACGAACATCCGGACCATTCCTGGGTTCGTGATGTTTTTCTTCACTAATGGCTCCTCGATGTATTGCTTGTATTTTTCCGATTCGACGAATTGCTTATGCAAACGGTCCGAACTGTGGACCCAGAAGAAGCCGGTCAGCAGATAGAAGACAGTTGTAGGCAGGAACGGCAAGAACATCCCGACAGTCCCGAGACCGAAAGTCAAGAAACCCATGCCGATGTATAGGTATTTTTTCAAATGGATAGTCTCCTTCAAGCCTGGCAAAAACCAGGTGATTTTTATTGCTTATAGTTAACAATATCCTCGTAATGAAGATTGTTTGTGATATGCTATTCAGATAGTATAGTACATTTGGCTGAACGTGTGTATTAGGGAATTCCTGATTCATCACCGAGAAGCAGCTATTATGAAAAATACATCTCTTGTAATTTTGGGTTCACTGTTTGCCGTTTTTGGAATCAGTGTGTTTATGCCTTGGATTCTGCTCCCCAATTATGAAACATTCTGCTATTATTCCGATCATGCAAACGTTTGTATATTTTGACAAACTTTTTCTTTCGTGCTATTATTACTTCGAAATCGAAATATTAAAGGGAGGTGGTGTTACGATGTCTGCAACAGATCGCGATACTTTGAAGGCCCTTACTGTGTTATTTAAATCATCCCAACATGTACAGGACAAACTGAAGAAAGATATGATGAAGCAAGGTTTGAATTTTTCTGAATTTGCCGTGATGGAATTGTTGTATCATAAAGGAGAGCAACCGATCCAAAATATCGGAAAGAAAGTCTTGCTAGCCAGCAGCAGTTTGACGTACGTTGTCGATAAATTAGAGAGCAAAGGGCTAGTGCAACGCATCCCATGTGCAACTGACCGCCGTGTTATTTTTACAGCCATTACCGAAGAAGGACGCAAATTGATGGACCGCATTTTCCCATTGCATGCTGCGTATATCGCAGATATATTTTCTGTCCTTTCAGATAAAGAAGTAGAAACGTTCATTGACTTGGCCAAACGAGTAGGGCTCCATGCCGAAAACTTGGAGCACTAATCAGAATCCAGCGTCAAAATATCAGGGACTGCCGCAGCATTGCGCTGGGAAGTCCCTTTTTTGCGCTTTTTTATGCAGGAACCATCACTTTTTCCGGATGCAATCCCTATACATATGGTAAAATAGGCATTATCAGACAAAAAGGAAAGATGACAGTGAAAAATAAGAAAATAACCAAAACAAATGCGATGCGCATGTTGGATAAACAGAAGTGCTCCTATACAGTCCACGAATACGCTTGGTCGGAGGACCACCTCGATGCGCTGTCCGTCCTTGAAAAAATGAGTCAGGATGCCGGCGCGGTCTACAAAACCATTGTAGCGGTCGGCGATAAGACAGGTGTTGTCGTTGGGGTCATCCCGGCGCAGAACGAACTGGACCTGAAGGCTTTTGCAAAAGTCAGCAGCAATAAACGGATCGAAATGCTGCCTTTGAAGGATCTGGAAGCGACCACCGGGTATATCCGGGGCGGCTGTTCGCCGATCGGGATGAAAAAGGCTTTTCCTACCTATTTGTCGCATCATATCCTTGATGAAAAGAGCGTGCTCGTATCCGGGGGAAAACGCGGTACGCAGATTGAGCTCAGTCCTGCCGACCTGATGATTGCAGCGCACGCCAAAGTTGAAGAGATTACTAAAGAGAAAGATGAATGAAGCACGTTCCTCTTTGTCAACGGAAAAGGAGAACGTATCATGAAGAATTTGCACATCTACCATATCAATGATCTGCATTCGCATTTTGAAAATTGGCCGAAGATCCGACGCTTTTTGTTGGAAAAGAAAGCTTTCCATGAAATGAACGGAGAAGAAGTCCTGCTTTTCGACATAGGTGATGCCTGCGACAGGGTGCACCCTTTAACGGAGGCCACCAACGGCAAAGCAAACATCGAATTGCTGAACCAGGTTCCCTTCGACGCCGTGACAATCGGCAACAATGAAGGGATCGGCAACGACAAACGCCAGTTGGACGAATTGTACGATGATGCCGAATTTCCTGTCGTTTTGGCAAATCTCTACGATCCGGAAACGGATGCTCTGCCAACTTGGGCGCAACCATATCTGATCAAGACTTTGTCCAGCGGTCTGAAGGTTGGGATCATCGGCTTGACGGCACCTCTTTATCTCAGCTATGTTCCGAACGGTTGGGACCCGAAGGAATCGGATGAAGTTCTGCCAAAAATATTGTTGAAAGTAGCGCCGTCCGTTGATTTGATCATCCTACTGTCGCACGTCGGCATCATCGAGGATATCCATATCGGCGAAATGTACCGCTCCATTCCAATCATCATTGGAGCGCATACGCATCATGTACTTCCGGAAGGTAAGCATGTGGATGAGTCCCTATTGTTGGGGGCTGGTAAGTTCGGGAAATACATCGGGCATGTCACGGTCAGTTATGATTCCGACAGGATTTTGGATCGAAAAGCCGAGTTGATTGAAGCAGCTACTCTTCCGAAAGAAACTGGCGATCGTGCGGAAGTCGAGGAACTGCAAGAACGCGGAGAGAATCTCCTGTCTGCGATTCCGATTGCGGATAATCCAGTTAAATTGAAAGCAGATGAAGGCCATATCAATGATTTATTACTTTTGGGTTTGGACGCGGTGAGTGAATATGCCGGTACGCCATTTGCTATCCTGAACTCCGGACTGTTCTTGGAGGATCTACCGAAAGGAATCATCACCAAAAACCATCTGCATCAAATCCTTCCGCATCCGATGCGCTTGCTGGAATGCACGCTGACAGGACGGGATTTTAAAGCTATGATCGAGGAAATGGAATCGCAACGTGAAGAACTGATGACGAAGGAAATAACCGGCATGGGTTTCCGGGGAAAGATTTTCGGGGAGCTCTGCTACCGGGGGTTCGAAGTTGATCCGCTCACCAACCACGTGATAGTGGGAGGTAAGCAGATTTCCGATGAGGAAGACATCACCTTTGTGACGGTGGACCATTTCCGTTACATCAGCTATTTCCCGACAATTGAAAACGAAGGCCGCAGCCGACTGCTGTTCCCGTATTTCCTAAGGGATGTGTTCGGTCTGCATTTGGAAAATAAATTTCTCATAATGAGAGAAATGTGAGGTGCTATCGTGGATAAAAAAGAAATAGTGGATGAGGCATTGAAAACGCAAGTAGACTCCTTGCTGGAAACTATTGCTGATGATACTGGGTCGGAAAAGAACGACCACAAAGAAGAAGAAATTGTTAAGTTATTGGACGGTAACCGTCTGTTGGTGGGTACCCAAGAATACGAATTGAGCATTGATCACCGTGAAGGCTTTGATCCTGAAGCGTTAGCTGGAAGATATACCTCCATTTTGAGTAAGTACGATTATATCGTTGGGGATTGGGGCTATGATCAGCTGCGTCTGAAGGGTTTTTACAGAAACAACAACAGTAAGGTTGCTCAAGATAAGAAAATCAGCTTTTTGGAGGATTATCTCTATGAGTACTGCAATTTTGGTTGTGCCTATTTCGTGATTGAAAAAACACGCGCGGACAAAGAAAAAATCACAAAAACGAAGCGCAATCGTAAACGGAAAAATCGTGAAGCAAACAGGGAAGAACTGCCGGCCGATACAACTGCTCAAGCGGCTGCCAAGCCAAACCATACTCCGGCCCAAACGAACAAAAATAAGGAAATAAAAAATGCCGAAAGACCGAAAACTCAACCGAAGAAAAAAGGATTTGTTATCAAAGATGTGAACGATAAGGATCCACAACCAAAGGATAAACCAAAGGCTACGACAACCAAATCTGCTAAAGGACAGAAGAAAAGTTTCCAAATCAAAAAGATTGAGCAATGATCAGGAGGAGAATATCATCAAAAAGTATAAAGGTTATTTAATCGATCTGGACGGAACCGTCTACAAAGGTGCCGAGCGCATCCCGACAGCGGAAATTTTCGTCAAAGAACTTCAGGATAAAAATATTCCGTTCCTGTTCGTCACAAATAATGCAACCAAGACAGCCGCGGAGGTAAAAGAGAACCTTTTGAAAAACTTCCAGATTGATGTGACGGAAGACCACATCTATACGAGCGCAATGGCGGCATTGGATCACTTGAGTGAATGGAACATCGGTAAAAAGGTTCTTGTCATCGGTGAAGCATCATTGAAGCAAGAAGTGCAGTCAGCTGGGTTTGAAATGGTGGATGAGCATCCTGATTTTGTCCTGCAGGCGTTGGATCGGGGGGTTACCTACCAACAATTGGAGGCTGCTTGTTTGGCGATCCAACAAGGGGCTAAGTTTGTTGCGACGAACCCTGATACCAATTTGCCGACAGAACGAGGTTTTATTCCAGGTGCAGGTGCGTTGACGGCCTTTCTGAAGGCTTGCACCCAGAAAGAACCACTTATCATCGGAAAGCCCTATCCAACCATCATGGCAGGAGCCATCAAACGGATGAAGTTGGAGAAAGATGAAGTCATAATGGTCGGGGATAACTATAATACAGACATTCTGGCTGGCGTCCATTATGGTGTCGACACATTGATGGTCCTGACCGGATTCTCGCAACGGGTGGACATTGAAGGCAAGGATGAGCAACCGACCTACATCGTGAATGATCTGTCCGAGTGGGAAGTGTAGAGATGGGGCAAAAACTGAAATATTTTTTTGGCTATGTAGCCATGTTTTTACTGGTATTGAGTGCGAGTATTGCTTTTACGATAAACTTTACACCGCTTTACAGCTTTGATATTGATTACTTGAACATAGAGCAAATGACTGGATTATCCAAAGACATCATTTTGGATAACTATCGGATCTTGATGCGGTATCTGAATTTGCCATGGATCACGGAGTTGAAGATGCCTGATTTTCCGGCATCCGAAAGTGGATTATTCCATTTTTATGAGGTTAAACGGCTTTTTCTGCTGGATTACGCCATACTGGGTGTGTCGGCTGTTGCGACCGGCTTATTTTTGCGGATGGTGAAAAAAGAGCAGGGATACTGGCGCATGATGAATCCGTTACGGCTGATGATCGCAGCTCCATTGGCGGCTTTGGCAATTATTTTCATGAACTTTGATCGTTTGTTTGTGGCTTTTCACGGCGTCTTCTTCAATAATGATGCCTGGATATTTGATGCGCGGACAGACCCGATCATACTTGCGTTGCCGCAAGACTTCTTCATGCACTGCTTTGTGCTGGTCTTCGTGCTGCTTGAACTGGTGCTTGTGCTAGTGTACTTCTGGGTACGCAGAAAAGTGAAAACAACATAAAGCAAACGAGCTTGAACTGCTATCTACTATGATGGCAATTCAGGCTCGTTTTTGTTTTGGATAGTGCTCGATTTCTCTCCGGGATTTGTCACACTCTCTAAAACGTGTTCTGATTCGCAGGGGATTCCGCCTAAGCTGCTATTACGTCACGGCCAAAAAGCGGCCGTTCTCGTAATAGCTTCTTAGTGCTCATCCCCTCCCGCGAATCATCACACTCTCTAAAACGTGTTCTGATTCGCAGGGGATTCCGCCTAAGCTGCTATTACGTCACGGCCAAAAAGCGGCCGTTCTCGTAATAGCTTCTTAGTGTTCATCCCCTCCCGCGAATCATCACACTCTATTTCATTATGTCGCTTTTGTTTGGGTTGTCGTGGGCGATGCGGCTGGCGGCTGCGGCGGCGATGGCACCGACGATGTCATCAAGGAAAGTGTGGCACTCTGAATCGGATTTGTCGTTCAGTTTCTGCAGGATGCCAGGTTTTACTTTGTCGATGTATCCGTAGTTCGTAAAGCCGATGGACCCGTATACGTTGACGATGGAAAGGGCAAGGATCTCATCGATGCCGTAGAGCCCTTCGTCGTTCAGGATAATATCCGCCAATGGCTGTGAGAGTTTCCCCGATTCGGCGAGTTTATCTATTTCGATACCCGTGATGATCGCGTTCTGAACTTCCCGTTTCAGGAACACGGCCTTAACGTTCTCGATGCATTCCTCCAGAGTCAAGTTTTCTACATACGACTTTTGGAGATGCAAAACGAGGTCTGCAATATCTTCGACGCTCACACCTCGTTCCTCTGTTAAAGCTACCGCTCGTGCATGCAACTCGCTGCCTGATTTTACCATATAAATTCCTCCTGGATTCGTATTTGATACTTTTATTATAGAGGAATGACAAGTGAAAACAAAAGAAGAGGCATTTTTGATTCATTATTTGCACTACACGGTTGGATTTGGAAGAGAGGCTGCCTGGGGAAGTAAAAAAAAGGTGCTCTCTTTTTATTTTGAGGCTGCTTTATTTAGTTATATTCGTTCGCATACTGCGACATAAGCTGTATGGAAGCACCTTCGATTGGGTCGGTTATACGTGTGATGAACGGAACATGAATAAAGGCCAAGTATTCACCTTTTCGGATGCTGGGGTGCGAAAAAAGATGGATATCGGCCAATTATCCATGCCTACAAGCAAAAAGAGGATCATCTCTGAAAGAGACAGTCCTCCATAAAATCTAGAATAAACTGGTACTGTGCATCGGTTGCACGCGGGTGTCCGGATTGATGTAGGCCATCGCATTGTTGACGGCTATTGGGGCTTCTCCGAATCCAGTGGCGATCAGTTTTACTTTTCCGGAATAGGTACCGATGTCTCCGATAGCATAAACGCCAGGGATGGTGGTTTCCATCTTCGAGTTCACGACAACTGCATTTCCTTGAACCTCGAATCCCCATTTCTTCATGCCGCCGATAGAAGACGAAAAGCCATAATTGATCAAAAAGTCATCGATGTCTAATTCCAACGTATTATCCTTGCGGGCTTCCTGAAGGGTTACGCTCGTCAAGAACGCATCGTTTCCGTTGACACTGATAGGAACGAAAGGTGTCATGATCTCAACGGACGATTCTTGCAGTAGATGAACGCTGTGTTCTTGGGCGCGGAATTGCGGCCGACGATGGATCAGATAGACTTTTTTAGCGATAGGTTCCAAAGTTAAGGCCCAATCCACTGCCGAATCGCCACCGCCGCAGATGGCAACCGTCTTGTCGCGGAAACTTTCGATGTTGTTCACGAAGTAGTGCAGATTAGTATTTTCGTACTTATCTGCGTGTTCGATTTCCAATTTCCTCGGCCGGAAAGCGCCATTGCCGGCGGATATGATCACTGCTTTCGAATAGTGGCGATTTTTGGTCGTTTGAATTTCGAAGATACCATCTGCGTTTTTTTCGAGTTCAAACGCTTCTTCACCGAAAACCAGCTTTGTGTCAAAGCGGTCCATCTGTTCTTTCAGGTTCGTTACGAGGTCGCCGCCGGAAATAGCGGGATAGCCTGCGATATCGTATATATTTTTTTCAGCATAGAGCATGCCGGGTTGGCCGCCGAGCTGGGGTAGGGCTTCTATGATTTTGACTTTGGCTTGCCGCAGGCCGGCATAGAATGCCGTGAACATGCCGACAGGGCCGCCGCCGATAATGGTAATGTCGTATATTTCTTTATCTGTCAATTTTCTTCCTCCGTTATTTATGTTCCGGGCGAAATGTCGCCCGGAGCGGTATCAGATTTGTTCGTAGAACATTCTGACGATGAATGTCACAAAAATACCCGTCAGCAGTCCGACAAAAACTTCCGAAGGTTTGTGCCCAAGGTATTTTTTTACGGCCATTTCTTCAGGGTAGATTTTCTCCTCCGCTTCCTCAGCGATTAATTCCTGTTCGTTTTTCGGGAACTTGAGTGACAAGCGGGTCAACTCTTTGATGGCATCTATGAGGACGATCCCTTGTTCGCCGCTCTGGCGACGGACTCCCATCGAGTCGAACATGACGATGACGCCAAAAGTTGTAGCGATGGCTACATAACCGGAGCCGATGCCGTATTGCAGAATAAGCGCCGTTATCAGCGAACTGACGGCCGCCGAGTGGGAACTGGGCATTCCCCCTGTAGTAGTAACAATCGACAAAGAAGTTTTCTTGTCTTTTGAAAAGATTGCAATCGGATATTTTAAAGCTTGGGTGAACATGATAGCTGCCAGGGAACAAATTAGGGGGAAATTCTCGAAAATCATCATTATTTTTCATCCTTCACTTAAATATCTACTTTCCATTTATGATAACATGAATCGATAGATACAACCTAATGAAAAAGAAAAAACGGATTGAATTTTCATTTTTGGAGAATCAGAGGACTAATCTTTTGCATCTTGTGGTAAAATGTAAAAAAAGGAGGATGAATAATGAGTTTATTTCCACAATTACAACCAACAGAAAACGATAAGAAAGTCATTATGAAAACAAATAAAGGGGATATCACTATCCGTTTATTCCCTGACATGGCGCCGAAAACAGTCGAGAACTTTTTAGGTTTGGCTGAAAGCGGCTATTATGACGGCATCATTTTCCACCGTGTCATTGACAACTTCATGATCCAAGGTGGCGATCCTACAGGAACGGGCATGGGCGGATCAAGCATTTGGGAAGATTCTTTTGAAGATGAATTCTCAATGAATCTGTTCAACCTCAATGGTGCATTGTCGATGGCTAATGCTGGTCCGAACACAAACGGAAGCCAATTTTTCATCGTAACTGCAAAAGAAGTGCCGATGACAATGTTAGCCCAATTGGAAGCGGGTGGCTGGCCTAAAGAAATCGTTGAAGCGTATGCTGCAAACGGTGGAACGCCTTGGTTGGATCAAAAACATACCGTATTCGGACAAGTGGAAGCGGGCATGGACACGGTCTACGCTATCGAAGGCGTGAAAAAAGGCGCTCAAGACAAACCTGTCGAAGACGTTGTCATCGAGAGCATTACGATTCTATAATAGTAATAGTAGGGGCTGAAAGAGTGCCCCTTTTTCTACTTGAATGAGATTATCCTATTTCCGTCACTCCTGACATTGCTGGAGTGTTTTCAGAGTAGGGATCACAAAGCCGCCTAAGAGTTGCTTCTGATTAAAGTTGCATCAGAAATTCTATCCTTTCATTTAGGCACGTGGTATAATTATTCGGTACTGTGAGGGGAATTATGGATGAAAATGGAATATAAAATCGGAGACATAATTGAAGGCAATGTAACAGGTATCCAATCATATGGTGTCTTTATTTCATTGGACAAGAATACGCAAGGCCTGATCCACATATCCGAGTGTAGGCATGGATATGTGACCAACCTGGACGAATTCATTCAGATCGATGATAAAGTAGAAGCCAAAATTATAGACATTGATGAGTACACAGGGAAAATCAGCCTGTCTCTCAGGGCTATGGAAAAGTTGGCCACACCGTGTTATCCGGCAAAAAGAAAGAAAAGAAAAAGAAGATACTTACCGCAAATCGGTTTTGAGACATTGAAAGAAATGATGCCGACCTGGATCGAAGAGGCCAAAGAAGACGAGAAAGTTAGGAAATCGACGGGAAATAATCCTGTCTATACGACTTCCGATGAAAGGGGACATTCATGATGATAAAAGAAAACATAGTGGCAGGGACTGTTATGGTCACAAATGATGCAGAGGAGACGTACTTTCTGGTCAATACAGAAAACGGAACCTACAGCCTACCTAATGTGAACTTATCCGAAAGTGGAAAATCTCCCTTAGGATCCATAATGGAAGTGTTACTGGCGCATATTGGCATTGAATCTGAGTCGTTGCGATTGCTTGACTTGACGAACATGAGAGGAAATGGCAAAAACATGCCTTTGTTTGTTTTCGATTCATTAGAAAAACCTTCTGATTTGGACAGCTTGCTGAATGAACCCGGCAAGTTCGCATGGAAAAAATCTTCAGAAATCTCGGAAATACTTACTGATTTGGAATTGGACAGTGTACCTATCTACCATTAAGGTGCCTTATTTCCCATCAATAGTCATTTTATAAAAACAAATTAGGAGGATATTAAATGTCACATATTCAATTTGATTACTCTAAAGCTTTGAAGTTTTTTGCACAACATGAATTGGACTACATCCAGTACCAAGTAACAGCCGCTGACAAAGCGCTTCGTGAAGGTACAGGCCCAGGGAACGATTTCACTGGATGGATTGATCTGCCAAAAGATTATGACAAAGAAGAATTCGCGCGCATCAAAGCGGCAGCGAAAAAAATCCAATCCGATTCAGAAGTTTTGGTTGTTATCGGTATCGGTGGTTCTTATTTAGGCGCCCGTGCTGCAATTGACTTCCTGAACAACACTTTCTACAACGTTCAGACAACTGCAGACCGCAAAACACCACAAATTTTCTTTGCAGGCAACAGCATCAGCTCAACGTATTTAGCTGACTTGATCGAAGTGATCGGAGATCGTGATTTCTCAGTTAACATGATTTCAAAATCAGGTACAACAACTGAACCGGCGATCGCTTTCCGTGTCTTCAAAGAATTGTTGATCAAAAAATATGGTAAAGAAGAAGCAGTAAAACGCATTTACTCTACCACAGACAAAGCAAGAGGAGCAGCGAAGCATGAAGCAGACATGGAAGGGTACGAGACTTTCGTAATTCCTGATGATGTCGGCGGACGTTTCACAGTGTTGACACCAGTTGGCCTTCTTCCGATCGCTGTCAGCGGTGCTGATATCGATGCGTTGATGCAAGGTGCTGCTGATGCCCGTGAAGCATACATGAATCCTGATTTGACAACCAACGTTGCTTACCAGTACGCGGCTATCCGCAACATCCTTTACCGTAAAGGCAAAGTGACTGAGATTTTGGCTAACTATGAGCCAGGTATGCAATACCTTTCAGAATGGTGGAAACAATTATTCGGCGAGTCTGAAGGTAAAGACCAAAAAGGAATTTATCCAACCAGTGCGAACTTCTCGACAGATTTGCACTCAATCGGCCAATCTATCCAAGATGGACAAAGAAATATCTTTGAGACAGTCGTTAAAGTTGCTAAGCCACGCAAAACAATAGATATTCCTTTAAGTGCAGAAGATTTAGATGGTTTAGGCTATCTTGAAGGTAAAGACGTTGATTTCGTAAACACAAAAGCTTACCAAGGAACATTGTTGGCTCATACAGACGGCGGCGTACCGAACTTGTTAGTCACTATGCCTGAAATGGATGCTTATTCTTTAGGTTATCTAGTGTACTTCTTTGAAATCGCCGTAGGCATCTCCGGTTACCTGAACGGCGTGAATCCATTCGACCAACCAGGTGTAGAAGCTTACAAAAAGAATATGTTTGCACTTCTTGGCAAACCTGGATTTGAAGAATTAGCTAAGGAATTAAACGACAGATTATAAGATGTAAATTACTTCAAGCGGACAATTCGTTGTCCGCTTTTTTTCTTGTGTAGCAGTTCAGAACCCTAAGGGCGGAGGAATTCGAATCGATCTTGTCAGGACTTCCGGAGAGGAGGGCTTCTCTGGAGCAGCACAACCAAAAAAGTTAGTTGTTAAACAATTCAAAATTGGATGTCGGATCCATAAGGATGCTGATACGCTTGTGTTGACAAGGCTTACATTTTTGTGGTAAAGTTTAGTTCCTCGGTAATCCGATACATTTTTTTCAAAATCTGTTTGACATGGATTTGAAATGATGATATATAAATTGAGTTAAATTGCATTCGTTTTTCCTCCTGTAGGCGTATACTAAAGAAAACACTTGAGGAGTGGGGAACATGGAAACAGAACGTCAAATCCGTGAATTGGAAAAAGCGATGACTACGACAGACAACCGCCGGTTGTACGAGCGTTGCCTGGCAGTCAAGTTGGTTCTCGAAGGCCGCACCCGGAAAGAAGCCGGGCACACCATCGGCCGCGACGAGCATACTGTCAGCCACTATGTGAAAAATTACTGCCATAATGGAATCCAAGGTTTAGTCTCCAAAAAACAAAGCGGACGACCTTCACGGCTGACAGATGAACAGGAAGCGGAACTGGT